>NZ_WNXF01000001.1:152724-441732 GCF_010993675.1 Modicisalibacter sp. 'Wilcox'
AGGCAGAAGGCAGAAGGCAGAAGGCAGAAGGCAGAAGGCAGAAGGCAGAAGGCAGAAGGCAGAAGGCAGAAGGCAGAAGGCAGAACGAGTCTCGGGCGATCAAGACAAAGACACAAATAGACAGAAAGCCGGCCCAAATGGGCCGGCTTCATTAGGCAATGCCTCGTGTGTCGGTCGACAGCTTAGAAGCTGTAGAGAGCACCGAAGGAGACCGCGTCGCCCAGGTCGTCTTCACGATCGTAGCTGACGTATTCGACGAAGGTGTACATGGCCGGAGAGATGTTGTACGTGGCACCGACCATGAATTCGTTGAACGAATCATCACCGTTGTAGTCGCCGGACTGGGTCACGTTGTGGCCGCCATCAGCGTTGGTGTACGCCATCGGGTTGGTAACTGCGGCCACTTCCTTGTCGGCGTCGACGTACTGGTAAGCACCGTACACATCGCCGGCGAAGTTGTCGGATAGCGCGTAGCCATAGCGCGCACCCAGGGCGTAACGGTCGATGTTGCCATCTTCGCCGAGGTAATCGAGCTTGGTACGCTCGGCTTTTGCCGCCACCCGCAGCGTGCCGATGACGTACTGAGCGCCCAGGCCGTAGGCGTCAGCCTTGATGTCGTCGCCACCGGTGGTGGAGTCGAGTTCGTAGTTGTTCAGGTCGTCGTAGATAGCCGCGACGGAGAAGGCGCCAACGGCGTACTTGAGACCGCCGAACAGCGAGGCATTGGAACCTTGGTTCTTGTAACCTGTTGCTTCGTACTCGCCTTCCGCATCACCCTTGTACTGGGTGCCGACGACGACCTGCAGACCACCCAACGACGGAGACATATATTGAACCTTGTCACCCTCGCGGTCGGTATCGGCGCCTACGCCGAAATCATCACCGTAGAGACGGCCCAGATCGGAAGTGGAATCGGTAACGTCCGCGTACTCGACGTTGGAGACCGGATCCTGGACCCAGTCATCGATGATCGGGTCCCAGGAACCGACACGCAAGTCACCGAAGTTGCCTGTCAGGCCCAGGTAAGCCTGGTCACCATCATTGATGCCGCCGTTGACCTTCTCTTCGTCGGCGTCGTGCTCGAACTCGGCCTTGAAGTAGCCGATCAGGCCCGGGTTGATGATGTGCTGACCCTTGAAGCCGATGGTCGAGCCGTTGTCGAGCAGCTGATCTTCGCTATCAACATCACCGCCGCCGTAGGTTTCCTGATCGGCATAGGCAAGCTGGATGTTGCCATAGATGTCGAACTGCGTGCCGTCTTCGTTGTAGACGGTGGCAGCCTGTGCAGCGGCGGAGGCGCCCAGGGCACCGGCAATAGCAGTCGCTAAGAGCGTCTTTTTCATCGCGATAGTTCCTTAACTAGCTTACTGTTCGATCGTTGTTTGCAAATGCAACTGGCTTGCCGGGCGCGGCCTGAAAAGGCGCTTGCCTCAGCGAAGCCTTGTTATTATCCAATGCTCGCAGGAGAACCATATACCGGGACTTTCCCGAACGCAACAAGAAAAAAACACTGTTTTTAATCCTGCCGCCTCAGCGGGGCCCTCTTTCGGCTCACCTCGGCACACTGGCACCGCAACGCCGCGATACCGTGTCACGACGCACCCTACTGCCACCATGTGACGAAAGCGTGACGATCGCGAACGGCGTTCATGATGATCAGCCCTGGGTGTCATTGCAAGGGCACTAATCAAGCCATTCGCGCGTCGCAACCAACGGCTGGCCAACGTAACGCGGTGAAGAACCCCGCAGCGCCAAACGCAATGGCGCTCCGGAGACAGGCAAGACAGGAGTCGATGGGTCAGTGACGGCCGTGCTTGGCGAGCAGGTCGCTCAACTTGCGATCGAGTCGCACGTTCTTGCGGCTTTCACGCTCCGAGGTGCCGGCGTCTCGCGCGCGCTGCTTGGCCTGCAGGGCCTCGAGCTTCTTGCGTGCGTGACGGGCTTCCTCGTCGTCCACCACGCCGGCCGGCTGGCCCTCGAGATCGACCCGCTCGGCACCGGCACGCACGGCCTTGAGATAGCGCGGCAGATGCACGTAACAGGCGAGCGCCCGGCGTACGAGCTTCTCGGGCCAGGGCTCAAGCGCAAGCAGGTCCTCGTGGATGCCCACCTTCAACGGGCGGGTGTGGCCCTTGAAGAAGGTGCTGGTGTAACGCCGGTACCAGCTATCCAGCAGGGCCTGGGGCGATGGCGGCTCGTCACCGTCTCCGGTTTCGGCAGACACCGTCGTTGAATCCGGGGGCACGTCCGAGGGTGCCGGACCGGGCATCGCCATAGCGGCAGGGGCAGGCTCGGCGGCTGGTTCGCCGGACGGCATAGGCCGACGCGGCAGCGGGTACCCCCGTTCGCTGGCAGAGCGAGGCGTCACGGCGTCCGATTTCACGAGGTGCGACAGCGCCTCGCGCAGGCTGGCATTTTCGGCCTCGAGATGCTGCAAACGCTCACGCAGGCTGGCTATTTCGTCCACGCCTTCACGGGCCTGACGCTCCAGGGTCTCGAATAGCGCTGACGCGCGTTCCGTCAACAAGGCATAACCTCCGTCGGTTGCAAGAGGACTCCCTCAGCCTGCGATGAACCTTCCCTTTCCATGGGTACAGTCTGTGTCACGCCGGCACGCTTTGACAACTGAACGCGCCTTGGGTCACGGCGCCGTCCGGCGCCGATAGGCCACGAAGGCATAGCCGGGTTTGCCCTCTTGCCCGCTGCGCTCCCCGGTAACGCGCTGGACCTCTTCCCAGACGTCGCGGTCGATCGCTGGAAAGCGGGTATCGCCGGCCAGCTCGACGTCGACCTCGGTGAGGTAGAGGCTCGACGCCCACGGCATGGCCTGAGCATAGATTTCCCCGCCGCCCATGACCATGATCTCCTCGACACCATCGATGATCGCCTGATCGTCCGCCAGCGCCAACGCCTCGGCCAGGTCGTGACAGACCCGCACGCCCTCGGCCCGGAAATCGGGATCGCGGGTAACGACGATATTGAGCCGGCCCGGCAGCGCACGACCGATCGACTGGTGGGTCTTGCGCCCCATCACCAGCGGCTTGCCCTGGGTCATGCGCTTGAAGAACTTGAGGTCTTCCGGCAGGTACCAGGGCAGCTGGTTGTCCACACCGATCACGCCGTTGCGTGACACGGCGGCGATCATGGCGACCGGCACCAGCGTCGCGTGCCGGTCGTCCAGGGGTTGCGTTTCGTTCATACGGCCACCGGTGCCTTGATATGGGGATGCGGGTCATACCCTTCGATGGCGATGTGCTCGAAGCGGAAGGCGAACAGATCATCGACCGTCGGGTCGAGCACCAGCCCCGGCAACGGGCGGGGCTCGCGGGTCAGCTGCTCGCGGGCCTGGTCGAGATGATTCAGGTAGAGGTGGGCATCGCCCAGGGTATGGATGAACTCGCCCGGCGCCAGCCCGCAGACCTGCGCCACCATGTGCGTGAGCAACGCGTAGCTGGCGATGTTGAACGGCACGCCGAGGAAGATGTCGGCACTGCGCTGGTAGAGCTGGCAGGACAGCCGCCCCTCGGCGACATAGAACTGGAACAGGGCGTGGCATGGCGGCAGCTGCATGTCGTCGACCTGCGCCGGATTCCAGGCCGAGACGATCAGTCGCCGCGAGTCGGGATGGCGACGAATCTGCTCGACCACGTTGGCGATCTGGTCGACGTGACCGCCGTCGGGTCGCGGCCAGCTGCGCCACTGATAGCCGTAGACCGGCCCCAGCTCGCCGTTCTCGTCGGCCCACTCGTCCCAGATACGCACCCCGTGCTCCTTGAGGTAGGCGATATTGGTGTCACCGCGCAGGAACCACAGCAGCTCGTGAATGATCGAGCGCAGATGCAGCTTCTTGGTGGTCACCAGCGGGAAGCCGTCGGCCAGGTCGAAGCGCATCTGATGACCGAACACGCTGAGGGTACCGGTGCCGGTGCGGTCGTCTTTCTTCACGCCGTCGTCCAGCACGCGGCGCATCAGGTCAAGATAGGGCTGCATGAATACTCACCGGGAAAAACGAATGTCGGCATGACGCGGCGCTCAGGCCGGCTGCGGGGTCGCGGCCCCGTCCACCGGCTGGCGACGTGACCACAGCATCAGCGCGAGCCCGGCCAGCGCCATGGGCACGGTCAGCAGCTGCCCCATGGTCAGCCAGCCGAAGGCGATGAAGCCGAGCTGCGGATCCGGCTGGCGCACGAACTCCACACCGAAGCGGAACAGGGCATAGAGCAGCAGAAAAAGGCCGGATATCATACCCCGCCGACGCGGCCGGCGCGACACCAGCCACAGCACGGTGAACAGCACGACGCCTTCCAGCGCGAACTCGTAGAGCGACGAGGGATGACGCGGCTGGGTACCGCCGGGAAACACCATCGCCCAGGGCACGTCGCTGACCCGCCCCGGCAGCTCGGCGTTGATGAAGTTGCCGATGCGCCCGGCCCCCAGGCCGATCGGCACCAGCGGCGCGATGAAGTCGGTGAGCTGGAAGAAGGCCAGACGATGCTTGCGCGCGAACAGCGCCGCGGCGATCAGCACCCCGACCAGCCCGCCGTGGAAGCTCATGCCGCCATCCCAGACCTGGAAGAGCCACAGCGGGTCGCTGGCCAGCCGCTCGAAGCCATAGAACAGCACATAGCCCAGGCGCCCGCCCAGCACCACCCCCAGCGCCCCGTAGAACAGCAGGTCGCCGATGTCATCGGCGGTGAGTCCGATCCGGGCGGCACGC
This sequence comes from Modicisalibacter sp. 'Wilcox', assembly GCF_010993675.1. Lineage (NCBI taxonomy): Bacteria > Pseudomonadati > Pseudomonadota > Gammaproteobacteria > Oceanospirillales > Halomonadaceae > Modicisalibacter > Modicisalibacter sp. 'Wilcox'. The sequence continues at coordinate 157,442 of NZ_WNXF01000001.1, forward strand.
CGGCGCCCCAGCCACCAGGCCCCCACGAACCCCACCACGTACATCAGCCCGTACCAGTGGATCTTCAGCGGCCCCAGGGCAACGGCAATGGGATCGATTTGCGGATACTCGAGCATGATGATTCCTGAACAAGAGGAAAGAAAGGGGTCACGGCGCCCCGGGATCCCGCAGCAGCCGGCCGGGCAGCCAACGGTGCACGCGATCGACCAGCGCCTGGGGACGATAGGGCTTGGCGAGGTAATCATCCATGCCGGCGGCGAAGAAGCGTTGGCGATCCGCCTCGCTGGCATTGGCCGTCAGCGCGATCAGGATGCTCGGCACCGCCCGGCGTTCGCGCTCCAGCGCGCGCCAGCGGCGGCTGGTCTCCACCCCGTCGAGCGTGGGCATGAAGATGTCCATGAATACCAGGGCGTAATCGTGCTGCTGCATCAGGGCCAGGGCCGCCTCGCCATCGGCGGTGATATCGACCTGCAAGCCTTCCGCGCCCAGCACGCGCCGGGCCAGCGCCGCATTCACGGGACCGTCGTCGACGATCAGCACCCGCGGCGGCTCGCCATCCGTGCGGGCCAGTTCGCGCGGGCCGTCCGGCCCATCGAACTGCCGCAGCAACGCCAGCACGTCCGCGAGGCGACGCTCCGCCCCGGCTTCCACCTCCGGCGACCACCCTTCCAGCGCTTCCAGCTCGCGACGCACCTGACGCAGGTAACGCATCAGCAGTTCCGCCTCTTCGCGGGCCCGATCCCGCTCCCGGACGCACTGTTGCAGCATTCGGCGATGCGCAACACCGCCACGCGGCCGAGTCGCATCGGCCGGCGCCCCGCCCGGCTTTTCGGACGCCAGGCCCGAGGGACGCTCCGCCCTCTCGAGCACGTCGGCCAGGCGTCGCAATCGCCGTCCCATCACGACCCGGCAGTGCTCACGCGGCAGCCCGCAGAAGCCCAGCATCAGCAACAGGCCGCCCACCAGCCAGACCCATCCGCCGACGATGGCGACCCAGAGCGTCGATACCGGCAGGAAGCGCGCCACGCCCAGCGCCCCCAGCAGGCACAGCACAGCCCACGCCGCCCCCAGCCACAAGGGGCGACGACCGGGGCCTCGCTGGTGTCTGCGCTCCGCCTCGAGGTCTTGCATCCGCGTCCCTGCCGTCGACAATGGAGCGAGTTTACATCGCCGGTCACCGGCCTGTCATGGCCCCGGCCATTCAACGAGAGATGCCATGTGCCTGATCGTTCTCGACTGGCGCCCGCACGCGCCCGTGCCACTGCGCCTGGCGGCCAACCGCGACGAGCGTCACGACCGCCCCAGCGCGCCGCTCGCCCCGTGGAAGGACGCCCCGGACATCGTCGGCGGCCGTGACCTGGAAGCCGGCGGTACCTGGCTGGCGGCTCGGGTCGGCGGGCGTCTGGCGGCCTTGACCAATGTCCGGGATCCGGGGTTTTCCCCGCCGCCGAATGCCCCCAGCCGCGGACATCTGGTGCGGGAGGCACTGGAAAGCCCGTCCCTGCCGGCCTGGCTGTCACGCCTGGCCGATCACGAGGCCGGGGCCTACGCCGGCTTCAACCTGCTGGTCAGCGACGGCGAGACGCTCTGGCATGTGCACCACGGCCGTCACGAAACGCGCCTGCAGCGCGTGGCGCCCGGCGTGCACGGCGTCTCCAACGCCAGTCTCGACACCCCCTGGCCCAAGCTGTGCCGCGTGCGGCACGGAGTGAGCGCCCTGCACGACGCCCCGTGGGAGACGTTTCAACACCGGGCCTGGGCATTGATGGCCGATACCCGCCAGGCACCGGACGCCGAACTGCCGGACACCGGCGTGGGGCTGGAGCGGGAACGCTGGCTGTCGGCGCCCTTCATCCTCGGCCGCGATTACGGCACGCGCGCCACGACGCTGGTGGAATGGCGCGCCACGGGCGAGCTGACGCTGGTCGAGCGTCGTTTCGGCCCCCTGGGGCGAGAGGAAGACACCCACACCGAGCACCTGCCCACCGAGCGACTGCACCGCGCCCGGTAACCCCGGCACGTCGGCTCAGCGTTCTTGTTCGTCGCGCGGCGGCAGCAGGTGCGTCAACTGCCACTGGGCGAAACGCTCGACCAGGTGGGCGCGTACCGCCCTGGCGGTGGGCAGGCCCAGGGTCTCGTCGACCAGCGCCTGGGCATCGGACAGCGACACCCGCCGGATGGCCGCCCGCACCCGGGGCAGGCTGGGCGCGTTCATCGACAGCCCGACGAAGCCCATGCCGGTCAGCAGCAGCGCCCCGCAGGGGTCGCCGGCCAGCTCGCCGCACACGGTGGCCGGCATGGCCAGGCGCCGGGATTCCGCCGCCAGCTGCGCCAGCGCCGAGAGCACCGCGGGATGGCAGGCATCGTAGAGCTCCGCCACCCGCGGGTTGTTGCGGTCCACCGCCAGCAGATACTGGGTCAGGTCGTTGCTGCCCACCGAGAAGAAATCGACCCGCTCGGCCAGCGCGCTCAGCTGGTAGAGCGTCGCCGGCACCTCGATCATCACCCCGACCTCGGGGCGCCGGATCGACAGCCCCTCTTCACTGAGCTCCTTGTGGGCTCGCTCGAGCAGCCGCAGGGCCGTGTCGACCTCATCGACATTGGTGATCATCGGCAGCATGATGCGCAGGTTGTCCAGCCCGACAGACGCGCGCAGCATGGCGCGCAGCTGCACCATCAGCACCTCGGGATGGTCGAGCGTCACCCGGATGCCCCGCCAGCCGAGGAAGGGGTTGGCCTCGTGGATGGGGAAGTACGGCAGGTCCTTGTCACCCCCGATGTCCAGGGTGCGCATCACCACCGGCAGCGGCGCGAAGCCCTCGAGCTGGTCGCGGTAGAGCCGCGACTGCTCCTGCTCGCCGGGGAAGCGTTCGGTGATCATGAAGGGGACTTCGGTCCGATACAGTCCGACTCCGGCGATGCGCGGCTTGAGCGACGCCACCGCGTCGACCGCCAGTCCGGTATTGACCATCAGCGGCATGGCGTGCCCGTCCGGCGTGACGCTCGGCAGGTGCTGCTCGTGCTCGAGCACCTCGGCCAGCGCCCGCTCCTCGTCGATCAGCTTGCGATAGTGGCCGACCAGGTCCTCCTCGGGGCGCACGAACAGCCGTCCGCGATGCCCGTCGAGGATCACCGGCGCCCCGTTGAGCCTGGGCAGCGGCAGGTCGACCATGCCCAGCACCGTGGGGATGCCCATGGCCCGGGCCAGAATCGCCACGTGCGAGGTGCTCGAGCCCTTCAGCGACACCAGCCCGGCCAGGCGCTCGCGGGGAACCTCGCCGAGCATGGTCACGCTCAGTTCGTCACCGACCAGGATGCACTGCTCGGGGTATTCGCCGGGCCCGTCGCTGGCTTCCTGCTGCAGGTGAGCCAGCACCCGCCGCCCCAGATCGCGCACGTCGGCCGCGCGCTCGCGCAGGTAGTCGTCGTCGACCCGCTCGAGATACTGGGCGTGCCGGCGCACCACGTCGGCCAGCGCCCCCGGCGCCCACTGCCCTTCACGGATGCGCTTCTCGACCTCCTGGCCGAGGGCGGCATCCGCCAGCATCTGCTCGTAGACATCGAACAGCGCCAGCTCCTGGCTGGGGATGCGGCTCGACAGGCGCGCCCCGGCCGCGCGAATCTCGCCACGCACCCGCTCGATGGCCTCGCCCAGGCGGCGGATCTCGTACTCGATGTCGGTGGGTACCAGGTCCGGCACGCTGTCCAGGTCGGCCGGCGGCGCGATCACCCGCGCCTCGCCGATCACCATGCCGGGCGAGGCCGCCACGCCGGTGAAGGTCGCCATGCCGGGAGTGCGGGTCGGCCGGTTGAGCGTGCCGGTCGCCAGGGCATGCGCCAGCACCCCGGCCAGCTGGGCCGCCATGGTCACCAGAAAGGCCTCGTCGCCCTCGTCGTAACGACGCTTTTCCTGCTGCTGCACCACCAGCACGCCCAGCGTCCGGCGCTGGTGGATGACCGGCACCCCCAGAAAGCTGGAAAAGCGCTCCTCGCCGGTTTCCTCGAAATAGCGGAAACCGGGATGGGACGGGGCGTCCTCGAGGTTGAGCGGTTCCTCGCGCTGGCCGACCAGGCCCACCAGGCCCTCTCCCAGGCGCAGGCTGACATGCCCAACGGCCTGACTGCGCAGGCCGATGGTATTCATCAGGACCAGGCGGTCCTGAGCGGCGTCGAAGAGGTAGATGGAGCACACGTCGGTATGCATGGCCTTGCGGATCCGCCGGACCATGGTGGCCAACGCGGCATCCAGGCTGCGCGCGCCGTTTACCTCCTGGACGATACGACGTAGTACATCGAGCATGAGCATTCTTCTTGTTGTCGGTGTGACAGCGGCCGCATGTCAGCCGCCCCCCCGGGCCAGGCGCTGCACCCGGGGCGCGAGTTCGCGCAGCGCGCGCCGATAGACCTCGCGCTTGAAGGGCACGACCTGCCCCAGCGGATACCAGTAGCTGACCCAGCGCCAGCCATCGAACTCCGGCTTGGCCGTGGTATCCATGCAGATGCGGTTGTCCTGACAGCGGATCTTGAGCAGAAACCACTTCTGCTTCTGACCGATGCACACCGGACGCGATTGGGTACGGACCATGCGTCGGGGTAGACGATAGCGCAACCACCCTCGGGTACAGGCCAGCACCTCGACGTCATCGGGCGTGAGGCCGATTTCCTCTTCCAGCTCGCGATAGAGCGCCTGCTGCGGTGTCTCGTAGGCCTTGATGCCCCCCTGAGGGAATTGCCATGCGTTCTGCCCCACCCGACGCGCCCACAGCAGCTGGCCCTCCGGGTTGGCGATGATGATGCCAACATTGGGGCGGAAGCCGTCAGCGTCGATCACGGGCTTCACCTTATGAAATCCAGTATTGCTGCCATTCTTCCACAAACGCTGAAAGCGCATCAATACACGCTTGGCGGCGCCGCGATGTGCAAGCCTGTCGGAGTTCTGCAATAATCGCCGCCGCCTTTTCGCCACCCGCCCGATGAGCGACCAACCAGACCTGAGGAGAGCGCATTGAGCCTGGCCATCTTCGATCTCGACAATACGCTGCTGGGCATCGACAGCGACCATGCCTGGGGCGAGTTCCTGGTGGAACAGGGCGCCGTGGACCCGATCAGCTACCGCGAGGCCAACGAACGCTTCCTGGCGGCCTATCAGGAAGGCACCCTGGACATCCACGCCTACCTGGCCCTGGCGCTCAAGCCCCTGGCCGAGCACAGCCCGGAGCAGCTGGCCGCCTGGCACCAGCAGTTCATGGCCAGCAAGATCGAGCCGCACATCCTGCCCCGGGGCGAGGAACTGCTGGCCCGCCACCGCGCACGGGGCGACACCCTGCTGATCATCACCGCCACCAACCGCTTCATCACCGGCCCCATCGCCCGCCGCCTGGGCGTCGACGAGCTGATCGCCGTCGAGCCGGAAACCGCCGGCGGCCGCTATACCGGCCGCGTGAGCGGCGTACCCAGCTTCCGCGAGGGCAAGATCACCCGGCTCGAGCAGTGGCTGGCCACCCGCGATGTCACCCTGGACGACGCCTGGTTCTATAGCGACTCGCACAATGACATCCCGCTGCTGGAACGCGTCGACCACCCCGTCGCCGTCGACCCCGATGCCGCCCTCGCCGAGATCGCCCGGGAGCGGGGCTGGCGGATCATCAGCCTGCGATGAGTGAACATTTTTCGGCGAGCCGGTGCCCGCCCCTACGCAAAATATTCGCAGACTAAATATAAGCATCTGACAGGGAAGGCTTCTTCACTCATCCCGAACAAAGCTTTCCCTTATGGAAAAACTTCCCAGCATAATACATCCCTTCTGCGCCGGTCGTTTTTGCATTGCAATATGATATAATCCCGTCATCTGAATCGCCAAAGGGCTGATATCCACTATGGACGAGACGGTTGATTGCGTACTGGTAGGGGCCGGTGTCATGAGCGCGACGCTGGCGACACTCCTTCACGAGCTGGAGCCCGACGCCCGCATCGAGATCATCGAGCGACTCGACTCCACGGCCAGCGAGAGTTCGTTCGCCTGGAACAACGCCGGCACCGGCCACGCCGGTCTCTGCGAACTCAACTACACGCCCGAGACCGCCGATGGCGGCGTCGACATCGCCAAGGCCATTCGCATCAACACCCTCTTCGAGGAGTCCAAGCAGTTCTGGAGCTACCTCGCCTCGCGGGGCAACCTCGGTGACCCTGCCGGCTTCCTGACCCCCGTCCCCCACATGAGCTTCGTGCGCGGCGAGGACAACGTGCGTTTCCTGCGGACCCGCCACGAGACGCTGAGCCAGCACCACTGCTTCGAGGGCATGCACTTCACCCAGGACGCCCGCACCATCGCCGAATGGGCGCCGCTGCTGATGGCCGACCGCGACCCGGCGGAGCCGGTGGCGGCCACCTGGGCCGAAGGCGGCACCGACGTCAACTTCGGCGCCTTGACCGACCAGCTGCTGGCCCGCCTGCACGCCGTGGACAACGAGCACGTGCGTGTCAGCACCGGCCAGAAGGTCAAGGACCTCGAGCGCAACGCCGACGGCACCTGGACCCTGACGATCCACCTCGACAACGGCGACCGCCGCCGGCTGCGCTCGCGCTTCGTGTTCCTCGGCGCCGGCGGCGCCTCGCTGCGCCTGCTGCAGAAGAGCGGCATCCCCGAAGGGCACGGCTATGCCGGTTTCCCGGTGAGCGGGCAATGGCTGCGCTGCGACGACCCGGAGGTCGTCTCGCGCCATCAGGCCAAGGTCTACAGCAAGGCCGCCATCGGTGCCCCGCCCATGTCGGTCCCGCACCTGGACCGGCGCCACGTCAACGGCAAGCCCTCGCTGCTGTTCGGCCCCTTCGCCGGCTTCACCACCAAGTTCCTCAAGAACGGCTCGATCTTCGATCTGGTCAAGTCGGTCAGCACCTCCAACCTCAGCCCCATGCTGTCGGTGGCCCGCCACAATGTCAGCCTGGTCAAGTACCTTATCGACCAGGTACGGCTGTCCCACGAGGAGCGGGTCGAGGAGCTGCGCGCCTTCTATCCGTCCGCCGAGCCCGGCGACTGGCGCCTGGAAGTGGCGGGCCAGCGCGTGCAGATCATCAAGAAGGACCCGGAGAAGGGCGGGATCCTGCAGTTCGGTACCGAGATCGTCACCGCCGGCGACGGCTCGATGGCCGCGCTGCTGGGCGCCTCCCCCGGCGCCTCGACCGCCACCTCGATCATGCTGGAGCTGATCGAACGCTGCTTCCCCGAGCGTTTCGCCTCGCCCGAGTGGCGGGCACGGCTCCAGCAGCTGGTCCCCGCCCGGGCCGATGCCCTGGCCGGCGATGCCGCCCTGCTGCGCCGCACCCGTGCCGCCAGTGAAGAAGCCCTGGGGCTGCACAGGCACCGCACGACCGCCGCCGAGCCCGCCAAAGCCGAGCCGGCCTGCTGACCCGCGCTGCCCGGCGGGAGGCTTTCGGGGCTTCCGCCACCTGTTAGACTGACCGCCTCGACGTTCGCGCCGGGGCGGTCTGTCATGTGGCCGCCGCTTGGCCTTACCAGGATCCCGTCATGCGCATACGAGCGATGCTCTCTCCCGCCTGGCTGGCGCTGCTGCTGAGCCTGGGTCTGCTGCTCTGGCTCGCCTTCGGAGACAGCCGGCATTTCCGCGACACACCGCCCGCTTCCGCCACCGAGACGACCACCGCCGAGGCACCCCGCGTCGAGGTTCGCCTGTCACACGCCGAACCCCATGCCCCGCAGGTCATTCTGGAAGGCCAGCTCGAGCCTCGCCGCAGCGTGGTCCTGCGCGCGCGGCGCGCCGGACGGGTCGAGGCGCTGCCGCACGCCCAGGGCGACCGGGTGGCCGCCGGCGATCGCCTGGCGACCCTCGACGCCGGCGACCTGCCCGCCCGCCTCGCGCAGGCCCGCGCCGACCTGGCACTGGCCCGCGCCGAACTGGAGGGCGCGCGTCAGCTGCGCGGGCGCAACCTGGTCTCGAACAACGAGCTGCTGCGCCTGCAGAGCGAGCTGGCCGGCAGCCAGGCCACGCTGGCCACCCTGCAGGACGCGCTGGCCGATACCCGCATCGACGCCCCGTTCGCGGGCACGCTCGAGCGCTTCGACATCGACCCCGGGGCCTATGTCCAGGTCGGCGAGCGCCTGGGCCGGCTGGTGGATGTCGGCCACCTGAAGGCGACCGCCTGGCTGCCGCAGCAGCGGGCCGGCGACATCGCGGTCGGCATGCCCGCGCACCTCACCCTGCTCGACGGCCGCCGCCTCGAGGGCCGCGTCAGCTTCGTGGCCAGCGAGGCCGACGAGGCCACCCGGCGCTTCGCCCTGGAGGCCAGCGTGCCCAACCCCGAGGGCTGGCGGGTCGCCGGGGCCAGCGCCACCCTGACCCTTTCCCTGCCGCCGCGTCCGGCGCACCGCCTGTCGCCGGCCCGGCTGGTGCTCGATGAGCAGGGCCGTCTGGGGGTGAAGACCGTCGACGCCGATAATCGCGTACGCTTTCGCCCCGTCGAGCTGATCAGCGCCGATGCCGAGCACGCCTGGGTCGGCGGCCTGCCCGATCCGGTGCGGCTGATCACGCTGGGCGGCGGTTTCGTCAAGGCCGGCCAGCGGGTGACCCCCGTCCCCGCCGACACCCCCGAGGGCTCCTGATGCGCCGCTGGATCGACGCCGCCATCGACCGCACCCGGACCACCCTGCTGGTGCTGCTCTTCCTGCTGATCGGCGGCGGCGTGGCCTACCTGGCCATCCCCAAGGAGGCTAACCCGGACGTCACGATCCCCACCATCTACGTGTCGCTGACACTCGAGGGCGTCAGCCCGGAAGACGCCGAACGCCTGCTGGTACGCCCCATGGAGCAGGAACTGCAGGCCATCGAGGGCGTACGCAAGATGACCGCCCAGGCGGCCGAGGGCTATGCCTCGATCACCCTGGAGTTCGATGCCGGCTTCGACCCGCGCCAGGCGCTGGCCGACGTGCGTGAAAAGGTCGATATCGCCCGCAGCTCGCTGCCCGATGAGGCCGATGAACCGCGGGTGATGGAAGTCAACGTCTCGCGGTTTCCAGTGCTCTCGGTGGGACTCTCCGGCCCGCTCTCCGCCGGCGAGCTGATGCTGGCGGCGCGTGGCCTCCGGGACGCCATCGAAGGGCTGCCGCAGGTACTCGACGTCGATATCGCCGGCGAGCGCGAGGACCTGATGGAAATCGTCGTCGACCCGCAGGTACTGGCCGGCTACGGCATCGACTTCGACACCCTGTTCAACCTGGTCTCGCGCAATCATCGCCTGGTCGCCGCCGGCAGCATCGACAACGGCGCCGGCCGCCTGGCGATCAAGGTGCCCGGGCTGATCGAGAACCTCGACGACCTGCTGTCCATGCCGATCAAGGTGGACGGCGACCGGGTGGTCACCTTCGGCGACGTCGCGGTCATTCATCGTACTTTCAAGGACCCGCAGGGCTATGCCCGGATCGACGGCCAGCCCGCCGTCGTGCTGGAGATCGCCAAGCGCGCCGGGGCCAACATCATCGCCACGAGCCGGGCCGTCCACGCCGTGCTCGACGAGGCCCGGCCCAGCCTGCCGGATACCCTGCAGCTGCGCACCATCATGGACCAGTCCACCACCGTCGTCTCCCTGCTCGATGACCTGCTCAACAACGTGCTGACCGCGGTGGTGCTGGTGCTGATCGTGATTCTCGCCACCATGGGCCTGCGTTCGGCGCTGCTGATCGGCCTGACCATTCCCGGCGCCTTTCTGACCGGCATCCTGCTGATCTGGAGCATCGGCTACACCCTCAACATCGTCGTGCTGTTCGCCCTGATCCTGGTCGCCGGGATGCTGGTGGACGGCGCCATCGTGGTCGGCGAGCAGGCCGATTACAACCTCGCCCGGGGCTCGTCATCGCGGGACGCCTGGGCGGGAGCCGCCGGACGCATGGCCTGGCCGGTGATCGCCTCGACCGCCACCACCCTGGCGGTGTTCGTGCCGCTGCTGTTCTGGCCGGGCGTGGTCGGCGAGTTCATGAAATACCTGCCGGCCACGGTGGTGCTGTGCCTGCTGGCCTCGCTGCTGATGGCGCTGATCTTCCTGCCGACCCTGGGCAACCTGCTGCGACGTCGCAATACATCCCGCACCGGCGGCGGCCTGGATGCCGGTGCCCGGCTCTATCGACGGCTGCTCGACCGCCTGCTGGCGCGTCCGGCGCTCGCCCTGCTCGGCGCGCTGGGCATCATGGCCGTGATCTATGTCGGTTATGCGCGCTTCAACCATGGCGTGGTGTTCTTTCCCGAGGTGGAACCCGACAACGCCCAGATCCGGGTGCACGCCCGCGGCGACCTGTCGGTGGACGAGAAGGACGCCATCGTGCGTCGCGTCGAGGCCCGGGTCGCCGGCATGCCCGAGATCGACGCCCTCTACGCACGCTCCTTCGCCGCCCCGGACAACCGCATGGCCGCCGACGTGATCGGCCAGCTCAACGTCTCGCTGATCGACTGGGATCGGCGCCGCCCGGCCAGCGCCATCCTCGACGACATGGCCGCGCGTACCCGTGACCTGGCCGGTGTGCGCCTGACGTTTCAGGAACAGGAACGCGGCCCGACCAGCGGCAAGCCGATCCAGATCGAGCTGACCGGTCGCCAGCCGGAAACGCTGGACACCGCCGTGGAACAGCTGCGCGCGGCCATGCAGCGCCTGGGTGGTTTCCGCGATATCCAGGACAATCGCAGCCTGCCGGGCGTGGAGTGGCGCATCGAGGTGGATCGCGAGGCGGCGGCCCGCTTCGGCGCCGACGTGGCCACCATCGGCAGCGCCGTGCAGCTGGTCACCACCGGCCTGCCCCTGGCCACCTACCGCCCGCCCGAGGTGGATGACGAGGTCGATATCCGGGTCCGCCTGCCGGCGGTGTGGCGCAGCCTCGACCAGCTCGAGCGCCTGACCGTGCACACCCAGCGGGGCCAGCTGCCGATCCGTCAGTTCGTGCGGCTCACGCCCGCGCCCAAGGTCGGCATCCTGCACCGCATCGACGGCCATCGCGCCATCACCCTGGAGGCCGACGTACAGCCCGGCCGCCAGGTCGACGAACGCCTGCGCGCCCTGGCACCGACCCTGGCCGAACTGCCCGACGGCGTACGCGCGAACCTGGCCGGGGAGCGCGAGGACCAGGCCGAAACCAGCCGCTTCCTCGTCAGCGCCTTCGGTGTCGCCCTGTTCCTGATGACGATCATCCTCGTCACCCAGTTCAACAGCCTCTACCAGACCGCCCTGGTGCTCTCGGCGATCGTCTTCTCGACCGCCGGCGTGCTGCTGGGCCTGCTGCTCAACGCCCAGCCCTTCGGCATCGTCATGGTGGGCATGGGCATCATCGCCCTGGCCGGCATCGTGGTGAACAACAACATCGTGCTGATCGACACCTACAACCAGCTGCGCGGCGACGGGCTGTCCGCGCGTCAGGCGGCGCTGGAAGCCGGCTGCCGGCGGCTGCGGCCGGTGCTGCTCACCGCGATCACCACCATCCTGGGGCTGATCCCCATGGTGCTGGGGGTCAACGTCGACCTGCTGACGCCGAGCCTGGGCTGGCACGCGCCCTCGACCCAGTGGTGGACCCAGCTCTCCAGCGCGATCGCCGGCGGCCTGGCCTTCGCCACCGGGCTGACGCTGCTGCTCACGCCCTGCATGCTGGAACTCGGGGCGCGCCTGGGCGCGCGACGGCGTCGCCGGTAAGGAAGCAGTAAGTGACGGAGAAGGGAATCGGTGCGCCTCGTCGAGTCATCCGGCGAGGCGCGATAACTGCCGCGTGACGACGGCCGTTACAGGGTGGCGCGGGGTGCCACGCCCGAGGCCGGCTGCGGGGAGTGCGCGGCATGCAGCCGGGCGATCAGCCGATCCTCGAGCGAGAAGCGTTCGGAGAGGCCGCGGTCGAGCCGCTGGAGCCAGGCGGGCAGGCGGGAGGCGAAGTGCTGGCAGCGCGTCGGCGTCGAGAAGTCGCGGTCGAAGTCCAGCACCATGGCGGTGGACATTTCCAGGCGCTCGAGCAGCTGGCCGGCCAGGGCCAGCGCCGCCTCGTCGTCGAAGTGCCGGGCCTCCTCGCGAAGCTGGGGGTAGATCTCGAAGTGCCCGGCACTGATGTAGTCCATCAGCAGTTCACTGAAGCGATCGATCTGCGACTTGCCGATGGCCTCGGGGTCCACCTCGCAGGCCTGGCGCAGCTCCGTGAACACGCCCAGCATCGTCCGTCGCTCCTCGAGCCAGCGGTCGATCAGGCGGTGGACGCCACCCCAGTGCTCCTGGGCGGTCTTGCAGTCTTCGAGCATCGGTCGCCTCCCCTGTGTCGTCGTCCGGCAGCGAGGGTCCAGCGTCACCCCAACGGCGTCACCTGTCAATCCTTTGCGACCCCGCCGGCGCAATCCCTTGCGGGACATCAACCTTCGCTCAGTCGCGCCTCGACCGCCTCGCGTTCGGCCTCCTCGTCGGCCAGGGAGCGGCGCGGCAGGATGACGTTGAGCGTGAACGCCACCAGCGCCGCGATCACGATCGGCGAGCCGCCGATCACCAGCTGCACGACCTCCGGAAACCGGGCGATCGATTCCGGCACCGCGTAGACACCCATGCTCAGCGCCAGCGCCAGGCTGGCGATGGTGATGTTCCGCGAGGACATCTCGTCCTTGGTGATCAGGCGAATCCCGGTCACGGTGATCATGCCGAAGACCATCACCGTCGCCCCGCCCAGCACCGGCAGCGGGATGGTGGTCATCAGCGCCCCGAACTTGGGCACGAAGCCCGCCGTCAGCATGAACAACGCCGCCAGCGCCAGCACATACCGGCTGATCACCTTGGTCATGGCGACGATGCCCACGTTCTGGCTGTACGAGGAGGTCGGCAGCGCACCGAAGAATGAGCCCAGCGCCGTGCACAGGCCGTTGCCCAGCAGGCCGCCGTAGAGCTCGCGAGTCTCGAGCTCGCGATTCATGCCGCCGACCGTGGTGGCGGAGAGATCGCCGATGGTCTGCACCGAGTTGATGACGCAGATGATCACCATCGACACCATGGCCGGGCCGTGGAACGACAGGCCGAAACTCAGCGGCTGCGGCAGCGTGAACCAGGGCGCGTTCAGCACCGGCGTGAAGTCGACTCGCCCCAGTGCCAGCGCCATCCCGTAGCCGACACCGATGCCGCAGATGATCGAGGCCAGCTTGAGAAAGCCCTGGCAGAACTGCGAGACGAACAGCACCACCAGCAAGGTGGCCAGCGCCAGGAACCAGTTGATCGGGGCGCCGAAATCGGCGCTGCCCACGCCGCCGGCCATGTAGTTGATGGCGATATCGTAGAGCGACAGGCCGATCACCAGCACCACCACCCCGGCGACCACCGGCGGGAACCACTGGCGAAGGTGCCGGGTGAACAGCCCCACCACCATCATCGCCACGCCCCCGGCGATCTGTGCCCCGAGGATGCCGCTCAGGCCGTACTGTGCACCCACCGCGGTCAGCGTCGGCACGTAGGCGAAGCCCACCCCGAAGATCGCCGGCAGGCGGGCCCCGAAACGGCCGATGGCATAGAGCTGGATCAGCGTGGAGACGCCGGAAAAGATCAGCGAGATCTGGATCAGCGCCATCTTGTCCGCCAGCGAGGCGCCCACGGCACCGACGACGATGATCGGCACCGTCACCGTGCCCATGATCATGGCCAGGATGTGCTGGAGAGAGAGCGGCAAGGCCTTGAGAAGCGGCGGCTTGCCGTAGAAGTCGAAGACCGACTGACGTTGGCTCGCGGGGTTCATGCGCTACGGATCCGTTGTGTTGTTGGATTATTTGTACACAATAAACAGGTAAAACCGTATACCAAATGTCCGGAGCGATAAAAGCCTCTTTTTGCCCGCAGCGGTGTCGCGGCATCCCGACAGCGAAGGGAATGATGTCCCAACCATTTGATTAAAAAGGAATCACTGAAAGAAACGGCAAGGATGGCCGGCAGGCCGAGTCCCTTTCCTGCGACTAAAGAGGCACGAGCCGACACGCGCGGAAAGACAGACGGTGAAGGAAGGCAGAGGGCCGCGAGCGCCGGCTCACGGCCGTTCGGTTGAGGCGGAGGGAGTCAGACGCCGCGGGCGCGGCGCGGCATCAGCAGCAGGCCAAGCGGCACCAGGGCCAGCACCGCGAAGCCGATCAGCGTCCACTGTGGCAGCGTCAGGCCCCACCAGTACCCGTCGATGGTCGCGCACTCGCCCGACCCCGACAGCACCCGGGAGAGCACGTCCCACAGCGGCAGCACCTCGAGCATGTAATCGAGCCCCGGCCCGCAGCTGGGCACCTGATCGGGAGGCAGGGACTGCAGCCAGACATGCCGGCCGGCGACGGCGATGCCGCCGCCCACCGCCAGCAGGCCCAGCAATCCGTAGACCCGGCCGCCCCAGCCGCGCGGATTGTGAAGCGCGGCGACCAGGAAGACCCCGGCCGCCATGATCACCGCGATGCGCTGGAAGATGCACAGCGGGCACGGCTCCAGCCCCGCGACATACTGCAGGGCCAGGGCGACGCCCATCATCAGGGCACAGAAGGCCAGACCGGCCAGACTCCATTGACGCACCGACAGGCGGCGCAGACTGACAGGCATGCGGATCACTCCATGATTCGGGGCGACCCGCCGGGGTCGCCGCAAGCGTTACGAGGCGGGCGTGGGTCGCGATTCACGGGCGCGGGCAAAATAGCTGTCGAGAAAGGCCGCGAAATCCCGGGTCTCGGCCGCCTCGATCTGCGCCTGCTGCTGGTGCGAGGTCTCGCTGAGCTCGCGGAACAGCGCCTCCCGCGCCGGGTCCATGGGCTCGGCCCGGAACTGCTCGGCCTGGGCATTGGCCAGCCCCAGCACATGCTCGACGAAGTCGCTGCCGCTGGCTTCCAGCTCGCCCAGCAGCCGCCCCGACGGCGTGTGCTCGGGATTGTCGAGCAGCGGCTCGAGGGCCGACAGTGCCGCGACATGCACACCGCCCTCCTCGTTGATGTCCAGCAGCTCGGCCACCTCGCGCAGTTCGGCGAAGATCGCCGCCGCGCGGTCGGCCAGACGCTGCTCGCGACCGTCGACGGCCAGGGCCAGCGAGGCCTTGCGCCCCTGCTCCACCACGGCACGCCGGTTGTCGTCCAGCCGGTCGCACTCCTCATCCGGAATCCACGGGCTCTCGGCCAGCAGGCACCACATCAGGAAGACGTCGAGGAAGCGCATCTGGGTCGCGTCGATCCCCAGCGGCAGGAAGGGGTTCAGGTCGAGACAGCGCACCTCGATGTACTCCACGCCGCGGGCCTCGAGCGCCTGGGACGGGGTCTCGTCGTGACGCGCCACGCGCTTGGGACGGATGTCGCTGTAGTACTCGTTCTCGATCTGCAGGATGTTGGCATTGAGCTGGCGCCACTCGCCCTGCTCGTTGACCCCCAGGCGCTGATAGGCCGGCCACGGCGTGGTGATGGCGTGGCGCAGCGTGCCGACGTAGTTGGACAGCGAGTTGAAGCAGATCTTGAGCTGGGCCTGAACCTTGTTCTGGTAGCCCAGATCGGACATGCGCAGGCTGGTGGCGTAGGGCGACACCAGCGTGTGACGAGCATGGGCGCGCAGATGGCCCGGCGCCGCCCCGGTCAGGAAGCTGCGATCCAGCGCCGGCGACGCGCCGAACAGGTAGAGCAGCAGCCAGCTGTTGCGGCGGAAGTTGCGGATCATGTCGAAGTAGCGCGCCGAGCGGTAATGGGTGAGCGGCGTGTCCGTCGCCCCTTCCAGCTCCTGCAGGACCGGCCAGAAATCCTCGGGCAGCGAGACGTTGTAGTGCACCCCGGCGATCGACTGCATGATCCGCCCGTAGCGCACGTCGAGCCCCTTGCGGTAGACATGCTTCATGAAGCCGACATTGGACGGGCCGTAATCGGCGATCGGCACGCTGTCGTTGCCGTCGAGCCGGCCGGGCATGCTGGCCGGCCAGATCCGCTCGTCACCGAGATGACGATAGGAAAAGCGATGCAGGTCGGCGAGGAACGCCAGCGCATCCTCGGGACGACAGTAGACCGGGGTGATGTATTCCAGCAGCGACTCGGAGTAGTCGGTGGTGATGTGCGGATGGGTCAGCTTGGACCCCAGCGCCCGGGGATGCGGCGTCTGCGCGATCCGGCCGTCGGCGTCGACGCGCAGCCCTTCCTTTTCGATACCCCGCCGCAGGCGTCCCAGGGCGCCCTGGCGCGCCGCGCCACGGAGCCTCGCGATGGCATTGACGAATTGCTCGGACAAGTTGAACACCCCATGTTGAAGACCGCCGCCGGCACGCCCGACGTGCCGGTGAAACATCAGATTATGGTGCCGGAGACAGCCGTTTCAAGGCGAATCATTCCGGCCCGGCTCAGCGCGTCCTGTCGCGGGCCTTGAGCAGCGCCTCGCCCAGCGCGCCCATCTGCCCGCCCGGCGACTGGCCGCTGCCCGCATCGCCGCGGCCGCGTCGCCCGCCGCCCTTGCCGCGCCGCGCCGGCTTCTCGCCCTTGGCCTCCTTCTCGCCGGCTTCGGCCTCCGGCTGGTCGTGAAGGCGCATCGACAGGCCGATCCGGCCGCGCTCGACGTCCACCGCCATCACCTTGACCTTGACGATGTCGCCGGCCTTGACCACCTGGCGCGGATCCTCGACGAACGTGTCCGACAGCGCCGAGATATGCACCAGGCCATCCTGGTGCACACCGATGTCGACGAAGGCACCGAAGTGGGTCACGTTGGTGACGCTGCCCTCGAGAATCATTCCCGGTTCGAGATCGGTCAGCGTCTCGACCCCCTCGCGGAACTCGGCGGCGCGGAACTCGGGGCGCGGGTCACGGCCCGGCTTGTCGAGCTCCTTGAGGATGTCGGTGATGGTCGGCACCCCGAAGGTGTCGTCGACGTAGTCCGCCGGCTTGAGCGTGCGCAGAAAGCCGCTGTCGCCGACCAGGCTGGCCAGGTCGCGGTCATTGCGCTCGGCGATGCGCGCGACCAGCGGATAGGCTTCCGGGTGCACCGCGCTGGCATCGAGGGGGTTGGCGCCGTTCATGATGCGCAGAAAGCCCGCGCACTGCTCGAAGGTGCGCGGCCCCAGGCGGTTGACCTCGAGCAGGTCGCGGCGGTCGCGGAACACGCCCTGGCTGTTGCGCCGGGCGACGACGTTCTCGGCCAGCCCGGGATTGAGCCCCGAGACCCTCGAGAGCAACGCCACCGACGCGGTGTTGAGATCCACACCCACGGCGTTGACGCAGTCCTCGATGACCGCCTCCAGACTCCGCGAGAGCTGGACCTGCGAGACATCGTGCTGATACTGACCCACGCCGATCGACTTGGGCTCGATCTTGACCAGTTCCGCCAGCGGGTCCTGCAGACGGCGGGCAATGGAGACCGCCCCGCGGATGGTGACATCCAGCTCCGGCAGCTCGCGGGACGCCAGCTCGGAGGCGGAATACACCGAGGCGCCGGCCTCGCTGACCATCACCTTGGTCAGGCGACGCGGCGCCAGGCGCTTGACCAGCTCGCCGGCGAGCCTGTCGGTCTCGCGGCTGGCGGTGCCGTTGCCGATCGCCACCAGGGTGACGCCGTGCCGCTCGACCAGCCCGCCGAGCACCGCCAGGGCCTCGTCCCAGCGCTTCTGGGGCGCATGCGGGTAGATCACCGCCTGCTCGAGGAACTGACCGGTGGCGTCGACCACCGCCACCTTGCAGCCGGTGCGCAGTCCCGGGTCGATGGCCAGGGTGACCTGGGGGCCGGCCGGCGCGGCCAGCAGCAGGTCCTTGAGGTTGGCGGCGAAGACCTCGATCGCCTCGCGCTCGGCGCGCTCGCGCAGCCGCCCCATCAGCTCGGTCTCGAGGTGGGTGTAGAGCTTGACCCGCCAGGTCCAGCGCACCACCTCGCGCAGCCAGCGATCGGCGGCGCGTCCCGGCGCCTCGGCGGCCAGCTCGATGCCGGCATGGCGGGCGATCGCCACCTCGGCGGGATGCACCGGCGCCTCGTCCTCCCCCGGCAGCGCCAGGGTCAGCGCCAGCACGCCCTCGTTGCGGCCACGGAACATGGCCAGCGCCCGATGCGACGGCACCTTCGCGAGCGGTTCGTCGTGCTCGAAGTAGTCGGCGAACTTGGCGCCCTCGCGTTCCTTGCCCTCGACGAGGCGCGCGCGCAGCACGCCCTCCTGCCACAGGCGCTCGCGCAGGCGACCGACCAGTTCGGCATCCTCGGCGAAGCGCTCCATGAGGATCTGCTTGGCGCCGTCGAGCGCCGCCTTGGCGTCGGCGACGGCGGGCGTGTCACCGTCCGCCGGGCGCAGATAGGCCGCGGCCTCACGCTCCGGATCAAGGGTCGGATCGGCCAGCAGCGCATCGGCCAGCGGCTCGAGCCCCGCCTCGCGGGCGATCTGCGCCTTGGTGCGGCGCTTCTTCTTGTAGGGCAGGTAGAGGTCTTCCAGGCGCTGCTTGGTGTCGGCCTCGCCAATCTGCGCCGCCAGTGCCGCGGTCAGCTTGCCCTGTTCGTCGATGCTGGCCAGCACGCTCGCGCGGCGCTCCTCGAGCTCGCGCCGATAGCGCAGGCGTTCCTCGAGCTGACGCAGCTGGCCATCATCGAGACCGCCGGTCACTTCCTTGCGGTACCGGGCGATGAACGGAACGGTGGCCCCGCCGTCGAGCAGTTCGACGGTCGCTGTCACCTGGGCGGGACGCACGCCGAGTTCCTCGGCGAGACGCGCATTGATCGAAGTCTGAACGTCCATGGAATCCTTGCATTGACAGGTTCACCGGGCGGCCCGGGAAGCGCCGCGCCGAGGCGGCGTCAAGCCCGGCGGGAGGGCCGACACCACGGGTGGCGACAAGGTACCACAAAGCCGCGCGAGGGCGCAGGCCGAAGCGCGCCGGCCCGCCGTCGATGCCGATTCCTGCGGCGCTCAGCCGCTCGCGGCGGCCGGCACGAAACGCAGCGCCAGGCCGTTGTTGCACCAGCGCAGCCCGGTGGGCTCGGGGCCGTCCTCGAAGACATGGCCCTGATGCCCGCCACAGCGGGCGCAGTGGTATTCGGTACGCGGAAGCAGCAGCACGAAGTCGAGCCGGGTCAGCAGATGCCCCTCGACATGGTCGAAGAAACTCGGCCAGCCGGTGCCCGAGTCATACTTCATGGCGCTGGTGAACAGCGTCAGGTCGCAGCCGGCGCAGCGATACTCGCCGCGGCGCTTCTCGGCGTTGAGGGGGCTGCTGCCCGCCGGTTCGGTGTCCGCCTCGCGCAGCACCTGGAACTGCGCCTCGCTGAGGCGCTTGCGCCACGCCTGCTCGTCGAGCGACAGCGGCTCGACATCGGCGCCACGCTTCAGGTCCAGCACGGGACGCGCCAGCGCCCAGCCCGGCAGCAGCCCCGCCAGCCCGCCGGCGCCCAGCAGGCCCAGAAAATGTCGTCGTTGCATGACGTCCCTCCGCTCGTTGTTCGCCACGTCACCTTCAGCATACGCCGGCCCCGCCATCGCGGATGCAGCGGGGCCGGAAACGCCGAGGGCGCGTCATCTGACGCGCCCTCGGCGAGGTCGTTGGCGAACCGACGCGGGGCTCAGTTGAGCGACGGGCCCGCGGCGATGATCGCCTCGTCGACGCCGGCGAACTTCTTGAAGTTCTCGACGAACTTGGCCACCAGTTCCTGACGCTGACGATCGTAGGCGGCGGGGTCTCCCCAGGTCTCGCGCGGGTCGAGCAGCCGCGAGTCGACACCCGGCACCGCGACGGGGACGTCCAGGTTGAGGCCGTCGACGCGACGGGTTTCCACGTCCTTGAGCGCCCCGGACTGGACGGCGCTGATGATGCCGCGGGTGGTGGGAATGCTGAAGCGGCTGCCGCCCTGGCCGTAGCTGCCGCCGGTCCAGCCGGTGTTGACCAGGTAGACCCGCGAGCCGAAGGCCTCGATGCGCTTGATCAGCAGGTCGGCGTATTCGCGGGCCGGCCGCGGGAAGAACGGCGCGCCAAAGCAGGTCGAGAAGGTTGCTTCCAGGCCGGCCGAGGAGCCCATCTCGGTGGAGCCCACCTTGGCGGTGTAGCCGGACAGGAAGTGGTAGGCCGCGGCTTCCTTGGAGAGCACCGACACCGGCGGCAGCACGCCGCTCATGTCGCAGGTCAGGAAGATGATGGCACTCGGCTCGCCGGCGCGGTTCTCCTCGACCCGCTTGTCGATGTGCTCGAGCGGGTAGGCGGCGCGGGAGTTCTGGGTCAGGCTGTCGTCGGCGTAGTCCGGCGCCCGGCGATCGTCGAGCACCACGTTCTCGAGCACCGCACCGAAGCGGATCGCCTGCCAGATCACCGGCTCGTTCTTCTCGGACAGGTCGATGCACTTGGCGTAGCAGCCACCCTCGATGTTGAACACCGTGCCTTCGCCCCAGCCGTGCTCGTCGTCGCCGATCAGGTAGCGCGCCGGATCGGCGGACAGGGTGGTCTTGCCGGTGCCGGAGAGGCCGAAGAACAGCGTGGTCTCGCCGTCCTCGCCGACGTTGGCGCTGCAGTGCATGGGCAGCACGTCCTTCTCGGGCAACAGGAAGTTCTGCACCGAGAACATCGCCTTCTTCATCTCGCCGGCATAGCGCATGCCCGCGAGCAGCACGCGCCGGCGCGCGAAGTTGATGACCACCGCGCCGTCGGAGTTGGTGCCGTCGCGCGACGGATCACAGGTGAAGTGCGGCGCGTTGAGAATCGTCCACTCGTTCTTGCCCTTGGGATTGAAGGCCTCGGGGCGCACGAACAGGTTGCGGGCGAAGAGGTTGTGCCAGGCGGTCTCGGTGGTCACGCGGATCGGCAGGTAGTGCTCGGGGTCCGCACCGACATGCAGTTCGGCAACATAGCTGCTGCCCTCGGCCAGGTAATCCTCGACGCGCTCCCAGAGGGCATCGAAACGCTCGGCATCGAAGGGACGGTTCACGCTTCCCCAGTCGATCAGGTCGGCGGTGGACGGCTCGTCGACGATGAAGCGGTCCGCCGGGGAACGGCCGGTGCGCTCGCCGGTGTTGACGACCAGGGCGCCGTTCGTGGCAAGGCGCCCTTCGCCGTCGGCAACGGCACGTTCGATGAGTTCGGCGGCGCAGAGGTTGGTGTGCACGCTCGCGCGTCGCGCCGTCGGCTGGGCAGCAGCGGAATTCGTAGTCATGGGGTGTCCTGGGCCTCGAGGGCCGATTCTCTCTCGTTAGCCAAAAAAGCGACCGCGCATCACGGGCGTTTGCCGCCTCTTGTCCGGGAGTGATGCACGAGCCGTTACATTATGATGGCAAACCGCCTCGATCGGCAAAACGCCGTGGGGCGGTGTCAATGCATGGTCGGCGAACCGGCATCCGGGGACTCGATCAGCGACTCGATCTCGGCCGCCGAGAAATGATAGCGGGTGTGGCAGAAGTGGCACTGGGTATCCACCGCCTTCTGCTCGGCGAGGATGTCGCGCAGCTCCTCGGCTCCCAGGCCGAGCAGCGCCCGGGCGATGCGCTCGCGGGAGCAGGTGCAGCCGAAATGCAGCGGCTTGGGATCGAAGACCCGCGTCGTCTCCTCGTGATAGAGGCGATAGAGCAGATCGCGCTGCGCCAGGCCCAGCAGCTCGTCGCCGCGCACCGTGCTCGCCAGGTGCACCAGGCGGTCCCAGGCATCGGGATCGTGATTACGGGAATCGTCGGGCAGCTGCTGGAGCAGCAGCCCCCCGGCACGCTGCCCGTCGGCCGCCAGCCACAGCCGGGTGGCCAGCTGCTCGGAGCGGGCGAAGTAGTCCTCGAGACAGCCGGCAAGGGTGTCGGCCTCGATCGCCACGATGCCCTGATAGCGATTGCCCTCGCGCGGGTCCAGGGTGATCACGATCTGGCCGTCGCCGACCAGCTCGGCGAAGGTGGCGGAATCCGCCGGCAGGGCCGCCTCGTCGTCGAGCCGGGCGATGGCCCGCAGCTCGCCACCCGGATTGGACTCGGCCATCAGCAGGCGCAGCGCCCCCTGGCCGCGCACCTCGAGGCTCAGAGTGCCGTCGAGCTTGACCGTCTCGGTGAGCAGCGCCACCGCCGCCAGCATCTCGCCGAGCTGACGGGCCACCACCGGCGGGTAGGCATGGCGGTCGAGGACTTCGGCGTAGGCGCTCTCGAGCGAGACGATCTCGCCACGCACATTGGTATCGTCAAACAGGAATCGCTGAATCTGGTCGGACATGAGTCGCTCGGCAACGGGGATAACGGGAAGACGGGAAAGACGGGAAAGACGGCATCACTGATCGTCGGGACGCTGACGCTGGAAGCGCTGGATCTCGCGGCGTCCGCGCTTGTCGGGGCGCCCGCGGGGCGCCTGCATGACCTGATTGGCCAGGCGCCGCTGCTCGGCCTCGCGTTCGCGACGCGCCTGGCTCTCGGGCGTCTCGCGATAGAGTTCGCGGGCCTCCGGCGCGCCACGCCGCTGGTCGGAGACGGCGAGCACTTCCACCTCCCACTGGTCCCAGCCCTGGGGCACCTTCACCCGGGCGCCCGGCGTGATCAGCTTGCTGGTCTTGACGCGCGCGCCATCGACCTGGACCTTGCCCCCCTCGATGGCCTTCTTGGCCAGACCACGGGTCTTGAAGAAGCGCGCGGCCCACAGCCACTTGTCGATACGTACGGCGGATTCTGGCATGGCGTCTACATGGGGGCGTCACGGTCGGGCAACAAGGCCGCGAAACGGTCGAGGGCGATGAATGTTTCCAGTTCGCGCTCCGGACGCCGACTGTCGGGCTGCTTGATGCCCAGCAGGTGGCGGATGCCGAATTCGCGGGCGCTTTCCAGCACGGCCGGGTTGTCGTCGATGAACAGCGTGCGCTGCGGGTCGAAGGGCTCGACTTCCTGAAGGGCGAACCAGAAGGCCTGCTCCTCCTTGGGCACGCCGAGATCCGCCGACGAGACGATGGCGTCCAGGTAGGCCTCGAGCCCGGTCAGCGGCAGCTTGAGCGACAGGCTGGCCCGGTCGGCGTTGGTCGCCAGCACCACGCGCGGATGCGCCGAGCGCAGCCAGGCCAGGAAGTCCAGGGCATCGCTGCGCAGGCCGATCAGGTGCTGTACCTCACGCTTGAGGGCGAGAATGTCGACGCCCAGCTCGCGTTCCCAGTAGGCCAGGCTGTACCAGTCGAGCGTGCCCTGCTCGCGCAGGATGCGCTCGCGCACGACCTCCTGGGTCGCCTCATCCAGATGATGCAGCTCGACATAGCGGCGCGGCAGGTGCTCAAGCCAGAAATGGCTGTCGAAGTGCAGGTCGAGCAGCGTCCCGTCCATGTCGAGCAGGACGGTGTCGATGTCGCGCCAGTCGATCATTGGCCAGAAGCTCCGCGGCGGTGGTAAAAGACACCTGTCATTGTACGGGATCCCCCCGCATCACGCACGGAGGCACCATGTCATCGAATACCCCCGTCAAGCCGAGCATCCTGGCCCGGGAGGATGTCGCCCACAGCGAGCTTTTCGCCATCGAGCGGCTCGAGCTGCGCTTCTCCAACGGCGCCGAACGCACCTTCGAGCGGCTCAAGGGACGCGGCCGCCCGGCGGTCATGATCATCGCCATGCCCGACCCCGATCACGTGCTGCTGATCCAGGAGTACGCCGCCGGCTTCGAGGAGTACGCCCTCACGCTCCCCAAGGGGCTGGTCGACCCCGGCGAGGACATCATCACCGCCGGCAATCGGGAACTGATGGAGGAATGCGGCATGGGCGCCCGGCGCATCGAACCGCTCGTCGAGCTGTCGCTGGCGCCCAACTACATGAACCATCGCATGCAGGTACTGCTGGCCACCGACCTCTACGAGAAGCGCCTGCCCGGCGACGAGCCCGAGCCCCTGCGAGTCGAGACGCACGCCCTCGAGTCCCTGCCCGCCCTGCTCGCCCGCGAGGACTTTCACGAAGCCAGGGCCATCGCCGCGCTGTTCATCGCTCGCGAGACGCTCCGCGCCGAACGCGACAGCGAGTCCTGGTGGTGATTCGCCTTTTGCCAAGCAATGGTTGGTTGTCTAGCTTTAAATGGCAGACAGGACCCGCCGGTACCGAGCTCCACAGGGAGCGACAGCCCCAGGCCCTGCCTACCGGCGACCCTCCGACATCCACATCACGACCGAGCACTGGAGCACCGAAGTCTCCCATGCTCGTCATTCAGCCGGCGGCGAGTCGCTGAAAATGAATGCTGGAAACACGCAAGGAGGTAGGTCCTCATGCAAGGCATTAAAGGATTGACCCTGACTTCTGCGCTGCTGGCCACCCTGCTGGCCTTCTCCGGCGCCTCGCT
Source organism: Modicisalibacter sp. 'Wilcox' (assembly GCF_010993675.1). Lineage (NCBI taxonomy): Bacteria > Pseudomonadati > Pseudomonadota > Gammaproteobacteria > Oceanospirillales > Halomonadaceae > Modicisalibacter > Modicisalibacter sp. 'Wilcox'. Next base: position 181,651 of record NZ_WNXF01000001.1, read on the forward strand.
GGCTCAGGAAGCCAACGAGCTCGCCCCCGACAGCGGCGTCAATTCGGGTATCGAGGGTCACGACACGTATCCCCAGAAGGCCGAGGAACAGGCGGAGTCGACCGGCATCCAGACCGGTGACAACTCGGCGATGCAGGACAAGGGCAGCGAACTGGCCCCCGCCAGTGGCGTCGATGCCACCGAGGACAGGCCGGGAAACACTGCTCACGAGAGCGATGCCACGTCCTACAGCAATCCGGAAATCGTCAAGGACAAGGGCACCCACAACAAGGATTGAAAAGGTCGTCCCGGACTGGTTTCTATCCCTGCGTCACCAACGGCTCAGCGACACACGAAAACCTCGGCTCCCGCCGAGGTTTTTTTGGCTCATCGCCGGCCAAGCCCTCGCCACGCCCCGACTCCATGCCAACGCTCTCCCGATAATCGCCTGCTCCCGCCTGCCGCGACGTCGCGCCGCTGGCGCCGGAACCATCGAGCAGCGCAGCCGGCAATCCCCCGTCAGGAAGGCTCTGGCCCGGAGCATGGCCCAGGGACTTGATATACCGGTTCACAAGCCTGTCAGCCGAACATGGAAATAAATAAACCAGCATCGCTATCAAAAAAACCAACTTGTCAACTATTGGTCAGCGTTACATGCTGAGAGCATCAGGCAGCCCCTCCCCATGCCACCTCGAGTCGACTGCCATGACGACTCTCGAGGCTCACGGCACTACCCCCGTCCCCCTCGATCCATCACGAACTCCCACATCCTGACGGGAGGCAACCCATGAAAACCACCCAGACACTCTCATTCGGGTCCCTCGTGCTCATCGGCCTTCTGGCCGCTTCCGGAACGGCGCTGGCCAGCAGCATCGCCTCCGATCACGGCCTCGATAACGGGCAACGAGTGACAGCCACGCCACTGAATGACGCCGGCATCAACCTGGCCTCTCGCCGGGCCCCGGCTCCCGGCATCTCGCTGGCTCCCGGCGCCGGCATCGACGCCCTCGAGTACCGCGCATCGGCAGCCGTGCTGGTGGATACCCGCACCAACTATCGGGGCATGGCACCGCTGAACTCCGCCGCCGGGATCGACGCCCTCGGGCAGCGCGGCCAATAATCACCGTGCCGGCGAGGACACACCGGCTCCCCGGACCGGGAGCCGGCTGTGCAGGCCGACTGTCGCCGCGAGCAGGCATGCGCGCCGGCTTCCTCTGACCAGCTGCCCGTTTGCCGAGCAACGATTCATTGGCTAGCTTGTCGATGAAGCATGGCTCATCAAACCGGCCATTACTTTACATGGATTATTTTCATGTCTAGGGTATGTACAGGATGTGAGACACAGGAATGACCGTCGCACATTGCCGAAATTCCACACGCAACCCAAGCATGCATGGAGGTGTGTTAATGAAGAGCGTGAAAGGACTGTCGCTGACCTCGGCCCTGCTGGCTTCGATGCTGGTACTATCCGGCACTGCCGTGGCGGATACCACCGTGGCACCCGACAAGGGCGTCGATGCCGGTGTCGAGGGCCACAATGTACCTCCGCAGAAGCCCGAGGAGCAGACGGAAGCGGCAAAGATCAAGGGCACTACGGACCAGGACGGCGCCGCCGGGACCAATGAGCTTGCCAAGGATGAGGGCGTCGATACCTACGAGGATCGCCCGTCGGATTCCGGCGCCACGGACGTCGACAAGCAGACCAACTACAGCGACAGCAGCGTGGTCAAGGACAAGGGGGTCGATGCCAAGGATGATCGCATCGGCGATGACACGCCCTGACCCCGTGCCGCACGCACCCTCCGATTCACGATCGGACGGCGTCACGACAAAAGCCCCGCTTCAGAGCGGGGCTTTTTACGTCTCGTCGGCACTATCCGGACCCGGAGCCCGGCAGCCGGCGTTTATACGCCGCTGTCCAGACCGCTGTCGCTGACCAGCGGCTCGACCTCGAAGGAGGTACGAGGCATGGAATGCTGGCTCCGGGTGGTGCGCACCTGGATGGCCTCGACGCCGGAACCCGAGGCGAGATCGCTCACTACGGTGACGACATCGCCGTCATGACCCAGCTTGATACCGGAGTGGTAGGTTGCCTGGACGGGAAACTGCGGCGGCACCTGATGGCCATGATCCAGGCCGCTGTCGGGCGCGATCGTGCTGGCTTGGCCGGCCAGCGCGGCACCGGAAGCCGCCAGAGTGGAAACCAGCAGGACAGACGCGAGGGAAACCGGATTGATGCGTTTCATGTTCGAACCTCCTCATGGAAGACGTGGCTATTGACCACGGAGTGACCCGACATTCAAGCGGCATGGGCCGAGCAGCGGGTTTCCATGTGTCACGGGACTTGGCGCTTGTGGCGCCGCGTCGATGACAATAATATTACTACGCTAACAATTTCCTTGCAATATATATTACAGGCTAATGTTAACCCGGCAATCAAAACCGCTCCCTTCCAGCATGAAAAACCCCGGCCGGAGCCGGGGTCGGAGGGAAGCATGCGCATGACAGGCATCAGTGTCTCGGGGCGTTCTTTTCCTTGAGACGTACCCAGCGTTGCTGACGCGCGCTGTCGAGCCCCGTCTCGAGCAACTGCATTACCGCCAGTGCTTCATCCACCGGCACCGGGTTGTCGCCCTCGCCCAGCAGGGCATCGCGCACGCCCTGATAGTAGGCCAGGTAATCGCCGGGCAGCGTCGGATGCTCGCGCTCCCCCAGACGGCCATCCTCCGCGGCCAGCGTCAGTCGTCCGTTCCGCGTGTCCTCGCCCCACCGGGGTGCCGGTGTCTCGCCCTGCTTGAGCCGGCCCTCCTGCGGATCCAGCCCGTACTTGACGTAACTGCCCTGCGTACCGTGGATGACGAAACGCGGCGATTCGGCGGCGACCAGCGCCGAGGCATGCAGGCTCACACGCTTGTCCTCGTAGTCGAGCAGCGCCAGGAAGTCATCGTCGACCTGAGCGCCGTCGCGGCGCATGGCCAGGTCGAGCAGGATCGCCCGGGGCAGACCGAACAGCTGGTGGACCTGATCGAGCAGGTGCGGCCCCAGGTCGTACCAGATGCCGCCCCCGGGCTTGGCCTGCTCCCGCCAGCGCTGGCGAACCTCGGGACGGAAACGGTCGAAGCGCGACTCGAAATGCACGACCCGACCCAGTGCCTTGTCGGCCAGCAGTTCGCGCACGGTCAGGAAGTCACTGTCCCAGCGACGATTGTGGAACACCGACAGCAGCCGGCCGGCCTGCTCGGCCAGCGAGCGCAGCTGCCGCGCTTCGCTCAGGGTCACCGTGAACGGCTTGTCGACCACCACATGCTTGCCGGCGGCGAGCGCGGCCTTGGCCAGCGGAAAGTGGCTCTCGTTGGGCGTCGGGATCACCACCAGATCCACGTCGCTCCGCGCGAACAGGGCCTGCGGCGAGTCCGCCACCGCCACCGAGGGCAGACCGCGATGGACCTTGGCGGCATCACTCGAGGACACCGCGATCAGCTCGAGCCCCGGTGTGGCCTGGATCAGCGGCACATGAAAGGTCTGGCTGGCGAACCCGTAACCAACGACCCCGACGTTGAACGATTCCTTCATGGCATCTCCTTGCTGACAGCAATCCCCATGCCCACATGAACGGGCGAAGCTCTTGCCGTGATGACTGTCAAGAACGTGGTCGACATCGTTACCTCGACCTTCGTCGCATCAACCATACTGTGGCGTGAAGTTCAGCATTCCGCGAGGAAGGAGGAAACGACGATGTGTTATTCCGAGGACAGCCTGGAATGGCTGGAAGTTTGGTATGTCATCGAGTGCGAACTGGAGCTTCTGCGTGAAGCGGCCGAGGCCGAGGCAGAGGTGCCGGAAGCTGCCTGACGCACCGCGGCAGGCCCATCGCCTGCCCGCGATCATCGAGGCCCGCGGCGACTCCGCGGGCCTCGTCCTTGAGGGGCAGCGTCAAGCAATCGCGCCCGCTCAGTCGAGCTTGCTCAGATCCCGCACGGCCCCCTTGTCGGCGGAAGTGGCCAGCAGCGCATAGGCCTTGAGCGCCGTGGAGACCTTGCGCAGGCGCTGGATGCTCGGCTTCCAGGCGTCACTGCCGCGGCCCTCCTGGGCCTGGCGACGCGCTTCGAGTTCGGCGTCGGAGAGCTTAACGTCGATGCGGCGGCCGGGAATGTCGATGCGGATGATGTCGCCGCTCTCCACCAGGCCGATGGCGCCGCCGGCGGCCGCTTCCGGCGAGACGTGCCCGATCGACAGCCCCGAGGTGCCGCCCGAGAAGCGACCGTCGGTGAGCAGCGCGCAGGCCTTGCCCAGCCCCTTCGACTTGAGATACGAGGTCGGATAGAGCATCTCCTGCATGCCGGGGCCACCCTTCGGGCCCTCGTAGCGGATCACCACCACCTCGCCTTCCTTCACCTGGCCGCCGAGGATGTGCTCCACGGCCTGGTCCTGGGATTCGACCACGTGCGCCGGCCCCTCGAAGACCAGGATCGAGTCGTCGACGCCGGCGGTCTTCACCACGCAGCCGTCACGGGCGATGTTGCCCTTGAGCACCGCCAGGCCGCCTTCGGTCGAGAAGGCGTGTTCCCGGTCGCGGATGCAGCCGCTCGCACGGTCGCCATCGAGGCTCGGCCAGCGCGCCGACTGCGAGAAGGCCTCCTGGGTGGGCACGCCGCCCGGCCCGGCCTTGAAGAACTCGACCACCTCCGGGCTCGGCGAGCGCATGATATCCCACGCTTCGAGCGCCTCGGCCAGGCTGTCGCCATAGACCGTCGGCACCGACGTGTTGAGCACCCCGGCACGATCGAGTTCGCCAAGGATGCCCATGATCCCGCCGGCGCGGTGGCAATCCTCGATGTGGTACTGCTGGGTGTTGGGCGCCAGCTTGCACAGCTGCGGCACCTCGCGGGAAAGCTTGTCGATGTCGGCCATGCCGAAGTCGACCTCGGCCTCCTGGGCGGCCGCCAGCAGGTGCAGGATGGTATTGGTGGAACCGCCCATGGCGATGTCCAGGGTCATGGCGTTCTTGAAGGCATCCTTGGAGCCGATCGCGCGCGGCAGCAGGTGCGCCTCGTTGCCTTCGTAGTAGCGCTTGGCCAGCTCGACGATGCGACTGCCGGCCTGCTCGAACAGCCGTCGGCGATCGCTGTGGGTGGCCAGCACGGTGCCGTTGCCCGGCAGCGCCAGGCCCAGCGCCTCGGTCAGGCAGTTCATCGAGTTGGCGGTGAACATCCCCGAGCAACTGCCACAGGTCGGACAGGCGCTGCGCTCGATCTCGGCGATCTCCTCGTCGCTGTACTTGTCATCCGCGGCGGAGACCATGGCGTCGATCAGGTCGAGGCCGTGATCCAGCAGCTTGGTCTTGCCCGCCTCCATCGGCCCGCCGGAGACGAAGATCGTCGGGACGTTGAGGCGCATCGCCGCCATCAGCATTCCCGGGGTGATCTTGTCGCAGTTGGAGATGCACACCAGCGCGTCGGCACAATGCGCGTTGACCATGTACTCGACGCTGTCGGCGATGATGTCGCGACTCGGCAGCGAATAGAGCATGCCGTCATGGCCCATGGCGATGCCGTCGTCGACGGCGATGGTATTGAACTCCTTGGCCACGCCGCCGGCCTTCTCGATCTCGCGGGCCACCAGCTGCCCCATGTCCTTGAGGTGGACGTGGCCGGGCACGAACTGGGTGAACGAGTTGGCCACCGCGATGATCGGCTTGTGGAAGTCATCGTCCTTCATCCCGGTGGCGCGCCACAGGGCGCGGGCACCGGCCATGTTGCGACCGGCGGTGGTGGTGCGTGAGCGATACTCGGGCATGGGGTTTCCTCGAAAAGGGCGAGCCGTCTTGGCCGACGCCATCGCATCGGCGCTGACGGTCTGTGGTGTCTGTCCAGCGAGCTCCCGATTCTGTCAGATCGCCGCGGAATCGACCAGTCGCCCGCCCTGCAGCCCACAGCAGCGATCCGCCAGGGCGCGGATGTCCTCACTGTCGTGGCTGACCAGCAGCACGGCGACCCCTCGCCGGCGCTGCTCGCGCACCAGCTCCCAGAGCTGATGCCGGTTGTCGGCGTCCAGTCCGCTGAACGGCTCGTCGAGCAGCAGCAGCGGGCGTTCGCGCAGCAGGGCCCGCAGCAACGCCACGCGCTGGCACTGCCCGCCGGACAACGCCTCCGGCAGACGGTCCTGCAATCCCTCGAGCCCGACCCGCGCCAGCCCGTCGCGAATGCGTCGGTGGGCGGCGGCATCCAGGCGCAGATCCGGCGCCAGGCCCAGGCCGACGTTGATCCACACCGGCAGATGGGCGAACAGGTTGTCCTCCTGGAAGACCGTGGTCAGCGAGCGCTCCCACGGCGGCAGGTCACGCCAAGCGCGTCCCGACCAGCCCAGCCAGCCCGATGCCGGCTCGAGAAAGCCGGCGATCAGGCTCAGCAGGGTACTCTTGCCGCACCCGGACGGCCCCTGCACGGCCAGGCATTCACCGGGCGCCAGCCGCAGCGAGAAGTCGAAATCCGGCGTCTCGCCAGGGTCGGCACGATCGTAGTGGAATTGCAGGTCGCGACACTCGAGCATCATCGACCCCGCATCACGGCAGGGGCTCGCGACTGCGATCCGGCATCGCCCACAGGGCGGCGAGCGACAGCAGCGCCGCGACCGACAGGTAACAACCGGGCGAGACCACCAGCCCGCTGGCCGAGACCAGCCACGTGGCGATCATCGGCGCGCTGCCGCCGGCAATGCCCAGGCCCAGATTGTAGGCCAGCGAATAGCCGGTCAACCGATCGGCGGCGGGGAACAGCTCGACGAACATGGCCGGCGCCGCCCCCAGCGGAATCGCGATCAGCAGCGCGAACACCAATTGGGCGACGATCAGGCCCATGGCGTTGCTCGCCGCCAGCCACATCAGCCCCACCCCCAGTACCGCCGTCATGGCGAAGGCCAGCATGAGCAACGTGCGCCGGCGTAGCCAATGGTCGGAAAGCCAGCCGCTCAAGGTGATGAACGGCAGGGCCACGAGGATACCCAGCGCGTTGATGCGCAGCGCCAGGCCGTCATCGAGACCACCGAACTGGCTGGCATAGGTCGGCAGGTAAACCAGCGGAATGTAGAAGAAGACGCCGTACCCCGAGGCGAAGAGGATGGCCAGCAGCGTTTCGCGGCGATTGCGGGTCAACGCCTCGTGTAGCGGCGAGTCGTCGACGTGGGTCCGCTCATGGTGTGCCATGTGAGGCGTGTCGGACAGGCGGCGCACATAGAGAAAGGCGAGAATGCCGACCGCCCCGCCCGCCACGAAAGGCACACGCCAGCCCCAGGCAACGAGCTCTGCGGCGCTCAACGTGCTGGTGATCGCCGCAGCCAGCGCCGAACCGAGCAGCGTGCCCACCAGACTGCCGAAATTCGCCCAGCTACCGGCCAACCCCCGCCGCGAGCGCGGCGCGGTCTCCACCATGTAGGTCACCGAGCCGCTGAACTCGCCGCCCACCGACAGCCCCTGGATGAGGCGCACCAGAATCAGCAGCACCGCGGCCCAGGGGCCAAGCGTCTCGGCGCTGGGCAGCAGGCCGAGCAGAAAGGTTGCCAGGCCCATGGTGACGATCGACAGGCGCAGCACGGCGGCCCTGCCCCAGCGATCGCCGATGAAGCCGAACACCACGCCACCGAGCGGACGCATGACGAAGCCCACGGAAAACACGCCGAAGGTGGCGATCAGCGAGACGAACCGGTTGTCGGCGGGAAAGAACAGTTGCGCAATGACCGGAGCGAAGAAGCCATAGAGCGCGAAGTCGTACCACTCCATGACGTTGCCGATGGCGCCGCCGATCAGCGTCTTCGGCGTATGACGCAGGAAACTCATCGGCTCGCGGCGTTCCCGACCGACGATCACATCGCTTGGCATCTCCCCCTCCCCGTTCATTGGCGGCCAACCCCTGGCGCTCATGCCGTCGCGACAACGGCCCCGCGCGGTGCTGAAGAACTATGCACTTGATTCGCACTCTAATCAAGTCGGCAGCGGTCGCTCCCGACCAGAAACGGCGCCTTGTGCATCATGCGCGGACGAAGCGTGACTGCGGATAGCGCGGCCGGCGCCGCGAGAGCCGATCGAGCAGCGCGAACACCGCCACCACCACGACCAGCAGCATCAGCGCGGTGGCCGCCGCGCCCTGCCAGCGATAGCCGCCCAGTTGCTGGTAGAGCAGCATCGGCAGGGTCGGCCGGCTGGGGCTGCCGAACAGCGCGATGACGCTGAAATCCCCCAGTGACAGGGTCATCGCATAGGCCAGCGCCAACCCCATCGGCCGCTTCAGCCGCGGCCAGATCAGCCAGCGCCAGTAGGCCCAGCCGCGCACGCCCAGCTGATCGGCCAGCCGCCGGGCCTTGCCGACGGGCAGCGCCACCCCGCCCTGCAGCACCTGCATGACGAACGGCAGGGCCATGAAGGCGTTGACCAGTGCCACCAGGGCATAGCTCTGCCAGTCGCCACCCAGCCCCGGGCGCAGCAGCAGGAACAGCCCGGTGCCCAGCACCATCGCCGGCAGTATCAGGATCAGCTGGCCCCCACCCTCGAGCAGGCCGGCCGGCAGCGCGTGGCCTCGACGCCGCCAGCGCTGGGCGGCACCCACCAGTGCCAGCGCCAGCATCAGCGCCCCGAGTGCTGCCGCCAGTGCCATCGTCAGACTCAACAGGGTGGCCGGCCACAGCGCCGACTGCCCGGGCAGCGCCGGCAGCCCGCGGGCCCCGGCGATCACCACCGCTGCCAGCGGCGGCAACAGCAGGGCCGCCAGCATCGTCAGCCAGACGCCATCCACGAGCCGCGACAGACCCCGGGCATCACGACGCCGCCAGCGACCGGCCGGCCGCGCCGCGTCGCCGGTGGCCAGCAGCGGCATCCCGCCACCCTGGCGCAGCGCCAGGGCCCACAGGGCCAGGCAGACCGCCAGCTGGGTCAGCGCCAGCAGTGCCGCACGCGCCAGATCCCCCTCGTAGGTCAGCGCCTGGTAGAGAGCGACCTCGAGAGTGGTCGCGCCGGGACCGCCGCCCAGGGTCATGACGATGGCGAAGCTCGAGAAGCACAGCGTGAAGACCAGCGCCGTCAGGCGTGGCAGCAGGCGGCGCACCACGGGCCATTCCAGACAGCGCCAGATGGCGCGCCGCGTCAGGCCGAACTGGGCGACCAGCCGCCACTGCGCCTCGGGCTGACGTTCGAGGCCCTGAAGCAGCAGGCGTGCTGCCAGCGGCAGGTTGTAGAAGACATGCGCCAGGACGATGCCCGACAGCCCGTAGAGATAGCCGAGCGGTTCACCACTGAGCTCACGCCACAGCGTCGACAGCCATCCCTGCCGGCCGTGCACCGCGACCAGCCCGAACAGCGCAATCAGCGTGGGGATCACCAGCGACAGTTCCATGGCCCGCAGCAGCAGGCGTCTCCCGGGAAAGCGCGGCCGCCGTGCCAGCGCCACGGCGACCGGTATCGCCAGCACCAGGCTGATCAGGGTCGACAGCGTCGCCTGAAGCAGCGAGAAACGCAGCACCCCGCTCAGGTAGGGATCGCGCCACAGCGTATCGAGTGCCACCACCGGCGCATTGACCAGCAGCGCGGCAAGACTGCCCAGCCCCAGACCGACCACCAGCGCCCAGGCGAGCACGCCGGCGCCCAGCACGCTCCGGGCCGGACGCCAGTCCCGCTCCGGGCCGATCCCCGCCTCGCTCATCGCGTGCTGGCGCGCAGCCAGTCATCGATCCAGGCCTTGCGGTGCTCGCGAACGACCGACGGCGAGAAGGTGTAGACCTCGGGGTCGATCAGTTTCGAATACGCCTCGGGCAGGCCGTCGCCAAGATCGATCGCCGGGTACATGACGTTGCTCAGCGGCAGTTCGCGCTGGAAGTCGCGACTGAGCATGAAGGCCAGAAACTCGCGGGCCAGCTGGGGGTGCTTGCCGTGGCGGGTCCTCGCCGCCACCTCGACCTGCAGGTAGTGGCCCTCGTCGAACGCGGCCGCCTGGTAGCGGTCCGTGTGGTCCACCGCCATGTGGTAGGCCGGCGAGGTGGCGTAGGACATCACCATCGGCGCCTCGCCGTTCAAAAACAGCGAGAAGTAGGCCTCGCTCCAGTCGCGGGTCACGGTCAGGATGTGCGGCTGCAGGCCGCGCCAGATGGCGTCGGCGCGATCGCCGTAGGCATGCCGGATCCACAGCAGCAGCCCCAGCCCCGGCGTGCTGGTGCGCGGGTCCTCGATGATCACCTTGAGGTCGTCCGGCGCATCGATCAGCTCCTGGAAGCTGTGCGGCGGTTCGGGCAGCGCCCGAGAATCATAGACGAAGGCGAACGGCGCCCAGTCGAACGGCACGAAGGTGTCGTCGTCCCAGTCGACCGGCAGCGCCAGCGGCGACAGGTCGACGCCGTGGGGGGCCAGCAGCCCGGTGTCACGAGCCTCGGCCATGAGGTTCATGTCCAGCCCCAGCACCACGTCGGCGGCGCTGTCCTCGCCCTCGAGCTTGAGCCGCTGCAGGATACCCACACCGCCGTCGAGGGCGACGAAGCGCAGCCGGCAGTCGCACTGCGCCTCGAAGGCCTTCTTGATGCTCGGCCCCGGCCCCCATTCGGAGACGAAGGCGTCGTAGGTGTAGACCGTCAGCGTTTCCTCGGCCTGGGCCGGGGAAACGCTGCACAGGGCGGCCAGGGTGAGGCCGCCGGCGAGAGTCCTGCGAGACATGGCGTGTCCTTGTCGTGTCGTGGGCGATGAGCGTCGCGGCGCATTATAGTCCCTCGCCTCTCACCCCGTCCTCACGACCGGCGCGCCCCGTCTCAGTCGAACACCACCCGGGCGACATCCTTGTACTGTTTGGCGAAATGCACGGTCATGCCCTCCTTCAGGTAGTCCGGCAGTTCCTCGTAGTCGCGCCGGTTGGCCTCGGGCAGGATCACCTCGAAGAGATCGCTCCTGCGCGCGGCGATGATCTTCTCGCGGATCCCGCCCACCGGCAGCACCTGACCGGTCAGGGTCAGCTCGCCGGTCATCGCCAGCGGGCGGCCGACGGCCTGGTTGCGCGCCAGCGAGAGCAGCGCCGTGGTCATGGTCACCCCCGCCGAGGGGCCGTCCTTGGGCGTGGCCCCCTCGGGCACGTGCAGGTGCACGAAGGCCTCGTTGAAGAAGTCGGCATCGGCACCGTAGTCGCCGAGATGCCCCAGCGCATAGCTGTAGGCGATGTTGGCCGACTCCTGCATCACGTCGCCGAGCTTGCCGGTGAGCTTCAGCCCGCGGGTCAGGGCATGCACCTTGGTGGCCTCGATGGGCAGCGTCGCCCCGCCCATCGCCGTCCAGGCCAGGCCGGTGACCACGCCGACGCCCTTGAGCACCTGCTCCTTGCGGAACAGCGGCGCACCGAGGTAGTCCTCGAGGTTGTTGACCGACACCTTGACCGTCTGCTGGTCGTTCTCCAGCAGCTTCACGGCCGCCTTGCGCACGATGCGATGCAGCTGTTTCTCGAGCTGACGCACCCCGGCCTCGCGGGCATAGCCCTCGATCACCTGCCGGAGCGCGGCATCGGTCAGGTTGATGCGCTTCTTGGCGATGCGGTCACGCTCGAGCAGCCGCGGCCACAGGTGGTGCTTGGCGATCGCCACCTTCTCCTCGGCGATGTAGCCGGACAGGCGAATCTGCTCCATGCGATCGAGCAGCGCCGGGGGGATCGAGTCCAGGGTGTTGGCGGTGCACACGAACAGCACCTTGGACAGGTCCATGCGCACGTCGAGGTAGTGATCGAGGAAGTCGACGTTCTGCTCCGGATCAAGTACCTCGAGCAGTGCCGAGGCCGGGTCGCCCTGGAAGGACTGGCCCAGCTTGTCGATCTCGTCGAGCATGATCACCGGGTTCTCGACCTCGACCTCCTTGATCGCCTGGACCAGCTTGCCGGGCATGGCGCCGATATAGGTGCGCCGATGGCCCTTGATCTCGGCCTCGTCACGCATGCCGCCCACCGAGAAGCGATAGAAACGCCGGCCCAGCGCCTCGGCGATGGAGCGCCCCACCGAGGTCTTGCCGACCCCCGGCGGGCCAACCAGCAGCAGGATCGAACCACCCACGTCGCCCTTGAAGGTGCCCTCGGCGAGGAACTCGATGATCCGTTCCTTGACGTCGTTCAAGCCGTCGTGATCGCGGTCGAGCACCGTGCGCGCATGCTTGAGATCGAGCTGATCGTCGGAGGTCACGCCCCACGGCAGCGAGGTCAGCCAGTCGAGATAGTTGCGCGTGGTGCCGTATTCGGGCGAGCCGGTCTCGAGCACCGAGAGCTTGTCGAGCTCCTCGTCAATGCGTGTCTGGACGCGTTCCGGCACCGTCAGGTGCTCCAGCCGGGCGCGGAAGGTATCGACGTCGTTCTCGCGATCGTCCTTAGAGATGCCCAGTTCCTTCTGGATCACCTTGAGCTGCTCGCGCAGGAAGAACTCGCGCTGGCGCTCCTGCATCTGGGCGTTGACCTGCTCGCTGATCTCGCTCTGCAGCTGGGCGACCTCGATCTCCTTGCGCAGCAGCGGCAGCACCTTCTGCATGCGCGCCATCACCGGCAGCGTCTCGAGCACTTCCTGGAGTTCCGGCCCCTTGGCAGAGGTGATGGCCGCGGCGAAATCGGTCAGCGGCCCCGGCTCCTGAGGGCTGAAGCGATTGAGGTACTGCTTGAGCTCCTCGCCATAGAGCGGGTTGATCGGCAACAGCTCCTTGATGCCGTTGATCAGTGCCATGGCATAGGCGCGCGCCTCGTTCTCCTCGGCGTCGACCGGCTCCTTGGGATAGGTGACCTCGACCAGATAGGGCGGGGTCTTCGACAGCCAGCGCACGATCCGAAAGCGCCGCATGCCCTGGGCGATGAACTGGATCTGCTGCTCCTCGCCCTGCGCCTTGTGCACCTTGACCGCGGTGCCGATCGTCGGGAAGTCCTCGTGGCCGAGCTGGTCGACGCCGGCATCACCGACGTAGGCTACCCCCACCACGTGATGCGGCGTATCGGCAACCCGCTGCATGGTCTCCTCCCAGCGCCGGCGCTGGATCAGCAACGGCTGCACCTGGGCGGGAAAGAACGGGCGGTTGTGGATCGGCAACAGGTAGATGCGTTCGGGCAGGTATTCCTGGGTAGGCACCACCGCCCCGCGCGGCGCCTGTTCGCCGTCGTCACGGGAAGCGCTGGAGTCCAGGAGAATATCCGGTGCGTCTTGGTCGCGTTCGCTCATCGTTCACCCTTGTCCGCTGGGTCGAATTACCCATCTGGAACCTGCTATGCGGGCAGCGCGGAAAAACTTCAAGCGCGACGGGCGCGGGACTCAGTGCAGCCAGAACCACAGGTGCATGGTGCTCCAGGCGTAAACACCGGCGAGAATGTCGTCGAACATGATGCCGAAGCCCCCGGCGACGCGCCGGTCGACCAGGCGAATCGGCCAGGGCTTGATGATGTCGAACACCCGGAACACCACGAATCCCCACAGCGCCGCCTGCCACGAAAACGGCACCGCCGCCATGGTCAGCCAGTAGCCGACAAACTCGTCCCAGACGATGCCGGAGTGATCGTGGACGCCCAGATCCCGGGATGTCTTCTCGCACAGCCAGATGCCGATCAGTCCGGCGACCAGCACCAGCCCCAGATACCAGGACAGGGTGAGCCCGGACATCAGCCAGTAGAAGGGAATCGCCGCCAGGGTGCCGAAGGTGCCGGGGGCGAACGGCACCGCACCGCTGCCCAGCCCGAAGGCGAAGAAGTGGGTAGGACGGCGCCAGACGCTGGAGGGAGCCCGGTTCATGGCGTCCCTCCCGGGAAATGCTGCCAGCCCGTGGGGCGGGTGCTGTCATCGATGCCATGAATGCCCGGTTCGCCGACCACCCGGCCGATCGGCGTCAGCGGCAGGCCGAGCGTCTGAAGGCGATTGACGGCCTCGTTCAGGGCCTCGGGCGGCAGCGCGACCAGCAGTTCGTAGTCATCGCCACCGGCGAGTGCCGCCTCCCGGGCGGCCGCCTCGCCGAGCCGCGCCGTCAGCCCCTCGGCCAGCGGCAGTACCTCGGGTTGCAGCGCTGCCCCGACGCCACTGGCGGTGCACAGATGCTGCAGGTCGGCCAGCAGGCCATCGGAAATATCGATCGCCGCATGCGCCAGTTCGCGCAGCACCTCGCCCGCGGTCAGCCGGGGCTCCGGCAGCAGGTAGGCACGCAGCAGCGGATCATCGAGGTCGCGCACTCCGTCACGCCAGGCCGCGAGGCCGCCACGACCACCGCCCAGCGCGCCGGTCACGGCCAGAATGTCCCCAGCCTCGGCCCCCGAGCGGCGCAGCGCCCGGCCGGCCGGCACCTCGCCATGCACCGTCACCGACAGGCTCAACGGCCCGCGGGTTACATCGCCGCCGACCAGCGCCACCCGGCTGCGCCGGCACAGGGCGTGAAAGCCCGCGGCGAAGCTTTCCAGCCACGCCTCGTCGGCCTCGGGCAGGGTCGCCGCCAGCGCGCACCAGCGCGCCCGGGCTCCCATGGCGGCCAGGTCGCTGAGCGCCACCGCCAGCGCACGATGGCCGATCGCCACCGCCGGCGCCGCCTGCGGGAAGTGCACATCCACGACCGAGGTGTCGACGCTCACCGCCAGCTCGCTGCCGGCACTCGGCGCCAGCAGCGCGCAATCGTCGCCCGGCCCCGCCACGACACCCGGCTCGGCGTCGCAGGGGCGTGCGAAGAAACGGGCGATGAGTTCGAACTCGCTGGGCATGGCAGCCGGCACGTCAGCGAAGACGCGCGTTGACCTCGGTCGACCGCAGGCGGGCGGCCAGCTTGTCGAGGATGCCGTTGACGTACTTGTGACCGTCGGTGGCACCGAAGGACTTGGCCAGCTCGACGCCTTCGCTGATCGCCACGCGATACGGCACCTCGAGGCGATGAGAAAGTTCGTAGGCGCCCAGACGCAGGATCGCCAGCTCGATGCTGTCGAGATCCTCGAGCCGACGATCGAGCAACGGCGCGATGGCGGCGTCCAGATCACTGCGATAGCGAGCCACGTTCTGGAACAGCTCGTGGAACAGCGCCAGGTCGGCGAGTTCCATGACCTTGTGCCAGTTCTCGTGGTCCTCGAGATCCTCGTCGGCCACCTGACTGCGGAACTCCGCTTCCACGGTGGCCACCGGCTTGCCGGTCATCTGCCACTGATACAGTGCCTGCACGGCCAGTTCGCGGGCCGCGTGACGCGCCTGACGCGACGCCTGGCCGGAACGCTTGCGATCGCTCATGCCTGGCCTCCCAGGCGACGCATCAATGACACCATCTCCATGGCCGCCATCGCGGCTTCGGTGCCCTTGTTGCCCGCCTTGGTGCCGGCACGCTCGATGGCCTGCTCGATGGAGTTGACCGTCAGCACGCCGTTGGCGATGGGCGTTTCATACTCGAGCTGCAGGTTGCCGAGCGCGGCGTTGCAGCCGCCGGCGACATGCTCGAAATGCGGCGTGCCGCCACGAATGACCGCACCCAGCGCGATCACCGCATCCGGCTTGACCACCTTCAGGGCCCGCTTGACCGCCAGCGGCAGCTCCCAGGCGCCGGGCACGTGCACGAGGTCGATGTTTTCCTCGTCGACGCCGTGGCGCACCAGGCTGTCGACCGCGCCCTCGACCAGGCTGTCGACGACGTGATGATTGAACCGGCCGACGACGATCACGTAACGAGCGTCGACGTCGGTGAAGGAACCTTCGACTTGAGATATCGGCTGCATAACCATGTCCTGGACAAAAAGGAGCCTATTCTAGGCAACCGCCACGCGAATGTCTGCGTCGACCCCGCGGGGTCCGCCGCGGCGGCTGCACCGGGGCGCGTGTCAGTCGGCGGCGCCCGGCGCCGCCTCGGCATCGATCCGCTCGACCACTTCCAGGTCGAAGCCCGACAGGGCCGAGAATTTCCAGGGCGAACTGAGCAGGCGCATCTGCCCCACCCCCAGCTGACGCAGGATCTGCGAGCCGGTGCCGATCATCAGGTAGTTGCCGGCGCCGTCGGAGTCGCTGGTGCGCGGGGCGCGCTGACGGCCGAGGAAGATGTCGAACTGGGTCTTCAGGTCCAGGGGCGCGCGGCCGTCGTCGAGCAGCACGAACACCCCCGCCGGCGCGGCGGCGACATGCGCCAGAGCCCGATGGGCGGTCCAGGTGGGCTGCTCGCCCCTCTGAAGGGCCAGCAGGTCCCGCAGGCTGTCGGCCAGATGCACGCGTACCGTGGTCGGCATTTCCGCGCGCGGCTCGCCCTTGACCAGCGCCAGGTGGTGGGCTCCCTGGATGCGATCCTGGAAGACATGCAGGGTCATCTCGCCGAAGACGGTCTGCACTGTCTGGCTGTCGACCCGCTCGACGGTCTGCTCGTTGTGGATGCGGTAGTGGATCAGATCGGCGATGGTGCCCATCTTCAGGTCATGCTCGGCGGCGAAGCGCTCGAGTTCGGGACGCCGCGCCATGCTGCCGTCCTCGTTCATCACCTCGCAGATGACCCCGCTGGGCTCGAGGCCGGCCATCGCCGCCAGATCGCAGGCCGCCTCGGTATGCCCGGCACGGCGCAGCACACCGCCCGGCTCGGCCATCAGCGGAAAGATGTGCCCGGGCTGGGCGATGTCGGCCGGCACGGCGTCGCGCGCCACCGCCGCACGTACGGTACGGGCACGGTCGGCCGCGGAGATGCCGGTGGTGACGCCTTCGGCGGCCTCGATCGACACGGTGAACTTGGTGCCGAAGCCGGAACCGTTGTCACGTACCATCAGCGGCAGCTTGAGACGCTCGCAGCGCTCGCGGGTCATCGGCAGACAGATCAGTCCGCGTGCATGCCGGGCCATGAAGTTGATGTGCTCGGCCTCGACCTTTTCGGCGGCCATGATGATGTCGCCTTCGTTCTCGCGATCCTCGTCATCCATGAGGATCACCATCTTGCCCTGGCGAATGTCTTCGATCAGCGCCTCGACGCGCGCCAGCCCTCCGGGGGTCGGCAAGTCGGAATCGGCGGCGTGGGAATTGGAAAGCGCCATGGAATCTCCGGTCTTCATGTTTCAGACCCAGCATGTCTAGGACCCGGCCCGGCCGGTAATGTCGTCACCGGGCGACGCTGCGCGGCCTTGTACGCCGTGTCAGGTCGGCGGTCAGGGTACCTGCCCGGGGCCCGGCGCGCCAGCCCCGCGACACCATCAGCTCACGCGTTCGGGGCGGGCGATGATGCGCCAGTCGCGCCCCACCGCACGAATGTCGTCGATCTGCAACGGGCGCTGCTGGGCCATGCGCGACAACCCCGGCAAGGCGAACAGCGGGCGCGCCTCGCCGCCCAGCAGCGTCGGCGCCACGAACAACTGCATCTCGTCGATCAGTTCGGCGTCGAGCATCGCCCCGGCGAGCGTCGCGCCGGTTTCCAGCAGTACCTCGTTGCAGGCCTCCTCGGCCGCCAGATGGCGCAGCAGTGCGGCCAGGTCGACCCGCTCGGCCAGCGACGGCAGCTCGAGCACCTCGGCGCCGGCCGCCTCGAGGGCGGCGCGGCGCGCCGGTTCGCGGGCACAGGTCGCCACCAGGGTACGCCCAGGCTCACGCAGACACGCCGCCGCCAGCGGCAGGCGCAGGCGCGAATCGACGATCACCCGCAGCGGCTGGCGCTCGGCCACCCGGCCCGCCGCCTCGGCCTCGAGCCCCAACTGGTCGGCCCGCACCGTCAGCCGCGAGTCATCGTGGATCACCGATTCGACCCCGGTCATCACCGCACTGGAGCGGGCCCGCAGCCGCTGCACCTGAGTACGCGCCGCCGGCCCGGTGATCCACTGCGATTCGCCGCTGGCCATGGCCGTGCGCCCGTCGAGGCTCATCGCCATCTTCAGCCGCACGAACGGCCGCCGACGCGTCATGCGCGACACGAACCCCGGGTTGAGCCGCCGGGCGTCGGCTTCCAGCAGCCCCGTCTCGACGGCGACCCCCGCCTCGCGCAGCATCGCCAGGCCACGCCCGGCCACCTCGGGATTGGGGTCTTCCATCGCCACCACCACCCGCTTCACGCCGGCCTCGATCAACGCCTGCGCGCAGGGCCCGGTACGGCCGTGGTGGGCGCAGGGTTCGAGGGTCACGTAGGCGGTAGCGCCTCGCGCCGCCTCACCGGCGGCCTGCAGAGCATGGATCTCGGCATGCGGCTCGCCGGCACGCACGTGCCAGCCCTCGCCGACCACGCGACGCTGCTTGACCAGCACGCAGCCCACGCGCGGATTGGGATCGGTGGTATAGAGCCCGCGTCGCGCCAGTTCCAGCGCGCGGGCCATGAAGGATTCGGGGGTCGCCTTGGCCATGCGTTCCTCGACGGTGGCAAGATGGGACGCCCGGCGGGCCGGCTCAGCGCGGCTCGTCGCCGGGCAGGAAGTTCGGCTCCTGGGCGAGCCGGTCGATCTCGGCGCGGAACTCGTCGATGTCCTGAAAGCGGCGGTAGACCGAGGCGAAGCGGATGTAGGCCACCTGGTCGAGCCGCTTGAGCGCGTGCATCACCTCCTCGCCGATCTCGCGGGCCTCGATCTCGCGCTCGCCGCGCGCGCGCAGCCGCTGGCGGATCCGCTCCACCGCCGCCTCGATCGATTCGGCACTCACCGGACGCTTCTCCAGGGCGCGCAGCATGCCGTCGCGCAGCTTGCGGGCATCGAAGGACTCGCGCGAGCCGTCGGCCTTGATCACCCGCGGCATGATCAGTTCGGCGGTCTCGTAGGTGGTGAAGCGCTCGCCGCAGGCGGCGCACTGACGCCGCCGGCGCACCTGATCCCCCTCGGCGACCAGGCGCGAATCGGTGACCTTGGTGTCGTTCTTACCGCAGAAGGGACAATGCATCGCTCGAGATCCACCAGGAGTACGTGGCGTCATTGTAACGGGATGGCGCGCAGCGCGGAAATCGCCATGATGACGCCTGGCGTGGCTCGAGCGTCGTCTTGCGGCAAGGGATGGCCGCCCCCGCGGATAGGCTGGACCGACCATTCGTCATCAGGAGCCTTGCCATGACCCGATCCCTGCTGCCCTCCACCGCCCTTGCCCTGCTCTGTGCCCTGCCCCTGGGGGGCACCGCTGCGGCGGCCAGCGCCGACATCGATACCGTACGCTTGGGGGTGCCGCCCTGGCCGGGGGTGACGGTCAAGAGCGAGGTGGCCGCCCAGCTGCTCGAGGCGATGGGCTACCGCACCCGGCAGAACAACCTGGCGGTCAGCGTGATTCTCGACGGCCTGGCCCGTGGCGACCTGGAGGCCTATCTGGGCGGCTGGTATCCGGTCGAGGAGGACATGGTCGAGCCGCTGGTCGACCAGGGCAAGGTGGTCAAGGCCACGGCCAATATCCGCGGCGCCACCTCCGGCCTGGTGGTCCCCGACTACGTGTACGAGGCCGGCGTGCACAGCGTGGCGGACCTGGATGCCTACCGCGACCGCTTCGACGGCGAGATCCTCGGCATCGAGGCCGGCACCGGCATCAACAATGCCGTCAACGCGGCCATCGAGGCGGATCGCGCCGGACTGGGCGACTGGAGCCTGCGCGAAAGCTCCACCGCCGCGATGCTGGCCCAGGCCGGGCAGAAGATCGACAACCACCAGTGGGTCACCTTCATCGGCTGGGAGCCGCACTGGATGAACATCAGCTACGACCTGCGCTACCTAGCGGACAGCGACGATGCGGGCGTAGCCGACATCCGCAGCACCGTATGGACCGTGCTGCCCGCCGACCTCGAGGCCCGTGATGCGGATGTCTACCGCTTCTTCTCGCAGATGGTGGTGGACATCGACGATCAGAACCAGTGGGTCGACGCCCACGGCCACGAGGAAAAGAAGGCCGAGGACGTGGCACGCCGGTGGATCGGCTCGCACCTCGACGAGGTGGCCACCTGGCTCGACGGGGTCGAGGCCAAAGACGGACAGCCGGCCATCGACGCGGTTCGGGCACGCTTCGACCAGGCGGGATAACCGGTACAGGCAGGATAGTCCGGTAACGAGATCGGGCGCGCCACTGGCGCGCCCGATCCGTCGATACCGATCGTGAAGGCTCAGAAGAAGCCCAGCGGATTGGTGTCGTAGCTGACCAGCAGGTTCTTGGTCTGCTGGTAGTGCTCCAGGGCCATCTTGTGGGTCTCGCGACCGATGCCGGACTTCTTGTAGCCACCGAAGGCGGCGTGCGCCGGATACTGGTGGTAGCAGTTGGTCCATACCCGCCCGGCCTGGATGCCGCGGCCCATGCGGAAGGCGACGTTCATGTCGCGGGTCCAGACCCCCGCGCCGAGCCCGAACTCGGTATCGTTGGCGATCGCCAGCGCCTCGGCCTCGTCCTTGAAGGTGGTCACGCCCACCACCGGGCCGAAGATCTCCTCCTGGAAGACCCGCATGCTGTTGCGTCCCTTGAGCAGGGTCGGCTGGATGTAGAAGCCCTTGTCGTAGGCCGGATCGAAGCTCTCCCTGCCGCCGCCGGTCAGGAACTCGGCCCCCTCCTCGCGCGCCACGTCCATGTACGACAGGATCTTGTCAAACTGCTCCTGGCTGGCCTGGGCGCCGACCTGCACCTCGGTATCCAGCGGGTTGCCGCGCTTGATCGCCCGGGTACGCTCGACCACCCTGGCCATGAAGTCGTCGTACATCGACTCCTGGATCAACGCCCGCGACGGGCAGGTGCACACCTCGCCCTGGTTGAGGAAGGCCAGCACCAGCCCCTCGATGGCCTTGTCGATGAATTCGGGCTCGGCGTTCATGATGTCGGCGAAGTAGATGTTCGGCGACTTGCCGCCCAGCTCCACGGTGGAGGGGATGATGGTGTCGGCGGCACACTTGAGGATGTGCGAGCCCACCGGCGTGGAGCCGGTGAAGGCGATCTTGGCGATGCGCTTGCTGGTGGCCAGCGCCTGGCCGACTTCCTCGCCGTAGCCGTTGACGATGTTGACCACCCCCGGCGGCAGCAGGTCGCCGATCAGCTCCATGACCTTGAGAATCGACGCCGGGGTCTGCTCGGCGGGCTTGAGCACCACGCAGTTGCCCGCCGCCAGCGCCGGCGCGAGTTTCCAGGTGGCCATCAGGATCGGGAAGTTCCAGGGGATGATCTGCCCCACCACGCCCAGCGGCTCGTGGAAGTGATAGGCCACGGTGTTGGCGTCGATGTCGGCGGCCGTGCCCTCCTGGGCGCGGATGCAGCCGGCGAAGTAGCGGAAGTGATCCACCGCCAGCGGCAGGTCGGCGTTCAGGGTCTCGCGCACCGCCTTGCCGTTGTCCCAGGTCTCGGCGACGGCCAGCATCTCCAGGTTCTGCTCGATGCGATCGGCGATCTTCAGCAGGATGTTGCTGCGCTCGGCGGCCGAAGTCTTGCCCCAGGCGGGCGCCGCCCGGTGCGCGGCGTCCAGCGCCAGCTCGATGTCCTCCTCGGTGGAGCGCGGTATCTCGCAGAATACCTCGCCGCGGACCGGACTGATGTTGTCGAAGTACCGGCCCTGGCGCGGGGCGACGAACTCGCCGTCGATATAGTTGCCGTAGCGCTTCTCGAACGAGACGACGGCACCGCCGCTCCCCGGGTTGGCGTAGATCATGGCTGTGCTCCTGACAGGGTTGTGATGAGTGACACCGATTGAGTCTTGGTCACCACGCCCCAGCGCGACATAGTCCGAAGGTATGAGTCGCTGAACGAACCGGGGCCGCAGCGGCACCGCCCGGCTCCCTTGCCGTGATCGACGAATGGCTATGCCACCAAAGTGGAGTTGTCTCGAAGGGGGCCAAAATCGATCATGAGCCCATTGCAACGACGCAGGACGTCGGCAAGAAATACAAGGCAAATCGACGGTGACGAGGTCACGGCAAGAACACCAAGAAGCCGAAGACCGTCGAAGATCAAGTACAAGACACGGCGGCAAGACGCATCACACAAGAAGAACAAGGGATGCAAAAAAAGTCCCCCGGGCAAGACGAGGGGGGCGAGGCGGAGCACGCCAGCTCACTGTTACGTCGCCGCCGGTCAACGACCCGCCATGCGACGAATTCAAGCGCCACGACAATCGGCGTCGCTGGAGAAGATCAGCAAGAACAACGCCAGCCTCCAAGAAATCCAACAACAACAATATTCAAGAAAAAGACACGATCATCGCCCAGCCCTTGCCATCAGGGGCTGGGCGTTCTCTTTTGGGCCCCCGAAAGCCGTTCACGTCCCTTCCCGGTGCGCCGTCCCGACCAGGCCGATCGTCGGCAGGCGCGCCACCCGGTCATGCTTTCGAGGATCGACCATCCACCGCCTCGCCGAGGTGGCCGGCAACGGCCACCGGTCAGTAATGAATCGCCAGCCAGACGGTCGGGCCGTCGGGGTCGGTCCAGGCGACCCGATGGCGCACGTGCGCCGGGATGAGCACATGATCGCCGGGTGCCAGGGTCATCTCCTCCCCTCGCTCGAACGCCAGCATGGCACTCCCCTTGAGCACCACCACCCACTCGTCGCGCGCCTGGTCGTACCAGCCCGACGCCGGCGAACGCTGCCCGCGCGAGACGATCCGCTCCACCGTCACGGCCTCGTTTTCGATGATCGACTCGAACAGCTCGTCATCGAGACGCTCGGGAATCCCGGCAAACAGATTGTCCATGAGCCAACCTCCAACAGGGCACGACGCCGGAATCGCCATCGTGCTCATTCACGATCTCGTAGTCCCGCTACCGATCCCGACGCCGGGCGTCCATCGTGTAGTTAAGCTACAACGGCTTGTGCGCCCAATGGCGCTTTGTGGGATATCGCGCCCTGACCCATAGTGAAATCACGGCGCCGGACAGGGAATCATCACCTCGATTCACTGACCGACGCCCGGCTACCACCTGAGCGCCATGCCATCCTCGATCCAGGCGTCAGGAGCGACGGTCTTGGAACACTGATGACCCTGCCGCAGTGCAGCCTCGGGCGCTTATCCGGCCCGGCATGCGTAGCCAAGGCACCAGAACGCCATCGCCGATGGCAACCCGGGGCGGGATGCTTCCCGGGCAATGATGACCTTGCATGAGGAGTGAACAATGAACAACATCCAGTTGACCGAACAGGCCGATCTTATCGCCAGCACCTTCAGCAAGCAGGACCTGGCCAAGGTCGTGGTCGCGCTGAAAGCCCACGGCGAGTCCCTGCAGCATGCCGTCGAGGTACTCGACACCATCGATGCCTGCCAGGGATACAGCCTCGACCAGGCCTGGGATGAAGTGCTCGCCGGCGAGAACCACGTCATCCTCGCCGACGACGACTGATCCCCTCGGTCATGAGCGG
This sequence comes from Modicisalibacter sp. 'Wilcox', assembly GCF_010993675.1. Lineage (NCBI taxonomy): Bacteria > Pseudomonadati > Pseudomonadota > Gammaproteobacteria > Oceanospirillales > Halomonadaceae > Modicisalibacter > Modicisalibacter sp. 'Wilcox'. The sequence goes on from NZ_WNXF01000001.1 coordinate 204,853, forward strand.
CCCGATCGACTCCCGGGCTACGCCATGCTGACTCGAGCCGGGGCGCAACGCCCCGGCTTTTTTCATGGGTGGCGACTTGATGTTGCCCAAGGCATGCACATGTCGGCCCCCTGTGATTGACCTTTTCCCCCGACACCGGTCCACCGTCAATGCGAGTTTCCGCTATGTTTAGCCTGATAGAAGGAAATCTCGCGATGAAGCGCAACCGCCATTGCGAAGAGCGGATCATCCTGCGCAAAGGCGGCGAGAAATCCCTTGCCGGATCATCAATCATTGCTGCCAATAAATGTTGCCGGTAACTCCAGCACTCTTTAAACGACCTAAGAACTATCGACATCCGCACTGGGAATACATGCTCATAAAATGGCCATCAGACCCTTTCGCTTCGGGACGAGGTTGCGACAGGCAGCGCCGACGCTTATCGGCCTGGTGTTGTTTGGCCTGGCCATAGCATTGATTCACCATGGGTTGTCACAGTTCGATGTGCGGACTATCCAGCGACAGCTCGGCTCCCAGTCACCAATGGCCATCCTGCTGGCCACCATAGCCACAGCAGGAAGCTATCTTGCACTCACGGGGTACGACCGCCTGGCGGTTTACTGGATCGGCCGGTCGCTGCCCTATCGACGTATCGCCTTCGCTTCCTTCACCGCCTGCGCACTGTCGTACAGTGTGGGGCTGAACATGCTAAGCGGGGGCGCCTTACGCTACAAGATCTATGGCAGCTGGGGCCTGAATGCCCTGGAGATCGCCAGGATCATTGGCTTCGTCGCCTTGACCACCTTGCTGGGGATCACGGCTATCTTCGGCATCGCTCTCCTTGGCGAGGGCCGGCGCCTGACGGAACTGGTGACATTGCCGACATGGTTCGGCCCTTTCCTGGGGGGTGTTCTGCTTTGCATCCCCATGGGATGGCTATTGCTGGCCGCCCTGAAAATCCCGCGCCTGCACTGGCGTGGTCATGGGCTGAGCGTGCCAACCGTACCACTCGCGGCCGGTCAGATCGGGATTTCACTCGTCGATCATGCGCTTGCAGCAATGGCACTCTACCTCCTCATGCCCGATCATGCGGGATTCGGTCCGGCAGGGTTCCTGGGGCTCTTCGTCTTTGCCAACAGCGTCGGGCTCCTCAGTTACGTGCCCGGCGGCATCGGCGTCTTCGAAGCGATCATTCTCCTCGCCGTCCCCCAGGAGGCCAGAACGGGGACGATCGCGGCGCTAGTGACCTATCGCCTCATCTACTATCTGCTCCCCCTCCTTCTGACCGGACTGCTGCTCGCCTGGCATACCCTGCGGCGCCCTGCCAGAGGGCTCGTGACCTGGACCCTGCCCCTGGCGCCCTCGCTGTTTGCCGTACTGGTATTCGCGTCGGGTATTGTGCTGCTCACCTCGGCAGCGGTACCGAGCACCGACGCCGGCAAGGACTGGCTGGTCGCGCTGGTGCCCCTCGGTGTGATGGAGGTGTCGCACTTTGCAGGCAGCGTGATGGGGGCGGCTCTCCTGCTGGTCGCCGACGGGCTACGCCACCGGCTCAATGGCGCCTGGCTGCTGGCTTGCAGCTGTCTCGTCGGCGGACTCCTCTTCTCGCTATTCAGGGGCACAACCTGGCCTGAGGTGCTGGCGCTCGCCACGACCCTGGCCGCCCTCGTCGCCTGTCGTCGTGCCTTCGATCGCAGGACCCGCCTGCTCGCCGTGACGCCCTCGATCGGCTGGTTGATTGTCAGCACCGCCGTGGTCATCACGTACTTGTGGCTCGGCTTCTTTGCCTACCGGCATGTCGAATATTCCCATGAGTTGTGGTGGACCTTCGTCCTCGATCAGGGCGCGCCGCGCTTCCTGCGCGCGAGTCTCGGTATCGTGGCGGTATTGGCACTGGTGGCCCTGCGTCTGGCGCTGCGCCCGACCCCCTCAGGCTCGGCTACCACCCTGCCGACATCGACGGATCTGGCCCGCGCCGAGGGAGTCATTCAAGGGGCGGAGAACGCGGGTTCTTCGAGCTGGCTGGCGCTGCTCGGCGACAAGCCTCTGCTGTTCAGCCAGAGCGGGCAGAGCTTCATCATGTTCGGCATCCATGGCGTGAGCTGGATCGCCATGGGTGAGCCGGTCGGCCGCCTCGATGAGCGGCGTGAGCTGGTCTGGACGTTCCTGGAGACCTGCCGCCGGAACGGCGGACGCGCCTCGTTCTACCAGATCACCCCTGAAGCCATGCCGATATTCGCCGAGGCCGGGCTGGCATTTCAGAAGCTCGGGGAACAAGCCTACGTGCCGCTTGGTAATTTCGACCTGCAAGGGGCCGACCGATCCAGGTTGCGGCAGGCCCTGAACCGAGGGCGGCGCGAGCAACTCGTCTTCGAGGTGATCCCCCAGGCCGCCGTGCCGACCCTTGTCGATGAGCTGCAGGGGGTCTCGGATCAGTGGCTGAAGGCCAAGAACGCCAGGGAGAAGGGCTTTTCCCTGGGGCGTTTCGAGGTCGACTATATCCAGCGCTTCCCCATCGCGACGATCCGGCTCGAGGGGCGCCTTCTCGCCTTCGCCAACCTCTGCGCCACCCCCGATCGACGCGAGCTGTCCGTCGACCTGATGCGCCACCGGGACGACGCCCCCAACGGGGTGATGGATCAGCTCTTCATCGAGTTGATGCTGTGGGGACGCCAGGAAGGCTACGCCGAGTTTGACCTGGGCATGGCGCCGATGGCGGGACTGGAGGAGCGAGCCTCGGCGCCCGCCCTTTCCCGGGCCGGCGCACTCATGTTTCGCCATGCCGAACACTTCTACAACTTCCAGGGCTTGCGTGCCTACAAGGCGAAGTTCAATCCCGTCTGGCGCCCGCGTTACCTGGCGGCACGCCCCGGGGTCGAGATGACGCGCACACTGGGTGACGCCGCCCTGCTCATCAGTGGCGGCATGAGGGGGCTGATCGGCAAATGAACCGGACTCGACGGCTCTGTGGCCTGCTATTGGTGCTGACCACCACGGTGGCCAGCCCTGGCGGCCTGCTGGCCCAGACAGTGAAGGGCCCGAGTGCGGCCAGCGCGATGCTCGCCGACCTGCCGCTTGTCGAGTACCCCGTCGCGGGCAATGGGCAGCTCATGGCGGTGTTCTGGTCGGGTGACGGCGGCTGGCGGGATATCGACCAGACCCTCGGCAAGCACCTGCAGGACGCGGGGGTGCCGGTGGTCGGTGTCGACTCCCTGCGTTACTTCTGGCATGAAAAGACCCCGGACCAGATCGCCACGGACCTGGCTGCCCTCCTCCGCCATTATCGAGCGGCCTGGGGGCGGCCTCGGGTGATCCTGATCGGCTATTCGTTCGGCGCCGATGTCATGCCGTTCGCTGTCAACCGGCTGCCCGATGAACTCAAGCAGCATGTCGTGCGCATTTCACTGCTCGGCTTGGCACGGGAGGCCTCTTTCGGCATCCATGTCGCCGATCGCCTGCTGGGCCGCTCGAGCCAGGACGAGCTGCCCGTGCTTCCCGAGGTGAGCAAACTCGACCTCGGGAAGGTTCAATGCTTTTACGGTGAAGACGAGCAGGACAGCGCCTGCCCGGCTGCCGTTTTCGATCGCGCCGAACGAATCAGGACCCGAGGCGGACACCATTTCGACGGTGACTATGCATCCCTGGCACGACACATCCTGAATGGCCTCGAATAGAGGCGGTGTGGCGAAATAGAAACCTCCCAGCACTCCACTGGCATGGCCATGGGACTTTGCCAATTTTTTAGTCAGCTTTCGGCCAGAAGCGGACATGCAGATTATGTCTGCTAATAAAGCGCGAAGCATGTCGCTCTTTTAATTGAAGCCGCAGGCACAACGAAAAGACGCCGCCGCGCTGGACCATACTGTTCCAGAGCGGGGAATGTGGGAGGGACGGGATATGCCAGCGACGACGGGTGACGACGACTTCCGCAGCGGCTATCTGGACTACGCGGCGCTGACCCGCCGGCTCGAGGGGTGGGCGGCGGCGTATCCCGAGCTGGTCGCGCTCTCGAGCATCGGCACCACGCCGGAAGGCCGCGAGATCTGGGTGCTGACCGTCGGCCCGGAGCCGCAGCGGAGTCGCCCCGCCGTATGGGTCGACGGCAACATGCACGGCGCCGAACTGGCCGGTTCCAGCGTCGCCCTGGCGGTGGCCGAGGCGGCCCTGGCGCTGCACCTGGGCCTCGGTGTCCTGCCCGGCGGGCCTACCGATGCCTTCCCGGAACACCTGCCCGAGCATCTGCGCGCGTTCCTGCGCGACGTGCCCTTCTACATCTGCCCGCGCCTGTCGCCGGACGGCGCCGAGCCGGTGCTTCGCCGGGGCGGCTTCGTGCGCTCCGCACCACGGCCCAGCCAGGGCGCGCCGGATCTGCCGCGCTGGCGCCATCAGGATCTCGACGGCGACGGCCGCTGTCGCTACCTGCGCCTGCCCGACCCCGCCGGCGATTTCGTCGCCTCGCCGCAGCACCCGGGGCTGATGCTGCCACGCCGGGTCGAGGACCCGCCGCCCTACTGGCGGCTCTACCCCGAAGGCGTCATCGACGGCTGGGACGGCGAGACGATCCCCGAGCCGCAGTGGCTCGAGGGCACCCCGGACTTCAACCGCAACTTCCCCTGGGACTGGCACGCGGAGCCCGGGCAGGTCGGCGCCGGCCCCTACCCCGGCAGCGAGCCCGAGACCCGCGCGGTGATCGAGTTCGCCGTCGCCCATCCGCAGCTCTACGCCTGGCTCAACCTGCACACCTTCGGCGGGGTGTTCATCCGCCCGCTGATCGACGCCCCGGACGCGCGCATGGACCCGGGCGATCTGGCCGTCTACCGGCAGCTGGCCGCCTGGGGCCGGGCGTGCGTCGGCTACCCCACCGTCAGCGGCTTCGAGGAGTTCACCTACGCGCCCGAGACGCCGCTGCATGGCGATCTCACCGAGTTCGCCTATCATCAGCGCGGCTGTGTGGCCCAGGTCTGCGAGCTGTGGGACCTGTTCGAGCGGCTCGGACAGCCGCGCCCCCGGCGCTTCGTCGAGCATTACACCACCTTCGATCGCGCGGCGATGGAACGGCTGGCGGACTGGGACGCCACGCACAATGCCCGGCGACTGTTCCGGCCCTGGCAGGCGCTCGCGCACCCGCAGCTGGGCGCGCTGGAGGCCGGCGGCCTGGACCCGGTGATCGGGTTGTGGAACCCGCCACCCGAGGCGTTGCCGGCGCTGTGTGCGGGGATCGCCGACTACTGGCTGCGCGTGGCCTCGCTGGTGCCACGGCTGGCGATCGCCGAGATGCGCTGCGAGCCGCTGGGCGGCGACTACCGGGAACTGCGGGTCACGGTGGAGAACCGCGGCTACTTGCCGACCCACGGCGTCAATGCCGCGCGCGAGCGCCCCTGGAACGTCGGCGTCGAGGCCTGGCTGGAGACCGAGGGTTGCCGGCTATGCGAGCCCGGCCGGGCACGGCAGCATCTGGGCCATCTCGAGGGCTGGGGACGCGGCCTCGACGAGGCGGCCCACATGCCCTGGTACCAGCGCTCGCGGGGCAGCGGCCATCGTGCCCGTGCCCGCTGGCTGATCCGTGGCGAGGGCCGAGTTACCCTGCATGTCGGCGGGCCACGCCTAGGCTGCCTGACGCAGACCCTGCACACCGGCGCCGGCTCACCGGGATCCTGACGCTTTCAGCCCCTCAGACACCCCGCCGGGCCCGGCGCCACGCCGGCAGGCGGCGGTTACCGGCGGGCGGGGCGTTGAGCCACGGCGCCAGCAACCGCGTCGAGAGCGGAATGAACACGAACACCATCACCGGGGTGAGCATCAGGGTGCTGGCCAGCACCCGCGGCACCAGCGGCAGGCTGCCGAGCGCATCGCCGAGCAGCCATTGAAAAGTCAGCGAGACCGGGAAGAACGCCAGCCAGATGGCGATGGCCTGCTTCCAGCGCGGCGGCGTCTGACCCCGGCCGTCGCGGAACCAGCTGTCGAGGCCGGTGGCCCGGAGCTCCTGGGGCGCCTCGAACAGGTCACGACCGCGGGCCAGCCAGGCGCGCCGCGAGGCGGAGTGCTCCCACGTCGATAACGTCGCCTCATCGGCGAAGCGAAAGACGATCTGATACTCATTGTCGTCGGGTGGTGGCGCCAGTACGCCGGAGCCCAGGTAGCCGGCAAAGTCCGCAGCCAGGTCACGGCCCTCGTTGAGCCAGGCGTTGAAGTCCCGGTAGCGACCGCGAGCCACGCGGCGCGCCACCATCAGGGTGACGGGTGAAGTCGACATCGTGTATCTCCTTTTGCATCCGGCATCCCGGGTAGGGAGCCGATGTGACGGGGGCCGGGGTAACGGCCCGCCGTTTCAAGGATGCAAAAGCTACACCACCGCTGCCGATCCGGCCACTGGCGAATGGCCGGCCCCGGCCGAGCGATCACAACTAGTCGAACAGCCCCTTCAAGGTGCGCGGCTGACAGCGCAGGTACTGATTCGGTGCATGCACGCTCGCCCCCAGCCGGGCCGCCGCGTGCCAGGGCCAGCGCGGGTCGTAGAGCATGCCCCGGGCCAGGGCCACGGCGTCCGCCTCCTCGCCAACCAGGATCCCCTCGGCCTGCTCGGGCTCGGTGATCAGCCCCACCGCGATCACCGGCATCGTCGTCTCGGCCTTGATGCGCCGGGCGAACGGCACCTGGTAGTTGGGGCCAAGGTCGAGACGCTGATCCGGCGACAACCCGCCTCCCGAACAGTGCAGGAAGCTGCAGCCGCGCGCTTCCAGGGCACGAGCCAGCACCACGCTCTGCTCGAGATCCCAGCCGCCCTCGACCCAGTCGCTGCCGGAGATGCGCACGCCCACCGGCTTGTCGGCGGGGAAGACCTCGCGCACGGCGTCGAACACCTCCAGCAGCAGGCGCATGCGATTCTCCAGGCTGCCGCCGTAGGCATCGTCGCGCCGGTTGCTGAGCGGCGACAGGAACTCGTGCAGCAGATAGCCATGCGCGGCGTGCAGCTCGATCAGATCGAGCCCCAGCCGGGCGGCACGCTCGGCCGAGGCCACGAAGTCCGCCTTGAGCTGCTCGATCTGCGCCGTGGTCATCGCCCGCGGCTCGCGCTGGCCCGGCGAGTAGGGCACGGCGGAAGGCGCCAGTGTGTCCCAGCCGCCCTCCTCCAGCGGCAACTGGCCACCGCCCTCCCAGGGCACCCGGGACGACGCCTTGCGCCCGGCGTGGCAGAGCTGGATGCCGATCGGCATCGCCGAATGCGCCCGCACCGCCGCCAGGGTCCGGGCCAGCGCCCGTTCGTTGGCGTCGCTGTAGAGGCCGTGGTCCCAGGGGCTGATGCGCCCCTCCGGCGAGACCGCCGTGGCCTCGATGATCAGCAGGCCGGCGCCGGACAGCGCCAGCTGGCCGAGGTGGATGGTGTGCCAGTCGGTCATGCTGCCTTCGCCATCGGCGGAGTACTGACACATGGGGGCGATGACGATGCGGTTGGGCAGCGACAGCCCGCCGAGCGTGAGGGGCGTGAACAGCCGAGGTGACGCCATGCGAACTCCCGAAACGAATGCGTGTGTCGGGAAAATTTACGCGGCTAACGGATGCCTGGCAATGTCACCCCGGCCACACCGATGACGTCAGGGTGCGAGAGAAGGACCGCAAAAAGAAAACCGGCGGCAGGCCGGCGCGTGCTGCGCCGGCCTGCCGCCGGACCGGACAGGCGGGGCTGTCAGGCCGCCTCGGCGACCGCCACCGCCTCGCTGTGGCGCTTGATCGCCGCATAGCCCAGGCCGGTGACCAGCGAGCCGGCGACGATCGCCAGCAGGTAGGGCAGCACCGGGCTGATGGCATTGGGGATCAGCAGCACGAAGATACCGCCGTGGGGGGCCATCAGCTTGGCGCCGAAGAGCATGGACAGCGCCCCTGTCACCGCGCCGCCGACCATGCAGGCGGGAATCACCCGCAGCGGATCCTTGGCGGCGAAGGGGATCGCCCCCTCGGTGATGAAGCACAGCCCCAGCACGAAGGAGGCCTTGCCCGCCTCGCGTTCCGGCTCGGAAAACTTCTGGCGGGCGACGAAGCTGGCGATGCCCATGCCGATCGCCGGCACCATGCCGGCGGCCATGATCGCCGCCATCGGCGCATAGGTCTCGGAGGCCAGCAGCCCGACGCCGAAGGTGTAGGCCGCCTTGTTGACCGGCCCGCCCATGTCGAAGCACATCATGGCACCGAGCAGCGTGCCGAGCAGCACGGCGTTGGCCGAGCCCATGTTGTTGAGGAAGCCGGTCAGGCCGTCGAGCACGGCCGCCACCGGCGTGCCCACCACATAGATCATCACCAGCCCGGTGAACAGACTCGCCAGCAGCGGGATGATCAGGATCGGCTTGAGCGACTCGATGCTCGCCGGCAGCTTGACGTAGCGGGTCACGGCCTTCGCCGAATAGCCCGCCAGGAAGCCGGCGAGGATGCCGCCGATGAAGCCGGCACCCAGCGTGGAGGCCAGCCAGCCGCCGATCATCCCCGGGGCGATGCCGGGCCGGTCGGCGATCGAGTAGGCGATGTAGCCGGCCAGCACCGGCACCATCAGCTTGAAGGCGCTGCCGCCGCCGATCTGCATCAGTGCCGCGGCCAGGGTGCCGTCCTGCTCGAAGGCCTTGATGCCGAACACGAACGACAGCGCGATGCACAGGCCCCCCGCCACCACCATGGGCAGCATGAACGACACCCCGGTGAGCAGGTGCTTGTAGACGCCCTTCTCCTTGACGCTCTTCTTCGCCTCGCCGCCGTCGCCGGCCGCGGCCTGGGTGGCGCTTTCCACGGCGGCATTGTCCAGCGCCGCCGTGATGGTCTCCTTGGGCTTCTTCAGGGCATTGCCGGTGGAGGTGCGCCACACGCGCTTGCCGGCAAAGCGGCTGGGATCGACCTCGATGTCGCAGGCCAGGATCACCACGTCGGCGTCGCGAATCTCCGCGTCGGTCAGCGCGTCCTGGGCGCCCACCGAGCCCTGGGTCTCGACGCGGATCGCGTGACCCAGGGCCCGCCCTGCCTCGGCCAGCGCCTCGGCGGCCATGAAGGTATGCGCCACCCCGGTCGGGCAGGCGGTGACGGCGACGATGCGCCGCCCCGCCCCGTCATCGGCCGCGGCGGCCGCGTCGGGGGCGGCGGGGGTGAAGGGCGTCGCCTCGCGGGCGGCCCGTTCGAGAAAGTCGCCCGGGTCGGGTAGCGCCTGATTGATCGGCGCCTGGAACAGCGGCTTGCCGCGGAAGCGCTCGGGATCGGGCACCCGATCGGCGGCGACGATGATCAGCTCGGCGGCGTCGATGGCCTCGGCGGAGACCGGCGTGACCGGCGCCAGTTCGCCGTGCATCTCCACCGTCGCGTGCCAGCCTCGGCGGAGGGCCGCCTGCTCCAGCCGGCGCGCCGCCAGGAAGGTCGTCGCCATGCCGCTGGGGCAGGCGGTAATCAGAATCACGTTCATGCGTGGACTCCCCCTGCGTGCCGTTCGCCGTCGTCAAGGCGCTGCACGCGTGTTTGTCGTTGGAGATCGTTGAAGTCGTCGGCGTGCGGGTCACCCACGCCGACATGGCGCACGGCTTCCGCGGACAGCGCCGTGGCGAAACGCAGTACCTGCTCGGGCGGATGGCCGCTCAGCACCCCGTGGAGCATGCCGGCGACCAGGGTGTCCCCCGCGCCCACGGTGCTGGTCACCGCGACCGTCGGCGGCAGGGCCAGCCATTCGCCGCGGCGGCTGGCCCACAGCACCCCGTCCCGGCCGGCGGAGATCAGTGCCTCGGCGACACCGGCGGCATGCAGCCGGCGCACGGCCTGGAGGCGCGGAGCCCCGCCGTCCAGCGATTCACCGGCCCAGTCGGCCAGCTCCTGCTCGTTGGGCTTGACCGCGGTCGGCCCGGCGTCGATCGCCGCGGTGAGCGCGGGGCCGCTGGTGTCCACCCATACCGGGATGCCCCGCTCGCCCAGCCGGGTGACCAGCGCCACCAGGTCGGTGGCCTCGACCCCCGGCGGCAGGCTGCCGGCGATCACCACGGCGTCCGGGCGACGCGACGAGTCGCCGGCGCGGGCGTCGAGGTCGTCGCGCAGCGCCTCGAGCGCGCCGGCGTCCACCGCCAGGCCGGGGCCGTTGATGTCGGTGACGCGCCCGTCGTGCTCGGCGACCTTGGCATTGATGCGGGTCTCGCCGGCCACCCGCCGGCAGGCGTCTTCCACGCCCAGGTCGGCGAAGGCGCGCACGAAGACCCCGTCGTTGGCGGCACCGAGGAAGCCCGAGACCGTGACGTCATGGCCCAGGGCCACCAGCACCCGCGCCACGTTGACGCCCTTGCCGGCGGCCTCCAGGTGCGTGGACTCGGTGCGGTTGACCCGGCCCAGCGCCAGTTGCGGCAGACGGATCGCCAGGTCCAGCGCGGGATTGAGACTGATCGCGAGAATCCGGGCCATCAGAGTGCCTCCAGCGCTTCGCGGACCGCCTCGGCGGTGGACTGCGCCAGGGCGGCCTCGGCATGGCGACGGGCCTCGTCGAGGCTCAGCTCGCGCAGCCGGGCCTTGACCATCGGCACCTGACGGATCGACACCGACAGTTCATCGACGCCCAGCCCCAGCAGCACCGGGATCGCCTGGGCATCGCTGCCCAGCTCGCCGCACACACCGACCCACTTGCCCTTGGCATGGGCGGCGTCGACGGTCATCTGGATCAGCCGCAGCACCGCCGGGTGCAGGCCGTCGGACTGCGCCGAGAGTTCGGCGTGGCCGCGGTCGATCGCCAGGGTGTACTGGGTCAGGTCGTTGGTGCCGATCGAGAAGAAATCGACCTCCTCGGCCAGGCTCGGCGCCAGCAGCGCGCAGGAGGGGATCTCGATCATCACGCCGAGCTGCACGTCGCTCGCCCCCACTTCGGCCTGGACGCGCTCGAAGATCGCGCGGGCGGCGCGGAACTCGGCGATGTCCTTGACCATCGGGAACATGATCCGCAGCGGCCTGTCGCCGGCGGCGGTGAGCAGTGCGCGCAGCTGGGTCTCGAGAATCTCGGGCCGGGTCAGCGCCAGGCGAATGCCGCGCAGGCCGAGGAAGGGGTTGTCCTCCTGGGGAAGCGGCCAGTAGGGCAGCGGCTTGTCGCCGCCCACGTCCAGGGTGCGGGCCACCAGCGGGCGGCCGTCGAGGGCCTCGATGGCCTGGCGGTACTCGCCGATCTGGGTCTCGAGATCGGGCGCCTCGGCATGGGCCATGAACACGAACTCGGTACGCAGCAGGCCGACACCCTCGGCGCCGTGCTCGACGGCGTCGCCGGCGTGGGCGGTATTGCCCAGGTTGGCCGCCACCTCGACGCGATGGCCGTCCCGGGTGAGCGCCGATTCGAAACGCTGGGCATGCGCCTCGCGCTCGCGGATCTCGCGCTCCTTGAGGCGCAGCTCGGCGCGGTCGCGACGCTCGTTGGACGGCGCGGGAATCACCCGGCCCCGTTCGCCATCGAGGATCAGCTCGGTGCCGTCGGCCAGCGTCATCACCCGCTCGCCGGCGCCCACCACGGCGGGAATGCCCAGCGCCCGCGCGAGAATCGCGCTGTGCGAGGTGGCACCGCCGCGCACGGTGAGCAGCCCGCGCACCTTGCCGGTGTCGAGTCGCGCCACGTCGGAGGGACCGACATCCTCGGTGACCAGGATGTAGGGCGCGTCGGGCGGCGTCGGCATCTCGGCACCGCAGAGAATGCCCAGCACCCGACGGCCGACATCGCGCAGATCGGCCGCCCGCTCGGCGAGCAGGCGATCGGCGAGCACCTCCTGGGCGCGCGCCGCCGTGTCCACCGCCTGCCACCAGGCCGCCTCGGCGGACAGGCCATCGGCGATGCCCTCGTGGGCGGCCTCGCGCAGTTCCGGGTCGTCGAGCATCTCCTCGTGCATCGACAGGATCTCGGCCACCTCGCCGCCCTTGGCCTGACGAATCAGCGCCTCGAGCTGCTCGATGGCCTCGTGCATCGCCCGCTCGAGACGCCCGCGCTGGGTGGTGGCGTCGCCAGCCCGCTCGCCCTGCAGGTCGCGGGCCCGTTCCGGATAGTCGAAGCGCGGCAGGCGCATCACGAAGGCCGGCGCGATGGCCAGCCCCGGCGACGCGGCCACCGCGGGATGGGGCGTGTCGGCCGGCAGCGGCTCGAGTTCGACCGTGGCGCCCGCCTGCTCGACGTCATCGACACCGCGGCGCTCCTCGAAGGGCTCGACCTTCTCGCCCAGCCCGTCACGGACCGCCGCGGCGACCTCGGCCAGGGCCTCGGCGGCACCCGCGCCCTCGGCGGACAACACCAGGGTCTGACCGCGCCGGGCACCCAGTCCGATCACCTTGGTCAGGCTCGCCGCCGAGACCGACTCGGCCGCACCCTCGAGCAGGCGTACCTTGACCGGCAGCGCCTGGGCGCGCGCCACCTGGACCAGCTGCTTGGCAGGGCGCGCGTGCAGGCCGTGGGCGTTGAGTACCCGGACCCGCACGGTTTCGGCGCTGGCCGTCTCGCCGGCCAGCCGCGCCAGCACGGTCGCCGCATCGGCATCGGCCAGCGCCTCGCCGCCACCGGCATCGAGCAGCCCGGCCAGGCGCTCCAGCAGGCCGCGATGCGCATCGCCCTGTCCGGCCAGGCAGAACACGCCGTTGACCGGCCCCAGCGGCCCGGTGAAGGCCTGCTCCGGCGTGGCCAGCGACAGCGCCGGCGTGCGCACGCCGCGATCGCTGCTGGCCAGCCACAGGCCCTGGCCCAGCGCCACCGGCTCCTGCTCGACGACCGACGCGACGAAATCGCCATCGACACAGCCGACCTGACGCAGCCGCGCCGCGCCGGCCAGGGCCAGCTCGAAGCGGTCCCGGGCAGGGAAGTTCAGGCACAGCGTGTCGGCATCCACGCGGGCGCTGACCGGCGCTCTGGACAGCTCGGCGAGCACCGCCTCGCGGCTGGTGGCCGAGGCCAGTCGCTCGGCCACACCATCGCGGTCGAGTACATGGGTGAGCGCGCGCAGGATGTCCAGGTGCTCGTCGCTCTGCGCGGCGATGGTCACCAGCACGTGCACCCGGTTGCCGTCGTGCCACGCGACCCCGTCGGGAAACTGCAGCACGCGCACGCCAGTGGTCAGCACCTGATCGCGGCTCGCCGGGGTACCGTGGGGGATGGCGATGGCGTTGCCCAGGTAGGTCGACGACTGGGCCTCGCGCTCGTGCAGGCCGTCGCGGTAGTCGGGCGTCGCCCGGCCGGCCTCGACCAGCGAGCGTGCCGCCTGGTCGAGGGCGTCGCGCCAGTCGGCGGCCCGGCAGCCGAGCACAACATCGTCGGTTTGAAGCGTCAACATGGATAAGCCTCCTCGCGGTGCCGGCAGCCATGGCCCCGGCGCCACCCTCGGACACGGGACAGGGCCGTCGCGGATTCGACTTGTCCCGCCTCGCTGAATCGTGTCACCTTGTTCATGGGAGCAATGCTGAAACGATCCACCCGATTAATCAAGCGTCCATCCCTACGACCTTGGCAGGGGGCCGGGAAACCCCCACTCCCGTAGAATGGACGCCTCATCCCAACCGGAGCCACGACGACGAGATGGCCATGACTCTTGCCGAAATCGCCCGCCTGGCCGGCGTCTCACGCACCACCGCAAGCTACGTGATCAACGGCAAGGCCGAGGAGCGCCGCATCAGCCGCGACACCGTCGAACGGGTCATGGCCATCGTCGAGCGCTACCAGTACCGGGTCGATGCCCAGGCCGCCGCCCTGCGCCGCGGCCAGAGCCATACCCTGGGGCTGATCATCCCCGACCTGGAGAACGCCAGCTACGCCCGGCTGGCCAAGCGCCTCGAGCGCGGCGCCCGCGAGCAGGGCTTCCAGCTGCTGATCGCCGGCTCCGACGACGACCCGGCCACCGAGCGCGAGCTGGCCCGCGCCCTGCGCGCCCAGCGCTGCCAGGCGCTGATCGTCGCCACCAGCCTGGCGGCGGATGACCCCTTCTACGTCGACCTGATGGCCGGCGGGCTGCCGGTGATCGCCGTCGACCGCGCCCTGGACCCGACACGTTTCGTCTGCGTGCTGAGCAACAACGTCGCCGCCGCCGAGTCGCTGAGCCGCTCGGTGCTGGACGCCGGCGTCCACCGCATCGCCTGGTTCGATGCGGTGGACGAGCTGTCGATGACCCGGGAACGCCGGCAGGGGTTCCGCCAGGCCGTGGCGGCCGCCGGGGGTGAACCGTGGGTCCTCTGCGCGGCGCGCTACGACCGCCACGATGGCGCCCTGCTGATGGAGCGGCTGCTGGCGGAGCACGGCATGCCCGATGCCCTGGTCACGGCTTCCTACACCCTGCTCGACGGCGCCCTGGACGTGCTGCTGGCCCGCGGCGGCCTGCCCGACGCCCTGCGCCTGGCGACCTTCGGCGATGCCCGGCTGCTGGACTTCCTGCCACGGCCGGTCAACTCGCTGCCGCAGGATCATGCCCGCATCGCCGAGCTGACCCTGACCCGCGCGATCGCCGCGGCACGCGGCGACTACCGACCGGGCGCGGTGGTGGTGGAACGCTCGCTGCGCTGTCGGGCCTCGCACCCCGCTCCCACGACGATCGGTTGACGCCGGTCATTGACCCCGGCCCGGAAGACTGGCCACGCTGAAGACAGCCAAGCCGAGCCTGCTGACGGGGGGACCCTGCCATGACCGAGCTGCCCTTTGAGGATCGTCGCGACGCCGGTGCGCGTCTTGCCGGGCATCTGGCGGGCCGAGTGACAGCGCCGGCGGTGGTGCTCGGGCTGCCGCGCGGCGGCGTGCCGGTCGCCGCCGAGATCGCCCGCCGGCTCGATCTGCCGCTCGACGTGCTGGTCGTGCGCAAGCTGGGCGTGCCCGGCCACGAGGAGTTCGCCATGGGGGCCATCGCCAGCGGCGGGGTCACGGTCGTCGACGATGACCTGATCGCTCGGCTGAGGATCGGCTCGCGTGCCCTCGACACCGTCATCGAGCGCGAGCGCACCGAGCTGGCCCGCCGCGAACAGGCCTATCGCGGCGATCGCGCCTACCCCGACCTCGCCGCCGGCACGGTCGTGCTGGTCGACGACGGCATCGCTACCGGCGCGACCATGCGTGCCGCCGTCCAGGCGCTGCGCCGACTCGGCGCCGGACACTGCATCGTCGCCGTGCCGGTGGCCGCCCCCGACAGCCTGGCGCTGCTGCGCGACGAGGCCGACGACGTGGTGTGCCTGGCCGCGCCCGAGGGATTTTCCTCGGTCGGCCAGTGGTATCGGCACTTCGACCAGACCAGCGACGCCGAGGTCCGCCAGTGCCTGACCGACGCGCGGAAGGCGTAAACGGCAGACGCCCATGGCCAGCCGCGGCCGGGCCCGCTAAGCTGGGCGCTTTCGTCGCCGGCAGGACCCGCTCGCCCGATGACCGATACCCCCGCCGCCTCGTTGCCCGAGGTACTGGCCGGCCCGCTGCTGCGGCGGGTCGAGCCGACGAATCTGGCCCTGTGGCTGGTGGCCTCCCGGCCGCTCGACCTGCAGCTGACCCTGACGCCGGGCGATGGCGAGAGTCGCCGCCTGCCCCTCGATGACGCCTGCCGCCGGCTGCGCGTCGGCCGCCACGCCTGGGTGCACCTGATTCACGTCACCCTGGAAGACGCCCTGCCCGAGGACGTGCCGATCGGCTACGACCTGCATATTCCGGCCGGCGATGGCGAGTCGCATGGCATCGCCGCGTGGGCGCCACACCTGCTCTACCCCGGCCAGACGCGCCCCGACTTCGTGCTGCGCTCGCGTTGCGACGACCTGCTGCACGGCTCCTGCCGGCGCCCCCATCATCCGGCGGCCGACGGCCTGGCCCGTGCCGATCACTGGTACGCCGTGCACCGCGACACCCCCGAGGCCCGCCCGGCCCTGCTCATGCTGACCGGCGACCAGATCTACGCCGACGACGTCGCCGGCCCCCTGCTGGCCGCCATCCACGCGCTGATCCGGCGCCTCGGGCTCTACGGCGAGCGCCTCGAGGGGGCGGTGGTCGGCGACAGCGCCGAGCTGCTCGCCCATCCGGCCACCTATTACCATCGCGAACACCTGCTGCCCGAGTTCGAGTCCAGCGAGGCCCTGCGCGAACGCTTCTTCGGCGGTGCGCGCAAGCCCATCTTCACCACCGCCAACGCCTCGAATCACCTGATCACCTTCGCCGAGGTGATCGCCATGTACCTGCTGGTCTGGTCGCCGGTGCCATGGCGGTTGATCACCGCATCGAAACCGGCCCTGGGTACCGAGGACGCAACCACCTGGGACGGGGAGGCGGCGGCCATCGACGACTTCGTCGCCACGCTGCCGCAGGCGGCGCGGGTCATGGCCCAGCTGCCCACCCTGATGATCTTCGACGACCACGACATCACCGACGACTGGAACCTGACCGCCGCCTGGGAGGAGACCGCCTACGGGCACCCCTTCTCGCGGCGGATCATCGGCAACGCCCTGCTCGGCTACCTGCTCTGCCAGGGCTGGGGCAACGCCCCGCGGCGGCTCGAGGCGCCGCTCGACGCGCTCGCCGAGCTGCTCGACGCCGCCGTCGACGGCGAGCTGCCGGCCACACGACAGGACGGACTGATCCGCGAGCTGCTGCGCTTCGAGGGCTGGGACTACACCCTGCCCACCACGCCGCGCGTGGTGGTGCTGGATACCCGTACGCGACGCTGGCGCAGCGAACGCGCCCGGCACCGCCCGTCGGGACTGATGGACTGGGAAGCGCTCAGCGACTTCCAGCAGACGCTGCTCGACGAGCCCAGCGTGATCGTGGTCTCGCCGGCGCCGATCTTCGGCGTCAAGCTGATCGAGGGCGTCCAGCGCCTCTTCACCTGGGCGGGCAAGCCGTTGCTGGTGGATGCCGAGAACTGGATGGCGCACCGCGGCGCCGCCAGCGTGATGCTCAACATCTTCCGTCACTCGCGCACCCCGGGGCATTACATGATCCTCTCCGGCGACGTGCACTACTCCTTCGCCTACGAGATCCGCCTGCGCCATCGCCGACGCGGCCCGCGCATCTGGCAGGTTACCAGCAGCGGGCTGAAGAATACCTTTCCCGACACCCTGCTCGACGCCTTCGACCGCCTCAACCGCTGGCTCTACGCGCCCTGGTCGCCGCTCAACCTCTTCACCCAGCGCCGAGGCATGCATGTCCGCCCGCTGGTGCCGGAACGCGCCCGGGCCGGTGAGCGGCTGTGGAACGGCGCGGGCATCGGCCATGTGCGCCTCGACGCCGAGGGGCGCCCTCGCGAGATCACCCAGCTCGGCAGCGACGATCGCGACACGCGCTTTCTCTGACGCTGACGCCGCCGCTCACTCGACACCGGCCGGCAGGGCTTCCAGCGTCTCCTCCAGGGCCCGACGGATCGCCAGCAGCCGCGTCTCGCGGGCCGAGGGGGTCAGCCGCGCGACCTGGATCTCCAGCTCGCCGGCCAGCGCCGCGACGCGATAGAGGCCGAGCCCGGCAGCCTCGCCCTTGAGCAGATGCGCCTGATGGGCGAGCGCCGCGCCGTCCGAGTTCGCCCGGGCGGCCTCCAGCCGGGACAGGCGCTCCGGGGTCTGGTCGCGGAACAGCGCGATCAGCTCCGCGAGGGTGTCCCGTCCCAGCGAGTCACGCAGCTCGCCGAGGACACCGCCATCGACCAGCGGCGACTCCCGCGAGGTGTCCGGGGGCGGCGGGAACGCTCCCGACATCTCACCCCCCCCTCCAAGG
The DNA here is from genome assembly GCF_010993675.1 of Modicisalibacter sp. 'Wilcox'. Lineage (NCBI taxonomy): Bacteria > Pseudomonadati > Pseudomonadota > Gammaproteobacteria > Oceanospirillales > Halomonadaceae > Modicisalibacter > Modicisalibacter sp. 'Wilcox'. The sequence continues at coordinate 222,509 of NZ_WNXF01000001.1, forward strand.
TAGTGATGCAGCAGACGCTCGAGGGACTCCGGCAACACCGGCTTGGTCAGGTAGCCGTTCATGCCCGCCGCCAGGGCACGCGACTTCTCGCCCTCCAGCACCCCCGCCGTCATGGCGACGATCGGCACCTCGCCGGGCGCACCGCCCTGCTCGCGAATCGCCCGGGTCGCGGCGATACCGTCCATGCCGGGCATCTGCATGTCCATGAAGATCAGGTCGAAGGCCTCCTCGCGGGCTCGCGCCACGGCGGCCCGGCCATCCTCGACCGTCGACACCTCGAGGCCGAAGCGTTCGAGCATGGCGATCGCCACCTGGCGATTGACCGGATTGTCCTCCGCCACCAGCACCCGCCCGGCGAGCCGGGCCCGCTCGGCATCGGGGAACCGGGCATGGGACGGCGGCGGCAGGGAGGCCGCGTCGGCAGCCGGCAGCGGCAACTCGACCCAGAAGCGGCTGCCCTCGCCTTCACGACTGGCGAAATCGATCTCGCCACCCATGGCACTGGCCAGCCGCCTGCAGATCGCCAGCCCCAGGCCGGAGCCGCCGAAGCGCCGCGCCGTCGAGGCGTCCGCCTGACGAAAGGGCTCGAACAGGGCGGCCTGACGATCGGCGGGGATCCCGCATCCGGTATCGCTGACCTCGAAGCGCACCCGGCCGGCCGCCACGGACGTGACCGTCAGCGTCACGCGGCCGGCCTCGGTGAACTTGAGGGCATTGGAGAGCAGGTTGAGCAGGATCTGGCGCAGGCGCCCCACGTCGCCGCGCAGGTACTCGGGCAGCACCGGGTCGAGATGGCGCACCAGGGTGACCGCCGAGCCGTCGGTGCGCGGGGCGAACAGCCGCATCACGCTGTCGATGCAGCCCCCCAGGTGAAAGGGCCCGACCTCCAGTTCCAGGTGCCCGGCCTCGATCTTCGAGAAGTCGAGAATGTCGTTGATCAGGCTGAGCAGGATCTCGGCGCTCTCGTGAATGGTCCGCGCATAGTGGCGGGAACGCGGCTCCTGCAGGCGATCCAGCAGCAGCGCACTCATGCCGATCACGCCGTTGAGCGGCGTGCGGATCTCGTGGCTGACCACGGCCAGAAAGTCCGACTTGGCGCGACTCGCCGACTCGGCGCGCGCCGCCGTCACCTCGAGTTCCCGGCTCAGCTTCTCCAGCCGCCGGCGGGAGGCATCGTTGTCCCGCGCTTCCTGGAACAGAAAGCGCACCACCACCAGCGTGGCCAGGCTCATCAGCACGATCAGCGCCAGCAGCAGGGCATAGAGCTGGAACATGGTTTCCCGCGCCCGCGTCTTGGTCTGCGCGAAATGCTCGTTGATCGCCATGATCAGCCGCTGGGTATCGCTGCCCAGGACCTGGAAGCGCCCCTGCAGCTGCTCGAGAATCGCCGGTGTCAGCCGCTGCAGCCCGCGCAGGGTGTCATCGATGGCGGCCACCTGCGCGAGTATCGGGTCGATGCGCCCCTTCACCGCCGGAATCGAGCGAATCAGCTCGGCGATCTGCCCGTCGACGAGCAGCCGCGAACGGCTGTAGAGCAGGTCGAAGGACAGCCGCAGCTCGTCCAGGTCCGCCGGGCTGTCCGCCCGACCTTGCAGCACCTGGCTGCGCAGCTCGACGGTATCGCGGTCAAGCTTGTAGGCGATCCAGGCGGCGTCGTTGCCGATCGTCGGCACCAGGCTGCCCTGGCGCCAGAAGATCAGGCTGACCACGCCGATGGCACCGACGAAGAAGCACACCGCCGCCACGACGCCCAGCTTGAGACGCAGGGGATACTGCACGCGAACCTCCGGAATCGGCAAGCGGCCGGCGCGCCGCGCCGGCCGGCGTCACTCACTCCACCTCGATGGTGGCCACCTGCCAGGCGCTGCGAAAGCGGATCTTCTCGGTCTGCAGCTCGGGATGATCGTCGAACGGGTAGAGCACGAACAGCGGCCCGAAGTTGCGTACCGACATCGGCTTGCCGTCCCGGCGCATGGCCAGCAGCACGTCGTTGTCCTCGAAGTCGCTGACCGGAATCTCGGCGACGAAGTCGTTGAGCGCCTTGACCCGCAGCTGCCGGCCGCGGGCGCCGACCGCCGCCAGCAGATCCCGGCCCAGCGGCCCCTCGAAGCGCGAGACCCCCTCGGTCCAGGGGGTGTGAGTCCTGACCGCGTGCATCCCCAGATTCCGCAGCATGGCGGCATCGAAGCGGGCCTCGTCACCGGCGTTGGTGCGCGTGATGTCGCCGGTCACGGTCAGGATCACGCGCCCCTGCGGGCTCGGCAGCTCGGAGCCGGCCTGGGCGGCGGTGCACGGCAGCAGCAGGGTCAGCAGCAGGAACAGGACTTGACGCATGATGGGCCTCGTTGTCAGCAAGAAAGGAGCCTCGGCTCCGGCAGTGTCTGGGCGGCCACATCCTGTCTGCATGCCCACGGATGAATGATGAGGTCGGCGTCAGGGAACGGCCGGCCGGGTTTCCAGAATCTCGACCGGCGCACCGAGGTGCAGCTCGCCGGCGTTCAGCGCGACCAGGTTCTGGCCGAACAGCACCTTGCCGTCCGGCCCGCGGCGGTAGCGTGCCAGCGTTCGCAGCGGCTCGCGATCCGGCTGGAAGCGTCCCGTGGCCGGATCGACGGTGGTCATGACGCAGCGGGAACAGGGCGTGTCGACGAGAAACTCGACCTCGCCGATGCGCAGGCGCCGCCAGCCGTCCTCGGCATGCGGTGCGGTGCCCGTCACCACCAGGTTGGGGCGAAACTGGGCCATGCGCTGCGGCCGCTCGAGACGCGCGTTGAGCGCCGTCAGCGAGGCCTCGCCAATCACCATCAGCGGGTAGCCGTCGGCAAAGCTGACCCGCTTGCCCAGCCCCGGCCGGTAGCGCGACGAGACCTCGCCCAGCCACAAGAGCCGCGCCGGCTCCCCCAGCAGGTCGGAGAACCAGCGATCCAGGGCCGGTTCGGTGGTCAGGGCCGCGAAGTGATCCCCCCACACCGCCGTCTCGAACGGCCGGGCGGCGAAGCGCCGCGTCACGGCCTCGATGCGCCCGGCATCGGGATGCCAGATCGACAGTCCCTCGGGCGACGGCTCGGCGACGATGCACTGCAGCCGGGGATGCGTGCGTGCCGTGAGAAAGGTGCCGTCGGGGCGCACCAGCATGTAGCGGCGATCCCCCAGCAGGCCCTCCTCGCCGACCGTGGCACGCTCCAGCGAACGCCCGGCGGTGGATTTTATCGGGTAACGGTACAGGCCGGAAAGGCGCGGCGAGGCCTTGGCTGCGTGCATGACGACTCCCGTACGACGACGCGACAGAATGACGCCACCGGCCGGGCCGGTGGCACCGTGGCCGCCGCGGCGAACGCGCAACGGCGAATCGGGCGGGACGGCCCGCAGCCCGCCCCGCCGGCTGGATCACCCGATCAGCGCACCACCATCACCGACATGTCGGCACGGTGGACGACATGCTCGGCATTGGGGCCGAGCAGGCGTTCCGCGAGGTTGCGCCGGGTGTGCGACGCCATGACGATCAGGTCCGCACCGATGGCGCTGGCACTCTCGACGATGCCCGCATAGGGCGAACCCTCGGCAATGATGCACTGGGTCTCGATCTCGTCGGGCACATGCTCGGCGACGAAGCGGTGCTGCGCCTCGGACAGCGCCTGGCGGGCCTTCTCGCCGAAGTCCTCCGGGAAGAAGCTGCCCACCAGCGGCATGTGGTAGTCGGGCAGCACGGTGACGATATGCAGGCTGGCCTCGAAGGTCCGGCACAGGGCGAGCGCCGTGGGCAGCGCCCGCTCCCAGGAGGCCGGTTCGTTGAGGTCGACGGGCAACACGATCTTGCGGTACATGGCGTTTCTCCTACACCGCGGGCGCCGGGGTGGACGATGCCTGCCGGCGACGACGCTGCAACAATACCACCAGGGCGAAGACGGCCAGCCCCGGAATCCACATCCACTCCTTGGCCCAGCGCTCCTCGGGTGCCTTGACGGACAGGATCTGCTGGTCGAACTCGAAGCCCAGCTCCTCGGCCTCGCTGCCGAAGGTGGTCATGTCGACGACCGTCTTGCCGTCATCCTGCATCAGCTGCAGACCGAGGTTGTCCATCCGTTCGGCCCCGGTGGCACCGTCCGGGCGCGGGATCTGCACGTAGAATTCGGTGGGATTGCCGTAGGCATCCACCCCGGCGACCTTGACGCGCAGGTTGTCGCCCTTGCCCAGGCTGCCCAGGGCCTGCTCGAACTGGGCCGGCGGCACATCCCGGTAGGGATCGTGAATCATGTCCATCCAGAACCCGGGGCGGAACAGCGTGAAGGCCACCAGCAGCAGCAGCAGGCTCTCGTACCAGCGGCTCCTGACCAGCAAGAAGCCCTGGGTCGCCGCGGCGAAGATCAGCATCGCCACCGTCGCCACCACGAAGATCAGCAGGCCGTGCCAGAGATCGACGTCGATCAGCAGCAGATCGGTGTTGAAGATGAACAGGAACGGCAGCGCCGCCGTGCGCAGGCTGTAGTAGAACGCCTGAAAGCCGGTGCGTATCGGATCGCCACCCGACACCGCCGCCGCGGCGAACGAGGCCAGTCCCACCGGCGGCGTGACGTCGGCCATGATGCCGAAGTAGAACACGAACAGGTGCACGGCGATCAGCGGCACCAGCAGGCCGTTCTGCTGGCCCAGCGAGACGATCACCGGCGCCAGCAGCGCCGAGACCACGATGTAGTTGGCGGTGGTCGGCAGCCCCATACCGAGGATCAGGCTGAGCACCGCGGTGAGCATCAGCATCAGCAGCAGGTTGCCCATCGACAGCGTCTCGACCAGGTCGGCGAGCACCAGGCCGACCCCGGTCTGGGCCACGGCGCCGACGATGATCCCCGCCGTCGCCGTGGCGATGCCGATGCCGATCATGTTGCGCGCCCCGTCGACCAGGCCGCCCCACAGATCGAGGAAGCCTTCGCGGATGTCCGCGGCCATCCGGCTGCGCCCGCGGAACAGCGCGATCAGCGGCCGCTGGGTGACGATGATGAAGATCATGAACATGGTCGCCCAGAAGGCCGACAGCCCCGGCGACAGGCGCTCCACCATCAAGCACCACACCAGCACGATCACCGGCAGGATGTAATGCAGGCCGACCATGACCGTGGGCCGGGTCTGCGGCAGCGTGACGACCTCCTCGTTGGGGTCATCCTCCTCGAGCTCGGGATAGTACGAACTGACCTTGAGCAGCCCCACGTAGACAGCCACCAGCGCCACCGCAACCACCCAGGGGGTCGACTCGCCGAGCACCGGCTTGAGCCAGCCCAGCCCGTAGTAGACGGCGAACGACAGCGCCATCAGCGCGATCAGCCCCCCCAGGAAGCCGATCACCTTGTTGAGCAGCGGCTTGACCGGATTGCTGCTCTCCAGGCCCTTCATGCCGGCCTTCATCGCCTCGAGGTGGACGATGTAGATCAGCGCGATGTAGGAAATCAGCGCCGGCAGGAAGGCATGCTTGATCACCTCCACATAGGAGATGCCGACATACTCGACCATCAGGAAGGCGGCCGCCCCCATCACCGGCGGCATGATCTGGCCGTTGACCGAGGACGCCACCTCGACCGCCCCGGCCTTTTCGGCGGAGAAACCGACCCGCTTCATCATCGGCACGGTGAAGGTGCCGGTGGTCACCACGTTGGCGATCGACGAGCCGGAGATCAGCCCGGTCATGCCCGAGGCGACCACGGCGGCCTTGGCCGGGCCGCCGCGATAGTGACCGAGCAGCGAGAACGCGACCTTGATGAAGTAGTTGCCCGCCCCGGCCTTCTCGAGCAGGGCGCCGAACAGCACGAACAGGAAGACGAAACTGGTGGACACCCCCAGCGCGATGCCGAACACCCCCTGGGTGGTCAGCCACTGGTGGTTGGCCAGGCCCTCGAAGCTCACCCCGCGATGAGCCAGCATGCCCGGCATGTACGGGCCGGCCAGCGAATAGACCAGGAACACGATCGCCACGATCATCAGCGGCGGACCGAGTGCCCGGCGCGTGGCTTCCAGCAGCAGCAGCATGCCCACCACGGCGACCACCACGTCCTGCGGGATCGGGTTGCCGGGCCGCTGGGCCAGCTGGGCATAGAAGAAATACAGGTAGGCCGCCGCGCCGGCGCCCAGCAGCGCCATGGCCCAGTCGGTCAGCGGCACCCGGTCGCGCGGCGAGCGCTTGAGCGCCGGGTAGGCCAGGAAGGCGAGAAACATGGCGAACGCCAGGTGAATCGAGCGCGCCTCGGTGGCGCTGAACACGCCGAACTTGAGCATGAAGGGGAGCGGCGAGGCAATCCACAGCTGGAACAGCGACCAGAGGGCCGCCACCCCCAGCAGAATCTTGTGAGGCGTCCCCCTGAGCTTGCGGGATCCGGTGTCGCTGGAAGCGACCAGATCCTCGAGCTCCTGGGAACTGGCAGGTGACGACTTGTTGTCTTCAGCCATAGCTATGCCCTGTGTCTGCGACCGGGACGACCGGCAGGTTGTCGCCAACGATCATCGGCTTGTGACGCGTATCTTCAGTGTAGGCGCCGCCGAGCGCATTTCGACGACGCCGAGAACCAACGATGCGCGACCACCCGAAGGCAGCCGCGCATCCAGTCAGGCGGAGAGGCCGTCGACTCAGTCGATCCAGCCGCGCTCCTTGTAGTAGCGAGCCGCGCCTTCATGCAGCGGTGCGGTCAGGCCGTCCTTGATCATTTCCTCGGGCTTGAGGTTGGCGAAGGCCGGATGCAGCTTCTTGAAGCGATCGAAGTTCTCGAACACGGCCTTGACGGTCTGGTAGACCACGTCCGGATCGGTATTGGCATCGGTGACCACGGTCGCCTTCACGCCGAAGGTCTGGACGTCATCCGGGTTGCCCTTGTAAAGGCCGCCGGGGATGGTGACCTTGGAGTAGTACGGATACTTCTTGACCAGGGAGTCGACGGCGTCGCCGGTCAGCGGGATCAGCTTGGCGTCGACCGTGGTAGTGGCTTCCTGGATGGACCCGTTGGGATGGCCGACCACGTAGACCATGGCGTCGATGTTGTTGTCGGCCAGGGCGGACGCCTGCTCGGGGGCGGTCAGCTCGGACGCCAGCGAGTAGACGCTGGAATCCCAGCCCTTGGCATCCATCAGCACTTCCATGGTGGCCCGCTGGCCGGACCCCGGGTTGCCGATGTTGACCCGCTTGCCCTTGAGGTCATCGAGCGTCTTGATGCCGGAGTCGGCGCGGGCCACCAGGGTCAGCGGCTCGCCGTGCATGGAGAACACGGAACGCAGGTCCTTGAACGGCTTGTCGAAGGTGCCCTCGCCGTTGTAGGCGCGATAGGCCACGTCGGACTGGGCGACGCCCATGTCGAGCTCGCCGGAGATGATGCCGTTGATGTTGGCCACGGAGCCGCCGGTGGACGGCGCGTTGCACTTGATGTTGGCGTCGTCGACGCGATTGACCATGCGGCAGATCGACTGACCGACCACATAGTAGACACCGGTCTGGCCGCCGGTACCGATGGTGATGAAGTTCTGCTGCGCCTGGGCCGGCGTGGACAGCGCGGCGGCGCCCATCAGCGCCCCGGAGAACAGGGCGGAAAGTACGTGGCGTTTCATGCAAGACACCTCATTTCTGGTTTGTTGTCGATCGATGCCTGCCCCGATGCCCGGTTACCACCGATGCACCCGGCAGACGAGCCGAGACGGCTCACCCGCAAGATACGCACAGCCGCGGCCGGCTGCAAAAGGCATCGCTAAAACAGTGTTCGCCGCGCACCGCGGGCCTGTCGACCATCGACAATCAGGGTAGCCGACTCGATCGTTTACAGGGCGTTTATCTTTCTGGTTAGCCCAAGGCAAAACAGTCGGTTAAGCGGCGCTTATCATACAAGAATTCCTTCCGGAGGGAAGCCGGGGAGCAGCAAGTCCCGCTGCCCCCGACGCCCGATGTGGCTGGCCGATGCCCGGAGCACGTGGTAGGGTGAGCCGCTTTTGCGCGCTCCGGCCCCCGACGACGGGCGACGATGCCGGTCGCGCCACAAGCTCTCGACCAAGGTCCCCTCTCATGCCGGATACGTCCGCCTCCCCTCGCCCCCGCTCCGAGAAACGCTGGGGCGATCCCCTGGTACTGACGCTCACCATCGGGTTCATTGTGGTCTTCGTGGCCCTGTCGCTGTACGACATCGACGGAGTCGCCGACGCCATCGGCACCGGCTTCGCCTGGACGGCCCGCACGCTCGGCGCCTACTTCCAGCTGCTGCTGCTGCTGACCTTCTTCATCGCCATCGGTCTGGCCGCCACCCCCGCGGCGAAGGCGCGCATCGGCGATCTCGCCGTTCCCGAGATGAGCACCTTCAAGTGGCTGTCGATCATCCTCTGCACGCTGCTCGCCGGCGGCGGGGTGTTCTTCGCCGCCGGCGAGCCGGTCTACCACTTCGTGGTCACCCCGCCGGCCTTCGACACCGAGGCGGGTACCGCCGCGGCGGTGCCCGGCGCGCTGGCCCAGGCCTTCATGCACTGGGGCTTTCTCGCCTGGGCGGTGCTCGGCACCCTGACCGCGGTGGTGCTGGCCCATGCCCACTACGTCAAGGGCCAGCCGCTGCAGCCGCGCACGCTGCTCTACCCGGTGTTCGGCGAGCGGGTGATGCGCGGCGCCTTCGGCGGCGTGGTCGATGCGCTGTGCGTGATCGCGGTGGTCGCCGGCACCGTGGGGCCGATCGGCTTTCTGGCCACCCAGGTCAGCTTCGGCCTGCACGAGCTGCTGGGCTGGTCGCAGGGCTACGGCACCCAGCTGGTGATCCTCGCGGCGCTGGGGGCGATCTACGTGACCTCGGCGGTGAGCGGCATCGAGCGCGGCATCCAGCTGCTCAGCCGCTTCAACGTGATGCTGGCGCTGGCCATCGCCGCGGTGATCTTCGTCTTCGGTCCTACGCTGTTTTTGACCAACGCCTTCACCCAGGGCTTCGGCGAGTACCTGTCGTCGTTCTTCCGCATGGCGACGATGACCGCCGAGACCGCCCCGGCCTGGTGGATGAAGTGGTGGACGGTGTTCTTCTTCGCCTGGTTCATCGGCTATGGCCCGCTGATGGCGATCTTCGTGGCGCGCATCTCCCGCGGGCGCAGCGTGCGCGAGATGATCCTCGCCGTGGCGGTGCTGGCGCCGATCGCCACCACCGTGTGGTTCACCCTGCTGGGCGGCTCGGGCATCCACTACCAGCTGACCGGGGCGATCGACCTCACCGAGGCGCTCAACAACTTCCAGTTCGACGTCGCCACCCTGACCGTGGCCCAGGCGCTGCCCGGCGGCACGCTGATGGCCATGGCGATCCTGCTGCTGACCACCATCTTCGTCGCCACCACCGGCGACTCGATGAGCTACGCGATCGCCGTGGTGGGCTCCGGGCATGACGAGCCCAACCCGCTGATCCGCGCCTTCTGGGGCATCGCCATGGCGCTGATGGCGGCCATCCTGCTGTACATGGGCTCGGGGCAGATCAGCGTGCTGCAGCAGTTCATCGTGATCACCGCGATCCCGGTGTCGCTGGTGCTGCTGCCCTCGCTGTGGACCGGCCCCAAGGCCGCCTATGCCATGGCCCGCGAGCAGGGGCTGATCGAGCCCCGGGACTGACTCTCCTCAGGCGTTCTCACGCAAAGGCGGCGACCGTCTCCGGTCGCCGCCCTCTCCTTTCTACCTTTTCCGACGCTCAGACGTTGTAGCCCAACACCCCCGGCAACCACAGCGCGATCGGCGGAAACAGCGCCACCAGCAGCAACGCTATAGCCATCGCCGCCACGAACACCAGCGCCCAGCCCAGGGTCTGCTCGAGGCGGATGCCCGCCACCTCGGTGGTGACCATCAGGTTTACCGCCACCGGCGGCGTGTACTGGCCGATGGCGATGTTCATCGCCAGCAGGATGCCGAACCACACCGGATTCCAGCCGAAGTGCTGCATCACCGGAATGAGGATCGGCATCAGGATCAGGTAGATCGAGATCGCATCCAGCAGCATGCCGGCGAGCAGCACCGCAATCATGATCAGGGTGAGCAGTACCGCGCCGTTGTCGGATAGCGTGATCAGCCACTCGGCGAGATGCCGGAACGTCCCCAGCATGGTGCCCGCCCAGGCGAAGATCCCCGCCAGGGCGATGATCAGCATCACCACCCCGGAGATCGTCGCCGCCTCGCCGACCAGTCGCCAGAGTTCGCGCCAGTCGAGCTCACGGGTCAGGAACAGCCCCACCACCACGCCGTAGGCCACCGCCGCGACGGCGGCCTCGGTGGGCGTGAACAGGCCGCTGCGCAGCCCGCCGAGGATCAGCACCGGGGCGAACAGTGCGGGGATCGCCTGGCGAAAGCTCTCGCCCAGCGCCGGCCGTTCGACCTCAGAGGGTGCCTCCCAGCCATGGCGCCGCGACAGCCAGAACGCCGGCAGCAGCAGCGCCACGCCGGCCAAAATGCCGGGGAATAGCCCGGCGGCGAACAGCGCACGCAGATCGACGCCCGGCACCACGATCGAGTAGAGAATCAGCGCCACCGACGGCGGGATCAGGATCGCGGTGGATGCCGAGGCGGCAATCAGCGTCGCCGAGAATGGCCTGGGGTAGCCGGCACGGGTCATGCTGGGCAGCATCACCATCGCCACCGCCGCGGCATCCGCCGGTCCCGAGCCGCTCATCCCGCCCATGATCAGGCAGACCAGCACCGCGACCAGCGCCAGCCCGCCGTGGCGCGGGCCGATCAGCGCCTGGGCGAAGCGCACCAGCCGCGCGGCGACCCCGGCGCGCTCGAAGATCAGGCCGGTGAGGATGAACAGCGGAATGGCGATCAACGGGTACTTGGCGATGCTGTTGTAGGTGTTGGTACCCAGTGCCGCCAGCATGTCCGGCGAGAGCCCGGTGACGATGCCCACCGCCCCGGCCAGGCCCAGCGCGAAGGCCACCGGCACGCCGGCCAGCAACAGCAGCCCGAAGCTGCCGATCATCAGGAAATCAGGACTCATCGTCGAGCCCTCCGCGCAGCCGATCGAGAGTCTGCTGGACCAGTCGCACGAGCATCGCGAGCGACAGCAGCGGCAGCCACACCAGGTACCACCACTGCGGCACGCCGAGCCCCGGCGACAGCGACTGCCAGTGATACTCCTGCCAGGCCATCTGCGCGCCGTAACCGGTGATCAGCCCCAGCACCACCAGCCCGGCGAGGCCCTGCAGCGCAATCAGCACACGGCGCGGTCCGGGCGGCAGGGCACGCTCGACGAGGCCGATGCGAATGTGACCGTTGCGGCGCAGCGCCACCGCCGCCCCGGCGAAAGTCACAACCACCAGCAGGAAAACCGAGATCTCCTCGGTGAAGGCGAAGGAGGCATCGGTGACGTAGCGCACCACCACGTTGGCGAAGCTGATCAGGGCGATCACCATCAGGGCAAGCGTGGCCAGAACGCGCTCGAGTCGCGCATCCGGTTGCGGTTTCATGTTGACCTCATCGTGTGTCGGCCGGCACCTCGGCCGGCCGACGGGGCTTGCGGGTTGGCGACACTCGCCGCTCAGCGGTTTTCGACGGCCTGGCGTGCCGTCTCGACCAGCGCCTCGCCGATCTTCGGCGTCCAGGTGTCATAGACGCTGCGGGTGGCGTCGACGAAGGCCTGGTGCTGGGCGTCGTCGAGCTCGACGACCTCGACACCGCGCTCCTTGATCGCTGCCAGCCGATCGTCACGCTCGCCGCGCGATTTCTCGATCTCCCAGGCACCGGCGTCCTTGGCGGCCTGACGCAGCAGCTCGCGGTCCTTTTCGGGGAACTGCTGCCAGACGTTGCGATTGACGGCGAAGATCAGCGGATCGTTCATGTAGTGCCACAGCGTCAGGTACTTCTGCCCTACCTGATCGATGCGCGCCACGTCGAACACCGACAGCGGATTCTCCTGGCCGTCCACCGCCCCGGTGGTCAGCGCCGGCTTGGCGTCGGCCCAGCTCATCTGGGTGGGGTTGGCGCCCAGCGCGGTGAAGGTGTCGTGGAACAGCGGTGAGCCGACCACGCGGATCTTCAGGCCGTCGAGATCCTCGGGCTCATTGATCGGCAACTTGGAGTTGGACAGTTCGCGGAAGCCGTTCTCGCCCCAGGCCAGCGGGATCACGCCGCGCGATTCGATGGCGTCGAAGACCATCTCACCGGCCTTGCCGCCGGTGACCGCGTCGACAGCGTCATAATCGGGCATCAGAAACGGCAGCGAGAACAGGTTGAGCTGCGGGACCTGCGGCGACCAGTTGATGGTCGAGCCCACCGCCATGTCGATCAGCCCCTGGCGCATGGCCGAGAATTCGCGGGTCTGGTCGCCGTTGACCAGCTGCGAGTTGGGATAGACGCGCAACGTGATGCGCCCGTCGGAGCGCTCCTTGACCAGCTCGGCCCACTTGTCGGCGGCCTGCCCCCAGGGGAAGGCATTCGAAAGCACGGTGGAGACGGAATATTCGCGGGCCTGTGCGGTCAACGCGGTGCACAGCAGGGCGGCTCCCGCCAGGGCGGCGGTGAATCCGGTAAAGCGACGTGTCAGCATGTCGTGATTCCTTGCATGCGCCAGCCCGCGGGCCGGGTCTGGCTACGTTGTTGGTTATCATGAAGCCAGGCGGCTTCCCCGCATGCAGGTCCGGAGGATAAGGACCCGCGGCGCGCAGCTCGTGGCCGCCCGCCGAGGCACGCCCGGCACGATGAGCGCAGGCGTGTTTCTATCCAGCCATCATTGTAAAGCGCTATCGAATGAATGACAGCCCGGCAAGATGCCCCTGCCTGTCATCGAACCGTCACGCGGCCGACCGCCATCGCTGCTAGACTAAGGCGCCCTTTCAGACGGCCGACCCGTGGGAGCCCGCCATGAAGATGCTGGCGCTCTACAGCATCAAGGGCGGCGTGGGCAAGACCGCCTCCGCCGTCAATCTTGCCGCCGAAGCCTGCCGTGACGGCCGTCGTGTGCTGCTCTGGGATCTCGATCCTCAGGCGGCGACCACCTTCTATCTGCGCATCAAGCCCAGGGTACGCGGCGGCGTGGGCAAGCTGGTCAAGGGCAAGGCGGCGCTCGATCGGGTGATCCGCGCCACCGGCGTCGAGGGGCTCGACCTGCTGCCGGCGGCGGTCGGCTCTCGGGCAATGGAACAGCTGCTGGAAGGCCGCAAGCCCAGCCGCCTGCGCCGGATGCTCCAGCCCGTGCACGACGAGTACGACCTGATTCTCCTCGACTGCCCGCCCAGCCTGTCGACGCTGGCCGAGCAGATCGTCTCCAGCGTCGACGCCCTGCTCGTGCCGGTGATCCCCACCACGCTCTCGCAACGCACCCTCGACCAGCTGCGCCACCACCTGGACGAGGCGAACCAGGACTGCCCGGTGTGGCCCTTCGTCACCCTGGCCGACCGCCGCCGCACCCTGCACCGGGAGATCATGGACAGCCTCGGCGAACACTGGCCGACCCGGCTTTCCACGGCCATCCCCAATGCCAGCGCCATCGAACGCATGGGCCTGGAGCGCGCCCCGGTCAGCGTCTTCGCCCCGCGCAGCGCCGGCAGCCGGGCCTACGCCGCCCTGTGGCGCGAGATCGCCCAGCGCCTGGACTGACCACACGCGTCCTCAGGGCAGCGAGGCGGGCAGCAGGCGATCCCCCACCGTGATGCCGTGACGCGCGAAGAAGCCGACGTTGACCTCGAGTGCCATGCGAAAGGGCACTCCCGCCGGGTAGCGCGGGCAGTCGGCCGGACGCTCGCTGTCACAGGGGACCATCCGCCGGATGGCCCGGATGACACCCCGGGTATCGATGAAGGCGATCGACAGCGGGATGCGCGTGTTGAACATCCAGAAGGCGCCGGTGGCCGGCTGCTCACGCGGGTAGACGAACAGCATGCCGGCGCCGGCGGGCAGCCGCTCGCGCTCCATCAGGCCCCGGGCCCGGTCGGCCGGACGCCGGGCGACTTCCACCTGAACCGCCTGGCGCCGATCGCCGCTGACGATGACCAGGGTGCGCTGTTCCAGATCGTCGGCCTGCACGCCTGGCCGCCCAGTCAGCACGCCCAGCACGGCGAGCCCGCCCCAGAACCCGAGCGCCAGCAGTCGTCGCGACATCACCACGGCCTCCCGTTCTCCGTCATGACCGTCAGGAAGGCACCTCGCAGCCTTCGTCCCCCTTCTTTATACTGCCCCATCGCTTTTCCGTCAGGTTACCTGACCACCAGGCAAGGACAAATTCGTGCCCCTACGCGACCTTCTGCTCGGCTTGACCGTGATCGTCATCTGGGCGCTCAACATCATCGTCATCAAGGTCGGCGTGGCGGACATGCCGCCCCTGCTGCTGATGACGTTGCGCTTTTCGCTGGTCGCGGCCCTGCTGGTGCCCTTCACCCGCTTCACCCGCCGCCAGCTGCCCTGGCTGCTGCTGCTGTCGGTGAGCTTCGGCGGTCTGCACTTCCCCCTGCTGTTCCTGGGGCTCGGCCAGGCCGAGGCCGGCACCGGCGCGCTGCTGGTGCAGATGGGCACGCCCTTCGCGACCCTGCTGGCCGCCGCCTTCCTGAAGGACCGGCTCGACCGACGCCGCTGGCTGGGGCTGGCGATGTCCTTCGGCGGCGTGGTGGTGCTGGCCGGCGGGCCGTCGCTGCCGGCGCCGCTGCCTACCGCCCTGCTGCTGGCCAGCGCCTTCTTCTGGGCGGTGTCGAACCTGATCATCAAGGTGGCGCCGCCCATCCCGCCGCTGACCCTGGCCGGCTGGATCGCGCTGTTCGCCATTCCTCAGGTGGGGCTGGGCTCCTGGCTGTTCGAGAGCGACCAATGGGCAGCGCTGGGCCACGCCGGCTGGAGCGGCTGGGGGGCCGTCTTCTATACCGCCGTCATGTCGTCGATCGTCGCCTACGGGGTGTGGTATCGGCTGCTGCAGACGCATCCGGTCAGCCGCGTGGTGCCGCTGTCGCTGCTGATGCCGGCGTTTGCCGTGCTGCTGGGGATGTGGCTGCTGGGCGATCCGCTGGGGGCCAGCAAGCTCATCGGCGGACTGCTGGTGGTGGCGGGCCTGGCGGTGATCAACGTGCGCCTGCCCGGCTGGCGGAGCACCCGCCGCGCCGAGGCGCCTCGCCCCTGACGCGACAAGCAGGGGACAAAACAAAAAAAGGGCCGGCGACAGGAGTCGCCGGCCCGGATACGACGCCGCAGCGAAGCTTACTTGGTCTGGCCTGCCGTCTTGCCGGCCGTCTTGAGGTTTTCCTCGACCAGCTGCTGGCTCTGCTTCGCGAAATCCTGGTTCAGGGCAACGACCTTCTCGGCATCGCCCTTCAGGCGCTCGCCCAGGTCCTTGACGACCTTCTGCTGTTCTTCGACGTAGTTGCGGAAGCCATCGGCGTCGCGCACGTCGAGCATGGCCCGGGTCTGGGCGAAGCTGGCGTCGACATAGGCCTTGGCGAAGCCCATCTGGGTGTTGACCAGCTGCTCCGCGTAGTCCATGGCCATGGAGGCATAGGCACGGGCCGGGCCGGTGTAGAGGGTTTCGAACTGCTTGTTGACCTGATCGAATGCGTTCTGGGTGTTGGTAGCCATGATAGGACCTCCGTCGTGGTGGGCTGACCTCGAAGGTTTCGGCCTTCGTTGCAGTGCAACATAGCAGACCCCTTGTTGCAGTGCAACATGGCGAATCGCATCCGTCGCCACATTTTTTCAGGCGCCGGCCGGCAGGCACGAGACGACCGTTTAAAGGCCATCGGTGGCGGCGCTTGTCCCGCGAGGTCAAGCCCCTGTAAGGTCACAACCATGCGGCCCGCGGCGATCCCCGCCCTGCCACCGATGGCCCGGGCCCAGCACAATCACAACTCCATTCGCCGGGCCGGCATCCGTGAATGCCGTTTCACCCCCGCGCCGCCCCGGCATCAGGACGCTTGCGAGGAGCTTCTCCTTGATTCAGATCGACAACGTCTCCAAGACGTTCGGCGGCATCCAGGCAGTGCGAGGGGTCTCGTTCGAGGTGGCCGAAGGCAGCATTACCGGCCTGATCGGCCCCAACGGCGCCGGCAAGAGCACCCTGTTCAACATGGTCGCCGGCCTCTTCCCCCCCAGCGAAGGCCGCGTGCTGCTGGACGGCCGCGACATCACCGGCCTGCCGCCGCACAAGCTGTTCCACCTCGGCCTGGTGCGCACCTTCCAGATCCCCCACGAGTTCTCGCGCATGACCGTGCGCGAGAACCTGATGGTCGTGCCGTCCGGCCAGAGCGGCGAGAACCTGTTCAACGCCTGGCTGCGCTGGGGGCGCGTCAGGCAGGAGGACAGCGCGGTGCTCGACCGGGTCGACGACGTGCTCGACTTCCTGGAGATCACCCATGTCGCCGACGAGCTGGCCGGCAACCTCTCGGGCGGCCAGAAGAAGCTCCTCGACCTGGGGCGCACCATGATGACCGACGCCCGGATGGTCTTGCTCGACGAGCCCGGCGCCGGGGTCAACCGCACCCTGCTGGGCAAGATCCGCGAGGCGATCCTGCGCCTGAATCGCGAGCGCGGCTACACCTTCTGCGTGATCGAGCACGACATGGACCTGATCTCGGCGCTGTGCGACCCGGTTCACGTGATGGCCAACGGCGAACTGATCGCCTCCGGCGCCATGACCGACCTGCGCCGCAACGAGCAGGTCCGCGAGGCCTATCTCGGCGGTGGCATGAGCGGGCAGATGGGCGAGAACGCCCGGCCTTCGAACCAGGGAGATGCCTCATGACCAGTCTTCTCGACGCCCGGGAGCTCTATGGCGGCTACGGCGGCGTGGACATCCTTCAGGGCACCAACCTGCGCGTGGAGACCGACGAGATCGTGGTGATCGTCGGCCCCAATGGCGCCGGCAAGTCCACGGCGATGAAGGCGGTGTTCGGCCTGCTGCGCATCCGTGCCGGCGAGGTGCTCTACAAGGGCGAGCCGATCACCAACGCCAAGCCGGAACAGATGGTTCGGCGCGGCATCGCCTACGTGCCCCAGGAGAAGAACGTCTTTCCCTCGATGACGGTCCGCGAGAATCTCGAGATGGGCGCCTACCTGATGAAGGGCGACCTCTCGAAGCGCCTCGACAAGGTCTACACGCTGTTTCCCAAGCTGGCCGAGCGGCGGCGCCAGCAGGCCGGCCTGATGTCCGGCGGCGAGCGCCAGATGGTTGCCATGGGCCGCGCCCTGATGATCGACCCGCAGCTGCTGATGCTCGACGAGCCCACCGCCGGGCTCTCGCCGCTGCTGATCGACGAGACCTTCGAGCGCATCAAGGAAATCAACGCCCAGGGCATCGGCGTGCTGATGGTCGAGCAGAACGCCAAGCAGGCGCTGGCCATCGCCGATCGCGGCTACGTGCTGGCCACCGGCCGCAACCGACACGAAGACACCGGGCCCAATCTCCTGGCCGATCCGGAAGTCGCCGAAATGTTCCTGGGGGGCTGAGATGACCGATATCCTGCAACTGCTCGTCTACGGCCTGGTACTGGGCAGCGTGCTGACCATGGGCGCCATCGGCGTGTCGATGATCTTCGGCATCCTGCGCTTCGCCCACTTCGCCCACGGCGACTTCATGACGCTGGGCGCCTATCTGGGCCTGACCTTCATCTCCGCCTTCGGGCTCAGCGCCTGGTGGGCGCTGCCCGCGGCCATGGTCGGCATGGCGGTGGTCGCGGTGTTCATCGATCAGGTGCTCTACCGGCGCATTCGCCGCACCCAGCCGGTGATCCTGCTGATCGCCTCGTTCGGCATGGCGCTGATCCTGCGCAGCCTGGTGCAGCTGATCTGGGGCTCCGACAACCAGAGCTACGCCACCGGCATCCAGTTCCCCTGGCGCCTCGACTGGCTGGGCGGCATTCGCCTCAAGCCCGATCACCTGTGGATCGTGCTGATCTCGCTGGGTCTGGTCGTCGCGGTGCACCTGTTCCTGACCCGCACCCGACTGGGCAAGGCGATGCGCGCCATGTCCGACAACATGGACCTGGCGCTGGTCTCGGGGATCCCCGCCGAGCGGGTGATCATGGTCACCTGGGTGATCGGCGGCGCCCTGGCCGCGGCGGCCGGCGTCTTCCTGGGCATCGACACCCGCCTGCACCCGGTGATGGGCTGGAGCGCCCTGCTGCCGGTGTTCGCCGCCACCATCCTCGGCGGCATCGGCCGGCCCTACGGGGCGATCGCCGGCGGCATGATCATCGGCGTCTCCATGGAGATGTCGACGCTGATCATCCCCGCCGCCTACAAGCCCGCCGTGGCCTTCGCGATCATGGTCGGCATGCTCATCCTGCGCCCGCAGGGCATCTTCAAGGGGACAGTCTGATGGAACTCACCGGCATCGCGTCCTACCTCGTCTCGTTTCTGACCTTCGCCGGGGTCTACGCCGTGCTCGCCCTGGGACTCAACATGCAGTGGGGCTTCACGGGGCAGTTCAACATCGGCATCGCCGGCTTCTTCGCGGTGGGCGCCTACACCAGCGCCATCCTCACCACCCCCGGCAGCCCCGCCTATCTGGGCGGCTTCGGCCTGCCCTTCCTGGTGGGCCTGGGCGGCGCCGTGATCGCCTCCGCGCTCATCGGCGTGATCATCGGCCTGATCACCGCGCGCCTGCGCACCGACTACCTGGCGATCGCCTCGATCGGCATCGCCGAGATGATCCGGCTGTTCATCAAGAACGAGGACTGGCTCTCCAACGGCGTGCGCGGCATCGCCGGCATCCCGCGACCGCTGCAGGGCACCCCGCTGGACACGCCGCTGGGCTACCTGCTGGTGGTGGTGGTGTTCGTGGTCGGCGTGTATTTCCTGGTCGAGCGCGCCTATGCCTCGCCCTGGGGCCGCGTGCTGCGGGCAATCCGCGAGAACGAGCCGGCCACCGCGGCGGCCGGCAAGGACATCGCCCGCTTCCGCCTGCAGGCATTCGTGCTCGGCTCGGCGGTCATGGGCCTGGGCGGCGGGCTGTATGCCCACTTCTTCGGCTTCCTGAGCCCGGAAGCCTTCCGCCCGCTCTACGGCACCTTCATCGTCTGGGTCATGCTGATCGCCGGGGGCAGCGGCAACAACCGCGGCGCCATCCTCGGCGCGGTGGTGGTCTGGGGCATCTGGTCGGTCACCGAGCTGTTCACCGACATGCTGCCGGCCGAGCACGCCACCCAGGGGGCGGCGCTGCGCGTGCTGCTGATCGGCGTGCTGCTGCAGGTCATCCTGGTCCTGCGCCCGCAGGGACTGCTCCCCGAGAAGCCGCCCCGCCTGATCGCCCGGGAACGTCGCTCCCGCTAGGCCGATCGGCTCAGGGGCATCCTCCGAGCCCCCGCCCTGCCGACGAAAAAGCCCCGGCCATGCACATGACCGGGGCTTCGCGTTGTGGCTCAGGGGACGACGCCGGCGGTCCGCGCCGCCAGCCGCCGCGGCACGACGTCCTACTCGGGCATCGTCGGCTCGAAGATGCGCTTGGTGACGATCTTGCCGTCCTCGAAGGTCCACTCGCCGAAGGTGCCCGGCACATCGCCGTTCTCGTCGAAGTTGACCGAACCGGACGCCCCTTCGTAGTCGATGTCCTTGCCCGCCTTGAGCAGCTTCACCGCCTTCTCGAACTCGCCGGGGCCGACCTGCTCGCCCGGCGGATTGGCGACCTCGCGCAGATGATCGCGGATCGCCACGCCATCGGTGGAGCCGGCGGCCTCGGCGGCCAGCGCCATCAGGTAGAAGGCATCATAGGCGGTATCCAGGTAGGGCTTGGGCGGCACCGCGCCGTAGGCCTGTTCATAGGCGGTGCTGAAGTGCTGCGCCCCGGGTGAATCGTCGCGGGCCTGAGGCACGGTGCCCACCGAGCCGTTGAGGTATTCGGCCCCCAGGTTGTCGACCAGCTCCGGTGCCTTCATGCCGTCGGTGAACACGAAGTTGCGGAAGTAGCCGCCCTCCAGCGCCTGACGCAGGATGGTCTGGCCGTTCTCCGGGTAGCCGATCAGCACCAGCGCCTCGGGATCGCCCTTGTCGGCCTGCTGCAGCTCACCGCGATAGGCCGGCTGGCCCTTCTCGTAGGCGACCGTCGCCGACACCTTGCCGCCCTGCTTCTCGAACGCCGTGGTGAAGGCGTCGGCCAGCCCCTTGCCGTAGTCGTTGTTGATGTAGATGATGCTGACCGTCTTGTAGCCCTTGTCGGCGGTGATCTGCGACAGCGCCACGCCCTGGAAGGCATCCGAGGGGACGGTACGGAACAGGAAATCGCCGTCGTCGAGCGAGGTGATCACCGGCGAGGTGGAAGCGCTGCTGATCTGCGGGATCTTGCCCGGCTTGGAGACACTCTGTGCCACCGGAATGGTCACGCCGCTGGAGAGCGCACCCATGATGCCGCTCACCCCTTCGACGTTGACCAGCTTCTGGGCGGCGGACACCCCCGGCTGCGGCGAGGTCTGGGTATCGCCGCTGGCGATCTGGACATCCTCGCCCATCACGCCACCGGCCGCATTGATCTCCTTGGCGGCCAGCTGCGTGGCCTTGAGCGCGGGTTCGCCGTAGCTCTGCAGGTCGCCGGTCAGCGGCACCAGCACACCAATCTTCATCGGCGCGGCCAGCGCCGAGAGACTGCTCGTCAGAGCAAGAGCGGAAACGGCGGCGACAAGCGGTTTCTTGACGGTCATGGAATATGCCTCCATTGCAGACCCTTGATTGTTGATTGTCGATCGGCGGGCGTGACCCTTCGTTGACACTCACGCGAGTCCAGCATAAGCGGGAGCCCGGGAAGACACAAAGCGCCCCGGGGCCGCCCTGTCAACGCTCGCCGCCGGGAGCGCGAGACGCCGTCGCTTGTTACCATGGACCGGCGCACTGGGCGTCACGAGCACAGGGAGAGGCCATGGGACTTCAGGAAATCGCCGTGGGCGGCATCTACTTCAGTCCGCTGCTGCTGTATGCCCTGCTGGGCTTCGTCTGTGCCGTGGTGACACGCAACCTGCTGCACCGCTTCCTCGGTCAGCAGGTACTCTGGTACGAGGCCTGGTTCGATGCCGCGCTGTTCGTCATCATCACCGCCGCCATCGCCTTCATGTTCTCCCTTGCCAACGGGACGGCCCCCTGATGCAAAAGCCGCTTCGCATCCTCGTCACCCTGCTGATCGTCGCCGCCGCCATCGCCGCCGGCCTGTGGCTGTGGCACTACTACCTGTACACCCCGTGGACCCGCGATGGCCGGGTGCGGGCCAACATCATCACCATCGCCCCGGACGTCTCGGGCTGGGTCGACACCCTCGCCGTGCAGGACAACGCCGCCGTGAAGAAGGGCGAGGTGCTGTTCACCATCAACGATGCCCGCTACCAGGCCGCGCTCGACAAGGCCCGGGCGATGGTCGACCAGCGCCGGGCGACGCTGGATCTCAAGCGCCACGAAGAGTCGCGCCGCCAGCGCCTCAGCCGACAGTCGATCAGCGCCGAGAACCAGGAGATCGCCCGCATCAACACCCGGGTCGCCGAGGCCAACCTGGCCGAGGCCCGGGCCAATCTGGAAAGCGCACGGCTGGATCTCGAGCGCACCACCGTGCGCGCCCCGATCTCCGGACATATCCTCAACCTGCACCTCAACGCCGGCAACTACGTCACCGCCGGCAAGGCCGTGATGGCGCTGGTCGCCGAGGACTCCTACTACGTGACCGGCTACTTCGAGGAGACCAAGATGCCGTTCATCCGGGTCGGCGCCCCGGCCCGGGTGATACTGATGAGCGGCGATACCCGACTGCGCGGCCACGTCGCCGGTATCGGGCGCGGCATCGCCAACGCCAACACCGACACCAACAGCGAGCTGCTGCCCCGCGTCCAGCCGAGCTTCAGCTGGGTGCGCCTGGCTCAGCGCATCCCCGTGCGCATCGCCCTCGACTCGGTGCCGGAGGGCGCCCTGCTGAGCGCCGGGATGACGGCGACGGTGCGCATCCTCGACGACGAGACGCACTGAGCCGCCCATGCCGCCGCTGCTCGAGGCCTATCTCACGCCGACGGCCAGTGCCGCCCGATTCGCCGTCAAGGCCAGTCTGGCGATGTTCCTGGCGCTCTACCTGGCCCTGTGGCTCGATCTCGATCGCCCCTATTGGGCGCTGATCTCGGCCGCCTTCCTGCAGATCCGGCCGATGAGCGGCATGGTGGTCGAGAAGGGGCTGTGCCAGATCGGCGGCACCATCGTGGGTGCCGTGGCCGGCATCACGATCATGGCCCTGTTCGTCCAGGCCCGGGTGCCGGCACTGGCCTCGCTGACCGCCTGGATCATGCTCTGCACCTACGGCAGCTCGCTGCTGCGCAACAACTTCTCCTACGGCTGCATCATGGCGGCGGTCACGGCGATGCTGATCGTGGTGATCGCCGGCAGCAACCCGGCCAGCGTCTTCGACGTCGCGGTCTCCCGACTCTCGGAGCTGGGCCTGGGCGCCATCTGCGCGACGCTGGTCAGCGCCCTGCTGTGGCCGACGAAGATGCGCGACCACCTGGCCGAGCAGGCCAACACCGTCATCAACCAGGCCTTCGTGCAGGCCGCCCAGCGCCTCGAGGCGAGCGACGACCATGCGGCACTGCAGGCCTCGCTGACCGGCAGCCTCGGCCCGCTGACCCAGCTCGAGACGGACAGCCAGGCGGCCCGTTACGAAGGGCCCGCCGGCAAGGGGCGGGTGCGCGCCACCCACGTGCTGACCCGCCGCACGCTGCGCTTCCTCGCCACCCTGCATGCCATGCACCACCTGCTCGGGGACCGCGGCGATCGCCTCGACGACGACGTGCGCGCCCTGACCGCCGAGTGCGCCCGCGGCTTTCGCGATGCCGAAGCGGACGACGGCGTGCCGGCCGCACGCCGTCGCCTGCAGACGCTGCGTCACCGGGCGCTGGCACTCGACGAGCAGCACCGCTCGCCGCTGCAGCGGCGCATCGTGCTGGGCGTGCGCGACCTGCTGGGCCACGCCATCGTCATGCTCGATGCGCGTGCCGCCATCATCACCCCCGGGGCCAGGCAGCTACGCAGCGGCCGACTGTCCTGGCATCGTGACCACCTTGCCGCCGGCGTCAATGCGCTGCGCGCCGGACTGGTCTTCGCCGGCCTGGCCACCTTCTGGATCCTGACCCACTGGTCGAGCGGTCAGGTGGCCATGCTGCTGGGCACCCTGTTCTCGGCCTTCTTCGCCAGCCGCGACAATCCCGTGGCCATCACGATGATGTTCTACAAGGGGATGCTGGCGGCGATTCCCAGCGCCTTCCTGTTCGGCCACGTACTGCTGGCCCAGGCCAACGGCTTCCCGATGCTCGCGATGATCTTCGGTACGCCGCTGTTCCTCGGCCTGCTGGGGGCCGGCCACCCGCGCCTGATGGGCTACTGCCTGGCCTTCACCATCTTCAACATCCTGCTGACCATGCCCGGCAACGGCATGGACTTTTCCTTCGACAGCTTCGCCAATCGCGCGGTGGCGGTGGTCATCGGCCTGACCGTGGTGGTGATGAGCTTTCGTCTGCTGCCGGGGCTCGGGGCCACGCTGCGGCGGCGCCGGCTGGTCGGCGCCATCTCGCGGGACCTCCGGCGTCTCGATCAGCGCCCATTGAGCGAGGCCGAGACCCTGTTCAGCGGCCGCATGGCCGACCGCCTGCTGGCCCTCGCCCGCCACGACGACATGCTGCCCCTCGACCAGCGCCACCTCTTCGCACTGGGGCTAACCGGGCTGGACCTGGGCGTCAGCGGCCTGCGCCTGCGGCAATGGCTGGACGCCACTCCCGAGCTTCGCCAACCGCGCCAGGCCTACCAGCAGGCATTGGCCCAGGCCTATCGGGCCTGTGCCGCGGGTCGCTCCTGCCCGGCCCTGAGCGACGCGGCCTCGGCCCTGCTCGACGCCGCTCGCCGGTACCACGCCCTCCCCGACGAACGCCTCGCCCTGATCGAGGGCATGCTCGAACGCCTGGCGCTGTCGCTCGAGCAGCAGGCCCGGCGCATCGCCGAGGCCCGGCCCGACGCTCGATGACTGCCCTCGCTGCCTGCCTATACTGAAGGCCGTTGCCTGTCACAGGCGCGGCCATATCATTTGCATGCGAAAAAATAGCCAGACATTAATAACCACGGGAAACATCTGGTATCCTACTGTCGCCTGACAACGACAATCGGCATTCACACAGGGCCGGCATGGCCCGTTTTCACTTGACTCATGCAAGGAGAACACCGTGAAGCAGAGATCATTCAAGGCTATTGGGCTGACCACCACGCTGTTCACGCTGGCCACGCCGGCGCTGGCACAACAGACCAGCAACACCGACGTGCAGCGCCAGCTGCAGGAGCTGCGCGCCAGAATCCAGCAGCTCCAGAGTCAGCTCGACGAGCAGCAGAGCCAGGCTTCCGCCAATGAGTCGGAGCAAACCCGGCAGCTGGCCGAAGAGAACAGCCAGATCCTCGAGGCCATGAAGCGCACCGAGATCAACGGCCAGCTCGAGTTCGGCGCGACCTTCAACGACTGGAGCGAGCGCGACAAGGATACCGGTGGGGACCTCGACTTCGGCAAGTTCAACCTGGGCGTCGACGGCGGCTACGACCAGTACAAGTACTCGCTGCAGTACCGCTTCTACAACGGCTATCGCTTCCTGCACCACGGCTGACTGGGCTACGAGCTGGACGGCAACGACATGCTCAAGCTCGGCCTGGTGCAGACGCCGTTCGGCAACATGGACTACGGCTATCTCGGCTGGTACGGCAACCTGCCCTATCTGGCGGGCTTCAACGACAACCAGAACGCCGGCATCAAGTGGGACCACAGTGCCGGTGCCTGGGACACCTCGCTGGCCTTCTTCAAGAGCGACCAGCTCGGCGACGACAACGAGCACTACGGCGCCAACGCCGTGGGCAACAGCGCCCAGGGCAACACGGAAGAGAACCAACTCGCCGGCCGTGTCGCCTATACCTTCGGCCAGGGCAGCGACTACACCACCGAGGTCAACCTCTCGGCCAAGGGCGGTCAGCTCTACAACACGCGGACCGGCGACAGCGGCGACAACTGGCAGGCCGCGCTGGGCCTGAGCGGCAGCTACGGCAACTGGCTGACCCTGCTGCAGGCCACCACCTACGAGTACAACGCCGAGAACCCGGCGGAATCGGTCTCGGGCATTTCCGACAATGTCCTGCAGGTCGGCGCGTTCGGCTTCAACTACCTGATCCCGGCCAAGGGCGAGACCTATTCGGCGAGTCTGGCCTACAGCATGGACGTCAACTGGGGGCCGGTGGAGAACCTCTACTTCTACAACGACTTCAGTGTCATCGATGCCGCCAACGACTATTCGCCGATCAACGGCGGCTACGGCAACATGGATGATCCCATGCTCAACGACCTGGGGATGAAGGTGACCGCCGGGCCCTACTACGCCTGGTTCGACATCATCGCCAACAAGAACGGCCTGAACTACTTCGGCTCGCCGGTGGACGACAACTGGCACACCAGCGTCCAGACGCATTTCGGGCTGACCTTCTGACGCCCGCGTGACGTTACCGCGATAGCTCCCTTGCCCCGCTCGTTCCCGAGCGGGGCTTTTTCATGGACGCACCAGGCTCAGTAGGCACCCTCGACGTCGACGACCCGCTTGGCATTGCGTCCCAGGCCACCGTGCAGATCGAGCATGCGTTCCACCCAGCCGTAGACCGGGTCGGCATTGGAGACCAGGTCGGCGGCCGAGACGGTGCGCGCCCACATGAAGGCACCGAATACCAGGTAGTCGGCGGCGGCGGGCGCCTGGCCGTCGAGGAACTCGGCTTCCTCGAGGCGGGCCCGCATCGGCTCCAGCGCCTGATCGAGCTGACTCAGCCCGCGACTCGGGGCGTGGACTTCCTCGAGCGTGCGTCCGAAGGCCTTTTCACGCGTCTCGCGGAAGTACTCACGGTCCTGCGGGGCCACGACATTGAACAGGTCCATCATCACCGTCTTGATGATGGCGGGCGCCAGGTTGCGCTCGGCGTAGAACTTGAAGAAGCGCGCCCGGGCCTCGGCGTCCGCACCGCCCAGCAGCGACGCCTCGGGATAGACCCGATCCAGGTAGCGGAAGATCTCGTAGCTGTCGACGACGGTCTCCTCGCCATCGACCAGCACCGGCACCTTGCCCTGACCGGAGAAGGCCAGCATCTCCTTGTCGGTGAAATGCCAGGGGCGCGTCTCGTACGCCAGTCCCTTGTGCGCCAGGGCGTACTTCACGCGCCAGCAGTACGGTGAAAAACGCAGCCCTTCGTCAATGCCGCAAAGGTCGTAAAGAATCCGTGTCATGGTGTCCTCGTCGCGCCGTTCCAGTGAATGCTTGGAACGCTACCATCCTGCGCCGAGACACGCCATGGTGGCGGGCGGATTCGGCCGAGGCATCATCTATTAGTCGAATAAATTGACCAATCCTGCCCACTCCGCGGTCTGCCCGGACTCCGGATTTTCTCTTTAATCTACTGATTTATTTGATATAAAAAGGTATTACCAGTGCCCGGCACTATTGGTCAAACCAATTTTCCAAGGATGGCCAAGCCGACGATTCCTGATTATCGTGCCAGACCTGCTGCTCCCGGCAGCGCGGCAAGCCTGCCGAAACCTTCACTTCTGGTCGTGCCATGCCCAGCCTGGCGCTGGACAACAACAAGAGGGACTGTGCCTCATGAATGAATCGTTACTCGCGCTTCTGGCCTTTCTACCGCTGTTGCTGGCGGGGATACTGCTGATCGGCTTCCGGTTGCCCGCGCGGACCGCCATGCCGGTCGTCTTCGTCGTCACCGCCCTGATCGGCCTGTTCGCCTGGAACATGACGTTCACACGCGTGCTGGCGTCGACATTCCAGGGCCTGATTCTCACGGTCGCCATCCTGTGGATCATCTTCGGCGCCATCCTGCTGCTCAACACGCTCAAGCACTCCGGCGGGATCGCCGCGATTCGCAACGGCTTCTCCGGCGTGAGCCCGGACCGTCGCGTCCAGGCCATCATCGTCGCCTGGCTGTTCGGCTGCTTCATCGAAGGCGCCTCCGGCTTCGGCACCCCGGCCGCCGTCGCTGCACCGCTGATGGTGGCCCTGGGCTTCCCGGCACTGGGCGCCGTGGTCGTGGGCATGATGATCCAGTCCACGCCGGTCTCCTTCGGTGCCGTGGGCACGCCGATCGTGGTGGGCGTCACCGGCGGCCTCCACAAGTCCGGCATCAGCGAGCAACTGGCCGCCAACGGCTCCAGCTGGGATCACTACTACCACCTCATCACCTCCGAGGTCGCCATCACCCACGGCATCATCGGCCTGTTCATGCCGCTGATCCTGGTCACCATCATGGTGCGCTTCTTCGGTGCCAACCGCTCCTGGCGTGAAGGCCTGGCGATCGCGCCGTTCGCGCTGTTCGCCGGGGTCTGCTTCGTGGTGCCCTACATGCTGGCCGGCGTGCTGCTCGGGCCGGAGTTCCCGTCGATGATCGGCGCCATGGTCGGCCTGGCGATCGTCGTGCCGGCGGCGCGCAAGGGCTTCCTGCTGCCCAAGGAAACCTGGGACTTCCCGGAGGTCAGTCGCTGGCCCGAGGAATGGCACGGCGACCTCGAGATCAAGGCCAACGAGGTCACCGACCGCACGCCGATCTCGGTCTTCATGGGCTGGGTGCCCTACGTGCTGCTGGCCGTGTTCCTGGTGCTCTCGCGGACCATCGCCCCGCTCAAGGACGCCCTGACCTCGGCGAGTGTCGGCTGGAGCAACATCCTCGGCGAGACCGGCATCTCCGGCAGCCTGCAGCCGCTGTACCTGCCCGGCGGTATCCTGGTGTTCGTGGTGCTGCTGACCATCGGCCTGCACCGCATGCGCGGCAGCGAAGTCAAGGCCGCCTTCCACGAATCCACCCGCACCCTGCTGGGCGCCGGCTTCGTGCTGCTGTTCACCATTCCCATGGTGCGCATCCTGATCAACTCCGGCGTCAACGGGTCCGACCTGGTCTCCATGCCGGTGGCCATGGCCCGCTTCGTGGCCGACAGCGTGGGCGACATCTACCCGCTGTTCGCGCCCACCGTCGGCGCCCTGGGGGCCTTCATCGCCGGCTCCAACACCGTCTCCAACCTGATGCTGTCGGACTTCCAGTTCAACGTCGCCAGCGCGCTGGGCCTGTCCACCAGCATGATGGTGGCGCTGCAGGCGGTGGGTGCCGCGGCCGGCAACATGATCGCCATCCACAACGTGGTGGCGGCCTCGGCCACCGTGGGTCTGCTGGGACGCGAGGGTGTGACCCTGCGCAAGACCATCCTGCCGACCCTCTACTATGTGCTGTTCGCGGGCATCATCGGCCTGATCGCCTTCTACGGGCTGCACGTGACCGACGGTCTGCTGGGCGGCTGATCCCGCCCCGGCGCCGAACGCACAACGCCCCGGCCATCGGCCGGGGCGTTGTCGTTTCGGGCGGCCTGATGCCGCCGGCGGCACGCCGTTCAGCGGAACCCCACCACCTCGTGCGGCACGTAGGGCGACTCGAGACGCTCGATATCCGCCTCGCTCAGGACGAGATCCAGCGCGCCCAGCGCCTGATCCAGATGGTGCGACTTGCTGGCGCCGATGATCGGCGCGGTGATGCCGGGCTTCTGCAGCAGCCAGGCCAGCGCCACCTGGGCGGGTGAGCCCCCCTTCTCCCTGGCGAGTTCCTGCAGGGCCTCGATCACCGGCCGGTCGCGCTCCTGCCCCAGGTTCCACTGGCGCATCTGTGCGTCGCTGCGCGCGCGCGTGGTCTCGCCCTCGCTGCCGACCGGCTTGCTGCCGGCGAGGATGCCGCGGGCCAGCGGGCTCCAGGGGATCACCGCCACGCCCTGATCGAGGCATTGCGGAATCATCTCCCGCTCCTCCTCGCGATAGATCAGGTTGACCATCGGCTGCATGGTGGAGAACGGCGTCCAGCCGTTCTCCCGAGCCACCCGCTGGGCCTTGGCGAACTGCCAGGCATGCATGCTCGACGCCCCCAGGTAGAGCGCCTTGCCCGACTGCACCACCTCGTGCAGCGCCTCCATGGTCTCCTCGATGGGCGTGTCGTAGTCCCAGCGATGGGTCTGGTAGAGATCCACGTACTCCATGCCCAGCCGCGTCAGCGAGGCATCGATGGCATGACGGATGTGCTTCTTCGACAGCCCGCGTTCGTTGGGGCCCTTGTTGCCGGTCGGGTTGTAGACCTTGGTGGCGACGACCACCTCCTCGCGCCGGGCGAAGTCCCGCAGGGCGCGCCCCACCACCCGCTCCGACTCGCCGTCGGAGTACATGTCGGCGGTATCGAAGAAGTTGATCCCCGCGTCCAGGGCCTGCTGGATGAACGGACGGCTCTGCGTCTCGTCGAGCACCCAGTCGCGCCATTGCGGGGTGCCGTAGGTCATGGTGCCCAGGCAGAGCGACGAGACCTGAAGCCCGGTATGGCCCAGACGACGATAGTCCATGGTGACCCTCCTGTGAGTGGACAGGGATTAGGCATTGTCTGAAAACTGTCTGCGCTCGGCCATACTGCGTTAAAAATCAGCTCAAAATGCTCATTTACACCCCGTAAACTCCGCTTTTTCGCTGATTTTTGCCTTGTCTGACCTTCGCTCGTCGACTTTTCAGACAGTGCCTAGAGTTCGTTCCCAAACTCGCGGAATAATGGGCGCCGGGGAACATGGCGAAGCGAGGGTCCTTTGCCATGGATGGCAAAGGTAGCGCCCAAGGAGGGGTTTACAGCGCCCTCGCGAAGCCTTGCCGCCGGGAAAGCCCATCCCGCCTAGCGATTGTGGGAGAGGCTTTTAACCATAGCAGGCCAACAAAATCACCGGCGACTCCTACGTCTTTCACCGGCTCGGCCGCGTTGCAGCTATCGCGGCGGGGCGGCCTCCGCCCGGCGGGCATAGCGGCGCGCCAGCAGCGCGCAGACGAACAGCTGGATCTGGTGGAACAGCATCACCGGCAGGATGATGCTGCCGATCAGCGCCGGCGGGAACAGCACGTGCGCCATGGGCACCCCGCTGGTCAGGCTCTTCTTGGAGCCGCAGAAGACGATGGTGATCTCGTCCTCCCGGGAAAAGCCCAGCCAGCGGCTGGCCAGGGTGGTGATGACCAGCACCGCCGCCAGCAGCAGCATGTCGATGGCCACCATCACCGCCAGCGCCGCGGGCGACAGCTGCCCCCACAGCCCCGCGACGCGCGCCTCGCTGAAGGCCAGGTAGACCACCATCAGGATCGCCCCGCGATCGACCAGCGCCAGCCGCGCCTTGTGGCGCACGACCCGCTCGCCGATCCAGCGCTGCAGCAGCTGCCCCGCCAGGAAGGGCGCCAGCAGCTGCAGCAGGATGGCGCCCAGCGCCTGCATCGATACCCCGCCGCCTTCGGCCGACATCAAAAGCCCTACCAGCAGCGGCGTGATGAACATGCCCAGGATGTTCGACGCCGAGGCCGAGCAGATCGCCGCCGGGATATTGCCCCCGGCGATCGAGGTGAAGGCGATCGACGACTGGATGGTGGAGGGCAGCAGGCACAGGAACATCACGCCCATGGCCAGCGAGGACGGCAGCAGCGCCGGCGTCAGCCAGGTAATGACGGCGCCCAGCAGCGGAAAGAGCAGGAAGGTGGCGGCGAAGACGGTGGCGTGCAGCCGCCAGTGGATCAGCCCCTCGAGCACGGTTCGGGGCGACAGGCGCGCGCCGTGCAGGAAGAACAGCGCGGCGATCGCCAGCTTGGTCAGCCAGGCGAAGGCGACGGCGGCCTCGCCGCGCACCGGCAGCAGCGAGGCCAGCAGCACGGCCCCCAGCAACATCAGCAGGAAGCGGTCGATCGGCAGGCGGCGAAGCAGGGACATGACGACTCCGTCGGGGCAAAGGGCGACATGATAGCCTGCCCGGCGCCCCGGCGTCGCGTCACCCGCTCACTCCCACAGGGCTATCGCAGTTAGCGCTATCGTTCGGAGTAATCTGTCCCCCCTCACCCGATCCACTTGCGACTGCCCTGCTCACTCCCAGGTCTCCAGACGCATCGCCGAGCGCACCAGCCGCTCATCCTCCGCCTCGATCTCGCGCAGGCTGTCGCCGATGCTCGCCAGATGCTCGAGCGCCGCCTCCCGCGCCCGGTCGGGGTCCTGATCGATCACCGCCCGAAACAGCCGCTCGTGCTGGCGGTTGATCTGCTCCCGCGGCGCCGGCCGATGATAGAGGTTCTTGACCGAGGCGAACACCGAACTCAGCAGCAGGTCGGTCAACCCCTGCAGGGTGTAGACCAGCACCGGGTTGTGCGACGCCTCGCAGATCGCCAGGTGGAAGCCGTGGTCGAACCGCGCCAGACGCTCCACATTGATCTCGTCGGCTCCCCGCACATAGTCGACCATCTCCTCGTAGCGCCGGGTGATGATCACCCGGTCCGCCGGCGTGCCGCGCAGCGCCGCCAGCCGTGCCGACTCGCCCTCGAGCAGCGTGCGTACCTCGAGCAGGTCGTAGAGGGTACGCGGATGATCGCGGAACAGGTGCATCAGCGGGCTGTCGTCGCGCGGCGGGATCAACCGCGCCACCACCGAACCGCGCCCCTGGCGGGTATCGATGATGCCCTTGCCGCGCAGCACCTTGAGTCCCTCGCGCAGCGAGGCCCGCGACACGCCCAGCTTGTCGCACAGGCGCCGCTCCGAGGGCAGCAGCTCGCCGGGACGGATCACCCCGTCGAGGATCAACTCCTCGATCTGGGTGGCCACCGTGTCGGCCATGCGTCGATTACCCTGATGCGTGGAATAGGCGACCATCTCAGCTCCTCCCGAACCACCGTCCGGACCTTGGGTCAGGCTCGAAAATTGGATGCCCTGGCATCGTTCGATCTCCCATTGAATAGCTGGAAACAGTTTTCATAAATTAGACCAATTACTGGTATTACCAGCATACCAAAAACTGGACAGTCGAGGCGAGAACGCGCAGATTTAGGGCCAAGACAATCGGACGGGCTCCCGTACCGGTCCCCGTGACTGCCCCGACCGGCGACTCGCCGGCGCGATGAACGGAGAGTGAGCGATGAACATTCTCTACGACGAGCAGCTCGACGGCGCGCTGACCCGCGTCGACAAGGCCGCCGTCCTGGACGACCTGCAGCAGGCGCTGCCGGACATGACCCTGCTGCACCGCGAGGAGGATCTGCACCCCTTCGAGTGCGACGGCCTGTCCGCCTACCGCGTGCTGCCGATGCTGGTGGCCATGCCCCACACCCTCGACCAGGTCGAGACCCTGATGCGCCGCTGCCATGCGCTCGGCGTACCGGTGGTGACCCGCGGCGCCGGCACCGGCCTGTCCGGCGGCGCCCTGCCGCTGGAACAGGGCGTGCTGCTGGTCATGTCGCGCTTCGCCAGCATCCTCGATATCGATCCCGACGCCCGCACCGCCCGGGTCCAGCCCGGCGTGCGCAACCTGGCGATCTCCGAGGCCGCCGCTCCCCACGGGCTCTACTACGCCCCGGACCCCTCGTCGCAGATCGCCTGTTCGATCGGCGGCAACGTCGCCGAGAACGCCGGCGGCGTGCACTGCCTGAAATACGGCCTGACCGTGCACAACGTGCTGCGCATCGAGGTGATCACCATCGAGGGCGAGCGCATGACGCTGGGCTCCGAGGCCTTCGATGCCCCGGGCTTCGACCTGCTGGCGCTGTTCACCGGCTCCGAGGGCATGCTCGGCGTGATCACCGAGATCACCGTCAAGCTGCTGCCCAAGCCGGAGAGCGCCAAGGTGCTGATGGCCAGCTTCGACGACGTCGAGAAGGCCGGCAAGGCGGTCGGCGACATCATCGCCGCCGGCATCGTCCCCGGCGGGCTGGAGATGATGGACAAGCTGGCGATCAAGGCCGCCGAGGACTTCGTCAAGGCCGGCTACCCCACCGAGGCCGAGGCGATCCTGCTCTGCGAGCTCGACGGCGTCGAGGCCGACGTCGACGACGACTGCGCCACGGTGCGCGGCGTGCTCGAGGCCGCCGGCGCCACCGACATCGCCCAGGCCCGCGACGACGCCGAACGCGCCAAGTTCTGGGCCGGGCGCAAGAACGCCTTCCCCGCGGTGGGCCGCATGTCCCCGGACTACTACTGCATGGACGGCACGATTCCGCGCCGCGAGCTGCCCCGCGTGCTGATGGGCATCGCCCGGCTCTCCGAGGAGTCCGGCCTGCCGGTGGCCAACGTCTTCCACGCCGGCGACGGCAACATGCATCCGCTGATCCTGTTCGATGCCAACAAGCCCGGCGAGCTGGAGCTGGCCGAGGACGTCGGCGGCAAGATCCTCGAGCTGTGTGTCGAGGCCGGTGGCAGCATCACCGGCGAGCACGGCGTGGGCCGCGAGAAGATCAACCAGATGTGCAGCCAGTTCCAGCCCGACGAACTGAGCGTGTTCCACGCCGTCAAGTCGGCCTTCGACGCCAGCCGACTGCTCAACCCCGGCAAGAACATCCCCACCCTGCAGCGCTGCGCCGAGTTCGGCGCCATGCACGTGCACAAGGGCGAGCTGCCGCACCCGGACCTTCCGCGTTTCTGAGGAACGATCATGACCCGTACCCATCACGAACAGGACGCGCATCCCGTTCAGGCCGAACGCGGCCAGGACATCGCCGAACAGCTGTGCGAGCAGGTCCGCCGCGCCGACGCCGACGCCACGCCGCTGCGTATCGCCGGCGGCGGCACCAAGGCCTTCTACGGCCGGCCGGTCGAGGGCGAGACGCTGTCGCTGACCGAGCATCGCGGCATCGTCCACTACGACCCGGTCGAGCTGGTGGTCTCGGTACGCGCCGGCACCCCGCTCGCCGAGCTCGAGGCCGCCCTCGATGCCGAGGGCCAGCGACTGCCCTTCGAGCCGCCGCATTTCGGCCCGGATGCGACCGTCGGCGGCGCCGTCGCCACCGGCCTCTCCGGCCCGCGACGCCCCTGGGCGGGCGCCGCGCGCGACTTCGTGCTCGGCTGCCGGCTGATCACTCACGACGGCAAGCAGCTGCGCTTCGGCGGCGAAGTCATGAAGAACGTCGCCGGCTACGACCTCTCGCGGCTGATGGTCGGCGCCCAGGGCACCCTCGGCGTGTTGACCGAAATCTCCTTCAAGGTGCTGCCGCGCCCCGCCGCGACGCGCAGCCTGCGTCTGGAAATGCCCGTCGAGACGGCCCTGGAACGCCTCGCCGAATGGGGCCGTCAGCCGCTGCCGCTGACCGCCGCCGCCTGGCACGACGGCGCCCTTCACCTGCGCCTGGAAGGCGGCACCAGTTCGGTGGCCGCCACCGCCGAGCGTCTGGGCGGCGACACCCTGGAGGCCGAGTTCTGGAACAACCTGCGCGAGCAGCGCCTGGCCTTCTTCGGCGATGACGACAGCCGCGCCCTGTGGCGCCTTTCGCTGCCCAACAACACGCCGGCACTGGCGCTGGACGGCGACATGCTCTACGACTGGGGCGGCGCCCAGCGCTGGCTGAAGACGACCGCCGACGCCGAGACGATCCGCGAAGCCGCCGCCCGGGCCGGCGGTCACGCCACCTGCTACACGCCGCACGCCCAGGGTGGCGCCCGGGATCCCTTCACGCCGCTCTCGCCGGTCGTGGCCAAGTATCACCGGCAGCTCAAGGCCAAGCTGGATCCCAACGGCATCTTCAACCCCGGCCGGCTTTACGAGGGTCTCTGACATGCAGACACAGTTCACCGACGCCGATCTGGCGAAACCGCATATCCGCGAGGCCGACCGTGTCCTGCGAACCTGCGTGCACTGCGGCTTCTGCAACGCCACCTGCCCCACCTACCAGCTGCTCGGTGACGAGCGCGACGGGCCGCGCGGGCGCATCTACCTGATGAAGGAGCTGCTGGAGAGCCCGGATGACGACGACCAGGTCACCCGGGAGACCCAGCTCCACCTGGACCGTTGCCTGACCTGCCGCAACTGCGAGACTACCTGCCCCTCCGGCGTCGAGTATCACAAGCTGCTCGACATCGGCCGCGCCGAGGTCGACCGTCGCGTCGGTCGCACGCCCCGGGAGCGCATCCTGCATCTGGGGCTGCGCAAGGCACTGGTCGATCCGCAGCGTTTCAAGGCATTGCTGGCACTGGGCCAGACGTTCCGCCCGCTGGTGCCGGGCGCCCTCCGCGACAAGATGCCGGCACGCCCGGTGGACGCCGGCAAGCGCCCCGACGGCAAGCAGCACGCCCGCCAGATGCTGATTCTCGAAGGCTGCGTGCAGCCGGGCCTGTCGCCCAACACCAATGCGGCCACCGCGCGGGTGCTCGATCGCCTGGGTATCGGTCTGACGCCCGCTCCCGAGGCCGGCTGCTGCGGTGCCATCGACTACCATCTCAACGCCCAGGACGCCGGACGCGCGCGCATGCGTGCCAACATCGACGCCTGGTGGCCGGCGATCGAGAACGGCGTCGAGGCGATCATCCAGACCGCCAGCGGCTGCGGTGCCTTCGTCAAGGAATACGCCGACATGCTCGCCGACGACCCGGCCTACGCCGAGAAGGCCCAGCGGGTCAGTGCCCTGGCCAGGGACCTGTCGGAAATCCTGCGCGACGAGGCCCTCGACACCCTCGACGTCAAGGAGAGCCGGCGCCTGGCCTTCCACTGCCCCTGTACCCTGCAGCACGCCCAGAAGCTGGGTGGCGCGGTCGAGGGCGTGCTGACCCGCCTCGGCTTCGAGCTGACCCCGGTGCAGGACGCCCACCTGTGCTGCGGCTCCGCCGGCACCTACTCGGTCACCCAGCCCGAGCTGTCCCGTCAGCTGCGCGACAACAAGCTGGACAATCTGGAAGCCGGCAACCCCGAACTGATCGTCACCGCCAATATCGGTTGCCAGACCCATCTGGACGGCGCGGGGCGGACGTCAGTACGACACTGGATCGAGATCGTCGACGAGGCCTTGAATCCGGCCTGAACGGGCTGCGCTCGCGACGCTTTACAGCGCTTTTTCTTCAAATAGTCAATCATCTGGAACGCCAGTTAAGTAAAAACTAAAGGAGAGCAACCATGCAGACCAAAGCCGTACTCGAACTCAAGGACGTCAACGCCATCCTCGACGCCGCCCAGAGCGAAGCCGAGGCCAACCAGTGGGCGGTGACCATCGCCGTCGCCGATGACGGCGGCCACCTGCTGGCCCTGCGTCGCATGGACGGCGCGCCGCCGTTCTCCGCCGGCGTGGCCACCGAGAAGGCGCGCAACGCCGCCATCGGTCGCAAGGAAACCCAGGCTTTCGAAGAGATGATCAACAACGGCCGCATCGCCTTCACCACCGCGCCGATGCAGGCTCTGCTGTCCGGCGGCGTGCCGGTCATCCAGGATGGTCAGGTCATCGCCAGCGTCGGCGTGTCCGGCGTCAAGCCCGACCAGGACGTGCAGGTCGCCAAGGCCGGCGTCGCCGCCCTGGCCTGAGGCCGTTCACTTCGCCACGGCGCTGATGCCCCGCACCGACGGTGCGTCAGCACCTCTCGGACAAGGAGACCGATCATGACCGACCGCGTTACCCGCCACCGCCTGCAGGTGGCCGCCGAACTCGACCGTTTCATCACCGACGAGGCCCTGCCCGGCACCGGTGTCGACCCCGAGGCCTTCTGGGCCGGCGTCGATGCCCTGGTCCACGACCTCGCGCCCACCAACCGCGACCTGCTTGCCGAGCGCGACCGCCTGCAGGGCGAGCTCGATGCCTGGCACCAGGCCCATCCGGGGCCGGTGCGCGACATGGCCGCCTACCAGGCGTTCCTGCGCGAGCAGGGCTATCTCGCCGCCGACCCGGGCGAGGTGCAGGTCACCACCCGCAACGTCGACGCCGAGATCGCCGTGCAGGCCGGCCCGCAGCTGGTGGTGCCGGTCAACAATGCCCGCTACGCGCTCAACGCCGCCAACGCCCGCTGGGGCAGCCTCTACGATGCCCTCTACGGCACCGACGTGATCCCCGAGACCGACGGCGCCGAGAAGGGCACCGCCTACAACCCCAAGCGCGGCGAGAAGGTCATCGCCTACGCCCGCGAGGTGCTCGACACCGCCGCGCCGCTGGCCGAGGGCTCGCATCGTGAAGCCACCGGCTACGCGATCCGTGACGGCAAGCTGGTCGTCTCGCGTGACAACGGCCGCGAGACCGGCCTGGCGCGCCCCGACCAGCTGGTCGGCTACCGCGGCGACGCCGCCGCCCCCGAGGCGGTGCTGCTCGCCCACCACGGCCTGCACCTGGAAATCCAGATCGACGCCACGCATCCGATCGGCAAGACCGACCCGGCCCACGTCAAGGACCTGCTCGTCGAGGCCGCGGTGACCACCATCATGGACTGCGAGGACTCGGTGGCCGCCGTCGACGCCGAGGACAAGGTCGGCGTCTACCGCAACTGGCTGGGGCTGATGAAAGGCGATCTCGCCGAGTCCTTCGACAAGGGCGGCAAGACCGTCACCCGTCGCCTCAACCCCGACCGCGACTACACCACGCCGGACGGCGGCGCCCTGCGCCTGCCCGGGCGCTCGCTGCTGTTCGTGCGCAACGTCGGCCACCTGATGACCACCCCCGCAGTGCTCGACGCCGACGGCAACGAGATCCCCGAGGGGATCCTCGACGGCGTGCTCACCGGCCTGATCGCCATTCACGACCTCAGCAAGGGCGAGGATCAGCCGCGCAACAGCCGCACCGGCTCGGTGTACATCGTCAAGCCCAAGATGCACGGCCCCAAGGAAGTCGCCTTCGCCAACACCCTGTTCACGCGCATCGAGGACGTGCTGGGCCTTCCCCGCGACACCCTCAAGATGGGCATCATGGACGAGGAGCGCCGCACCAGCGTCAACCTCAAGGCCTGCATTGCCGAGGCCACCTCGCGGGTGGTGTTCATCAACACCGGCTTCCTCGACCGCACCGGCGACGAGATGCACACCGCCATGGAAGCCGGCCCGATGCGCCGCAAGGGCGACATGAAGAGCGCCCCCTGGATCCAGGCCTACGAGGCCAACAACGTCCAGGTGGGTCTGGCCTGCGGCCTGCGCGGTCGCGCCCAGATCGGCAAGGGCATGTGGGCGATGCCCGACCTGATGGCCGACATGCTGGTGCAGAAGATCGGCCACCCGAAGGCCGGCGCCAACACCGCCTGGGTGCCCTCGCCCACCGCCGCGGTGCTCCACGCCCTGCACTACCACCAGGTCGATGTCGCCGCCGTGCAGCAGGACCTCGAGTCGCGCCCGGCCACCGACTATCTGGACGACCTGCTCACCGTGCCGGTGGTCGAGACCCCCGACTGGTCGGCCGACGAGATCCAGCAGGAACTCGACAACAACTGCCAGGGCATCCTCGGCTACGTGGTGCGCTGGGTCGAGCACGGCGTGGGCTGCTCCAAGGTGCCCGACATCCACGACGTGGGGCTGATGGAAGACCGCGCCACGCTGCGCATCTCCAGCCAGCACATCGCCAACTGGCTGTACCACGGCGTGGTCAGCGAGGCCCAGGTCAAGGAGACCCTCGAGCGCATGGCGAAGGTGGTCGACGACCAGAACGCCGGTGACCCGGCCTACACGCCGATGACCGCGCACCTGGCCGACTCCAGCGCCTTCCAGGCGGCCTCGGACCTGATCTTCAAGGGCCGCGAGCAGCCGGCGGGCTACACCGAGCCGCTGCTGCATCACTGGCGCGCGGTGGACAAGGCCAGGGGCTGACCCCGGCGGCGGGCGACGAGCGGCGGGCAGCGAGCCCGGCTGATGCTCGTCGCCCGCCACTCACGCAAGCCCACAAGACGGACTCCGGGAGAGCCGCTACCCCCACAACCCCCCGCAACCTGGCCGGCCGACAGGGTCGGTCGGATTGTGGGAGCGACGTCAGTCGCGACGGACCGGCCACCGGGCCCCGCCGTCGGGGATCAAACCCCTCCCACAACAGCCCATCAATCCACACCACGCCATGAGCGACTCGCGGCTCGTCGCCCATAGCCCTTTGTTCCGGCTAGACTGGGAACGAAACGGTTGCGGAGTCAGGAGGTCGTCATGGCCGGAGGATGGTCGAAGGATGGCGCGGTACAGGAGCAGATCGACAGCACCATCGAGGATGCCGTCGAGCGCTCGCGCAGCCAACTGCCGCGCGGCGAGAGCCTGACCCACTGCGAAGAGTGTGACGCGCCGATCCCCCAGGCGCGCCGCGAGGCGATACCCGGCGTGCGCCTGTGCATCACCTGCCAGAGCGAGGCCGACCGGCGTCAGTCCACGTTCAGCGGCTACAACCGCCGCGGCAGCAAGGACAGCCAGCTGCGCTGATCGTGCCCGACGCCACCGTGTCTTCGGTGTTCGTTCTTACCATTGTCCTGAACGCTCTCCCCGCCTACGATTAGTCAACGAATTATTCGTGGACGCGCCGTGCCCGGCCACTATCGACGCTGGACCGGCGGCGCCAGCTATCATGGAGGAAGCATGCCCCAACCGACCGTCAGCACCCAGTGGATCGACATCACCAGCCACGATGAACAGACCTTCAAGGGCTACCTGGCCCTGCCGCCCGCCGGCAAGGGCCCGGGCATCGTGCTGATTCAGGAGATCTTCGGCGTCAATCACCACATCCGCAGTGTCGCCGAGCAGTACGCCCTGGACGGCTACGTGGTGCTCGCCCCGGATGTCTTCTGGCGTCAGGAACCCGGCGTGGAACTCGCCTATGAGGGCGACGACATGGACAAGGCCTTCCGGCTGGTCGGCGAGATCGACTTCACGGTGGCGGTGAAGGACCTGGCCAGCACCGTGCAGGCACTGCGCCAGCGCCCCGAGTGCGAGGGCGAGGTGGCATCGCTCGGCTACTGCATGGGCGGCATCCTCGCCTACCTGGCCGGCATCGAGTCCGGCGTCGACCGGGCAGTGTGCTTCTACCCCGGCGGCATCCACAATCATCTCGACAAGGCCGCCGGCCTGACGGTCCCGGCCCAGTTCCACTTCGCCGGCAACGACGGCCACATCACCGACGAACACGTCGAACAGACCCGCCGGGCCTTCGCCGACCGCGACGACGTCGAGATCCATGTCTACGACGGGGCCGACCACGGCTTCAATTGCTGGGCGCGCAGCGCCTATCATCGTCACGCCGCAGCGCTTTCCCACGGTCGCGCCCTGACCTTTCTCGAAGGGGCGTAAGCGGCTCCGCAGCACCGCCCGACACGCCCGCACACGCGGGCGTGTTACGCTACGCTCTGACGCTTTACCAGGATAATCGACGCCCATGTCCCTCGACGATCTGCACCTCAACCTGCGCAACCTGACTTCCGAGGACTACCCCCAGCTCAAGACGCTGATGGACGCCGTCTACCACGATATCGGCGGCGCCTGGCCCCGGCACACCATCGACAAGCTGATCCAGGAATTCCCCGACGGCCAGATCGCCATCGAGGATGACGGCCGCCTGGTGGGCGTGGCGCTGACCGCGCTGGTCGACTACGACGAGTTCTCCAACCCGCACCGCTACGACGACCTGATCGGAAGCCGCGAGATCATCCTCAACGACCCGGACGGCGACGCCCTCTACGGCCTCGACGTGCTGATCGACCCGGCCTACCGGGGCTACCGGCTGGGACGGCGCCTCTACGAAGCACGCAAGGAACTGTGTCGCTCGAAGAACCTGCAGGCGATCCTCGCCGGCGGGCGCATCCCCAACTACCACGAATACGCCGAGGCGATGTCGCCGGCGGAATACCTGGAGGCGGTGGCCCGCAAGGAGATCCACGACCCGATCCTGTCGTTCCAGCTGGCCAACGACTTCCAGGTCAAGCGGCTGCTGCGCAAGTACCTGCCCGAGGACGAGAAGTCGCAGGGCTACGCGACGCTGCTGGAGTGGAACAACATCCTCTTCGAGCCCGCCGAGCGGGTGCTCGAGACACGCAAGACCCAGGTGCGGGTGGGCGCCGTGCAGTGGCAGATGCGCGAATTCGCCTCGGTCGAGTCGGTGCTGCAGCAGGTCGAGTACTTCGTCGACGCCGTCGCCGACTACCAGAGCGACTTCGTGGTGCTCCCCGAGCTGTTCAACACGCCGCTGATGGGACTCACCGACCAGTCCGACCAGCTCGCCGCGATCCACTTCCTGGCCGGCTTCACCGAGCGCTTCAAGACCGAGATCTCGCGGATGGCGGTGTCCTACAACATCAACATCGTCGCCGGCTCGATGGTCGAGGAAGGCGCGGACGGCAAGCTCTACAACGTCTCGTACCTGTGCCGTCGCGACGGCGAGATCGACCGCCAGGCCAAGCTGCACATCACCCCCCAGGAACGCCGCGACTGGGTGGTGGAAGGCGGCGACGAGCTGCGCGTGTTCGACACCGACGCCGGGCGCGTGGGCATCCTGATCTGCTACGACGTGGAGTTTCCGGAGCTGCCGCGGCTGCTCGCCGATCAGGACATGGACATCCTCTTCGTGCCGTTCTGGACCGACACCAAGAACAGCTACCTGCGGGTGCGCCACTGCGCCCAGGCCCGCGCCATCGAGAACGAGTGCTACGTGGTGGTGTGCGGCAGCGTCGGCAACGTGCCGTCGATCGAGAACCTCGACATCCAGTACGCCCAGTCGTCGGTGTTCTCGCCGTCCGACTTCGCCTTCCCCCACGATGCGGTGCTCTCCGAGACCACGCCCAACACCGAGATGGTGATGTTCTCGGATCTCGACCTCACCCGGCTCAAGGTGGTGCGCAGCGAGGGCACGGTGACCAACCTCAAGGACCGCCGTCAGGACCTGTTCGACCTGCGCCTGCGCGACTGGAGCTGGAAGTCCGGCAGTCGCCAGGAGGACGGCCACTGAGGCGGCCCGCATGAGCCCATGGCACGCCTTCCAGGCCTGGCGACGCCGGCGCGAGGCCCGTCGTCACCCGCTGCCGGCCGAGGCCTGGCAGACGGCCTGCCGGCGCCTGCCGCTGCTGGCGGCGCTGCCCGCGGACGAGGCCGAGCGGCTCGGCGAGCGCGCCTGGGCCTTCC
The DNA here is from genome assembly GCF_010993675.1 of Modicisalibacter sp. 'Wilcox'. Classification (NCBI taxonomy): domain Bacteria; kingdom Pseudomonadati; phylum Pseudomonadota; class Gammaproteobacteria; order Oceanospirillales; family Halomonadaceae; genus Modicisalibacter; species Modicisalibacter sp. 'Wilcox'. The sequence continues at coordinate 264,301 of NZ_WNXF01000001.1, forward strand.
TGCGCCACAAGCGGATCAGTACCCCGGAGACCGCCGAGTTCGACCTGGCGACACGGCTGGGGCTGGCCGCCCAGGCCTGCCTGCTGACGCTGGGCTGGAGCGACGCCGAGGCCGGCGAGGCCTTCGCCAACGTCCATGAGGTGGTGGTGGTGCCGGAGGCCTTCCGGCGCCACGTCGCCGAGATGGACGACGCCGGCGTGATCCACGAGTACGAGGACGAACGGGTCGGCGAGACCTGGTTCCAGGGGCCGGTGGTGATCTCCCGGATCGACCTGCTGGACAGCGGCGGCTGGAACGGCTTCAACGTGGTGATCCACGAGTTCGCCCACAAGCTTGACATGAGCAACTCGCGGGACGCCGACGGCTTCCCGCCGCTGCCCCGCGACATCGACCCGCGCGAGTGGCACCGGGTCTTCACCGCGGTCTGGGACGACCTGCAGGCCCACCTGGCCCACGGCAGGCCCACGCCGATCGACGACTACGCGGGCAGTCACCCCGGCGAGTGCTTCGCGGTGTGCTGCGAGCTGTTCTTCAGCGCCCCCGGCCGGCTGCGCCACGCCTATCCTGCCCTCTATGCCCTGCTCTCGCGCTACTTCGCCCAGGACCCGCTGGCCCGCCGGCGCCCCGCGAATCACGCCTGAAACGGGACTCAGCCTATGGTGTCGGGCCGCGGCAGGCGCCGTGCCGTGGCCGGGGAGACCGACGGCCAGGACAGGCTGACCTCGAGCCCGTGGGGCTCGCGATTGCGCAGGGTCAGGCTGGCCTGCTGGCGCCGGGTCAGTTCCAGGACGATCGACAGCCCCAGGCCGCTGCCGGTGGTGCGCTGATCGGCCACCCGGCGGAAGCGCTCGGTGACCTTGTCGATCAGGGCCTCGGGAATCCCCGGGCCGCTGTCGCGCACGATCAGCCGGGCCCGGCCGTCGCGTTCGGCCAGCTCCAGCGTCACGGTGCCGTGCTCGGGGGTGTAGCGCAGGGCGTTGTCCAGCAGGTTGCGGATCAGGATGCCCAGCTCCACCGGGTCGGCCCGCACCCACAGCGCTTCCAGCCCCGTGACCTCGATCTCCTGATGGCGGGCCTGGGCCCAGGGCCACAGCTCGGCGACCAAGTCGAGCACCAGCGGGTAGATATCCACATCCGCTTCCTGGGACGGCGCCTCGCGGTCGATCCGGGCCAGCACCAGCAGCTGCTCGACCACCCGCTGCAGACGCTCCACCCCGCTGTAGGCCTTGTCCAGCGAGGCCGACTCGCCGGCGCGCGCGTTGTCGAGATGGATCTTCAGCCCCGCCAGCGGGGTGCGCAGCTCATGGGCGGCATCGGCGGTGAAGCGACGCTCGCGCTCGAGCGTCTCGCGCAGGCGGGCGATGAAATCGTTGATCGCCTGGCGCAGCCCGGCCAGCTCGCGAGGCACGGTAACGTCGAGGAAGCTCAGGTCGCGATCGTTGCGCCCCTCGACCTGGCGCGACAGCGCGCCGATGGGGCGCACGCCGCGGCGGATGATGACGCCCATCGCCCACAGCAGCACCGGCAGGGCCAGCAGCATGGGGATCAGGTTGCCCAGCACCACCTTGCTTTCCAGTTCGCTGAAGAACTCCTCGTGCACCCCCGTGCGAATCCACAGGCCGCTCTGGGCATCGAACATCGAGAACACCCGCCAGCGTGCGCCGTTGTACTCGACCCAGTCGTAGCCGGTCTGCTGCGGCGCCGGGAAGGGCCCGGCGTCATTCCACACCGCGCCGAGCAACTGCGGTGTGCCGTCCGGATGCCAGAAGCCCACCGAAAGAAGGTGTTCTTCATGATGATAGAGCGAGGCCCGGATGCCGTCGTCCGGGGGCTGGGCACGCCCCGCCTCGTAGAGCCGGGCGAAATGCCCGGGCTGGCTGAGTTCCGCGGCGATGTGCCGATAGTCGGCCAGATCGGTATCCGGGCCGATCAGCCCGGCCACCACCCGGCTTTCCAGGCTCAGCTGGGCATCGAGAATCTCTTCCATCTCGTGCGCCGTGATCAGATAGGCGGCAGTGATCGCCAGGGCGGTCACCAGCGCCAGCACCAAGGCCAGCGTGCGGGTCAGATAACGGCGAATCGAGATCATTGAAGGCGCGAATCCAGCCGATAGCCGATGCCACGCACGGTGACGATCAGCGCCTTGTCGAGTTTCTTGCGCAGGTGATGGATATGCACCTCCACCGCGTTGGACGCCACCTCCTCGTCCCAGCCGTACAGCAGGCTCTCGAGGCGAGGTCGCGTCATCACCTTGTCCGGATGACGCGCCAGCTCCAGCAGCAGCGCGTACTCACGCCGCGCCAGCGCCACCGGCTCGCCGCGCCAGCTCGCCTGATGACGCGCCTCGTCGATACGCAGCGGACCGATCTCCAGCACCTGCGAAGCCCGTCCCTCGGCACGGCGCATCACCACGCGCAGCCGCGCCAGCAGCTCCTTGAGATCGAAGGGCTTGAGTACATAGTCGTCGGCACCACCATCGAGCCCGGCGATCCGGTCGTCGACGTCGTCCCGCGCGGTGAGGATCAACACCGGCAGGTCGCTGTGTCGACGCAGGTGGCGCAGCACCGTCATGCCGTCGACGTCGGGCAGCCCGAGATCGAGCACGGCGACCGAGAAGGCCTCGCAGCGTGCCGCCGCCATGGCATCGGTGCCGTTGTCGAACCACTCCACGACATACCCTTCGCGCTGCAGGGCTGTCTTGATGCCGTCACCCAGTAACGGGTCATCCTCCACCAGTAGTAGACGCATGCGTATCCCATTGTTCCCGGCGTATTGATTACAGGCAACCCAGCATCAAGCGATTTCCTTAACGTTGCCTTAAGCGGCAGGCCGCAAGGTGCCGGGCCTGTACCCCGGGCGTGCCCGGTGGCATCATACGCGTTTAAAATGCGCTCTTGTCTCCCCCTGGCCCGCATGGTGCCGGGCCCATGTCCGCTCGGCTCCTCTCGGGCCCGTGCGCCGATACACAGTCTTAAGGCCACCTTAAGCCGCATTCGGCAGGCTGCCCTGCCGTCGATAGAAAAGAGTTCACCGCCGTGACAACACCGCTACTCTCGATTGTCATTCCCGCCCGCGACGAGGCCGGAAACCTGCCTACCCTGCTCGACGAGATCGATGCCGCCCTGCCCGACACCCCGTTCGAGGTGCTGGTGGTGGACGACGCTTCGCAGGACGACACCTGGGCGATGCTCACCCGCCGCGCCGAGCAGGATTCGCGCCTGCGCCCGCTGCATCACGCCCATAGCGCCGAGCAGAGCACCTCGGTCTGGCAGGCGGCACATGCGGCTCGCGGCACCTGGCTGGCCACCCTCGACGGCGACGGCCAGAACGATCCCGCCGACCTGCCGGCCCTGCTGGCCCGCGCCCGCCAGGGCGACGTCACGCTGGTGGCCGGGCAGCGCGTCAACCGTCGCGACGACTGGCTCAAGCGGCTCTCCTCGCGGGTCGCCAACCGGGTGCGCGCCGCCCTGCTCAAGGACGCCACCCCGGACACCGGCTGCGGCATCAAGGTCATCGAGCGCCGAGCCTTCCTGACCCTGCCCTACTTCGACCACATGCACCGCTTCCTGCCGGCGCTGATCCAGATGCAGGGCGGCCGCTGCGTGTCGGTGCCGGTCAACCATCGCCCGCGCGGCACCGGCCACTCCCACTACGGGCTCAACAACCGCCTGTGGGCCGGCCTGCTCGACATGGCCGGGGTGATGTGGCTGCGCAAGCGCTGCCGCCTGCCGGCGCCGGTCGACCAGGCCCAGGACATTCTCGGTCTCGGCGAGGGCACCGCCACGGCGTCGGCCGAGACCGACACACTCCCGCAGGAGGGCTCCCCGCGATGACGACAGAATGGATCTGGGTCGCCATCGGCTTTCTCGGCCAGGCGCTGTTCTCGGCCCGCTTCCTGGTCCAGTGGATCGCCAGCGAACGAGCCCGGCGCAGCATCGTGCCCAAGGCCTTCTGGCTGTTCAGCCTGGGCGGCGGCACCACCCTGCTCGCCTATGCGATCTATCGCCAGGACCCGGTGTTCATTGTCGGCCAGGCCTCGGGACTGTTCATCTACCTGCGCAACATCATGCTGATTCGCCGGGAAACGCGCCAGTCCGAAGCCTCCCGCCAGGGCTGACCCCCTTACCCCAACGTCTTCGTGAGTCGCCCCATGCAACGTCCCGCCTACCTTCGCGGCAAGCAGCGCATGACCTGGCTCTTGCTGCTGCTGGCCGCCACCGTGCTGCTGGCGATCGGCATCGGCCTGCGCGATCCCTGGCCCGCCGACGAACCGCGTTTCGCCCTCAACGCCCTGGAAATGCTGGATACCGGGCACTTCTGGATCCCCCATCGCGGCGGTGAACCCTACCCCGACAAGCCGCCGATCTTCATGTGGGCCTCGGCGGCCTCCATCGCATTGACCGGCTCGGTGCGCCTGGGGTTCCTGATCCCCTCGCTGATCGGCGGCGTGGGCACGCTGGTGCTGGTGATGGACCTGTGCCGGCGCCTGTACGGGCGCCGCATCGCCTTCATCACCGGCGCGGCGCTGCTCTCCACGCTGCAGTTCGTGCTGCAGGCCAAGGCCGCGCAGATCGACATGCTGGTCACCTTCTGGATCACACTGGGTGTCTACGGACTGTTGCGACACGCGCTGCTGGGGCCGGCCCGACGCTGGTGGTACATCGGCTGCGTGGCCATGGGCCTGGGGGTGCTCACCAAGGGCGTGGGCTTTCTGCCGCTGCTGATGCTGCCGGCCTGGGGGCTGCTCGCCTGGCGCGGCCGCGCGACACCGCTGGCGTGGAAGGATCTCGGCCTGGGCCTGGCCACCGTGGTGGGCACCATCGCGCTGTGGGTGGTGCCCATGGTGCTGCTCACCACCTTCGGCGACGATCCGACCCTGGCCGCCTACCGCGACAACATCCTGTTCAAGCAGACCGGCGAGCGCTATGCCGAGTCCTGGCATCACCTCGAGCCCTGGTACTACTACCTGGCCCAGGTGATCCCCTGGGCCTGGCTGCCGCTGATCCTGGGGCTGCCCTGGCTGTTGCGCGGCTGGTGGCATCGCCTGCGGCGTCTCGACGCGCGGGTGCTGCTGCCGCTGAGCGGCCTGGTGCTGCTGGTGTTCTTCTTCTCGCTGTCGCCGGGCAAGCGCGGCGTCTACATGCTGCCGGGCGTGCCGCTGCTGGTGCTGGCCATGGCGCCGCTGATTCCCGGCCTGCTGTGCAAGCGCTGGGTGCACTGGCTGGGCGCGGCGCTGGTTGCCGTTCTGGGCACGATCTTCCTGCTCGCCGGCATCCTCGGCGCACTGGGCCTGCCGGCGCTGGCCGACCTGGCCGCCGAGCACGGGGTGTCGCCCTGGGGCTGGTGGATCGCCCTCGGCCTGAGTGCCGGCGCGCTGCTCTACGCCCTGAAGCCGCGTCGCGGCATGCTGGTCTTCGCCGGCTGGATGGCGGTGTTCTGGGTGCTGTGGTCGACCTGGGGCTACCAGATCCTCGATGGCACCCGCTCACCGCGCGACATGATGCAGCAGGTCGTCGGCATCACCGGCCCCGATGCCTGGCTGGCGATGCCCACCTTCGACGAAGAATTCCTGCTGCAGAGCCGCCAGCCCACCGTGCACTTCGGCTTCAAGACCCCGAAAGAGGCGCAGCTCAAGCGGGCCTATGCCTGGCTGCAGGCGAACCCGACGCAGCGCTGGCTGTTCGTCGACCAGGGCAAGCGGGATGACCTGAGCTGCGCCGACCTGTCCAGCGCCCGGGACCTGGGCCAGCAGAACGGCGAGCTGTGGTGGCTGATTCCCGGCACCGCCTTCGCCGACTGCCAGGGCGATGCCGACGCGGCCCCGCTGTACAAGGCCCCGACCACCCTGAAGACCGCCAGGGTGGCAGGGCCGGCCCTCTGACGCACCGTCAAGGCGAACTCGACCAGCGCTGCCGGCGTTCCGGCGGCCTCGGGTCGGGGCAATCGACCGGCCCGGTCGACCAGGTATCACTGCGCGCCTGATGACAGGCATCGGGCCCGCCCGCCCGGCGCCGGGGCGGCGGGTCCGAGCGTCCGTCGAGGCGGATGTCGACCTCCGGACGCAGGATGACCGCGCGATCGCGCCGCCGGCGCTCGTCATGGCGATCGCGTCGGTCGTCGTGACGCCGCCACCGGTCACGCCACTCGCCCTCGTGACGACGGTACGGCGTCCGGTCACGCTCGTAGCCTCGCTGTCGATCCCGCCAGTCGTCTCGCTGCCGATCCTGCGGATCGCGCTGCTGGAGATAGCGCCGCCCGTCCCGGGAACGCCACTCCTCACGGCTCCGGTCCTGACGTTCATCGAAGCGATGCACCGTCCAGCCCCCGTTGCCGTCCCCCAGCAGGTAACCTCCACCATCGGCGGCCTGCGCCGGGCTCGCCAGCCACAGCAGCGCCGCCAGCAGCGGCGCGCTACGCTGGATTGTCTTCCTCGTCGTCATCACCGCACCTCCCGGCTTGCCAGCAAGGCTCTGCTCTCAGCGTAGCGCCTCATCGCCGGGACTCCCATCGGCGACCAGCCATTCCCACAGCAGCAGCGCCTCGGGGCGCACGATGCGCCGGGCCGGCCGGACCAGCCAGAATCCTTCATCGCTGGGCACGTCGAGCGCGAATGGCGCCACCAGATCGTCCCGGGCCTCCAGCAGGCTGCGATGGGTCAACGCCACGCCGCCGCCGCGGGCCGCCAGCGACAGCGTCATCACCTGACTGTCGCACAGCAGCGATCCACAGCGACGATCCAGGTCCGGCATGCCGGCACGCTCCAGCCAGGCCGGCCAGCCCACCGCAAAGCCCACGGCGTGGAGCAGCGTCTCCCCGGCCAGGTCCGCCGGCTCGGCCAGCCGTTCGGCGACACTCGGGGCGCAGGCCGGCAGCATGTGCTCGCCGCCCAGCGACACCGCCGTGACCGCGTCCCAGTCGCCGCGCCCGTAGCGGATCTCGATGTCGGCGCCCTCGGGGCCGAAGTCCTCGGGCCAGATTGCGCTCACCAGCCGCACCACCACCTCCGGGTGCGCCCGATGAAAGGCCAGCAACCGCGGCGCCAGCCAGGTCTGCTGCATGACCGGCGTGGCGCGCAGCGTCACCGGCGCCTCGCTGCGCGGCCCGAAGACCTCCGCCGTGCCCTCGCTCAACCGCGAGAAGGCCTCCTGGACACTGGGCAGCCAGGCCTGCCCGGCCGGGGTCAGGGTCAGGCTGCGGGGATGGCGGACGAACAGCTTCTGGCCCAGGCGATCCTCGAGCAGACGGATGCGCTGGCTGACCGCCGACTGGGTCACGCCCAGCGCCTGGCCGGCTTGGGTGAAGCTCAGGGTACGGGCGGCGGCCTCGAAGGCCTGCAGCCAGAGAAGCGGAGGCAGGGTGGTCATGAAAAAGCCAGGTATTAGCAGAGCTTGGGCATTGCCCCCAGATTAATCGTTTGTCGCCGCTGCGGCCAGCGGGCACCCTGCTCACCTCACTCGCTACCGATCGCTTCACAGGAGGTCATGATGAGCGCCACCCTTTCGTCGCCACACGCCCGACAGGCCATGGGCGAGCTCGCCCCCCACGTCGACGGCCCGGCCATCGTCGATGCCGTGGCGACCGGCGCTCGCGTCACCGTGGACTGGGCGGACGGCTCCCGCGGCCACTTTCCCCTGCTGTGGCTGCGCGACCACTGCGCCTGCAGTGCCTGCCGCCACCCGCTGACCCGCGAACGTCTGTTCGTGCCGCTAAGCGACATCGACGAGGCGCCGACGGTCACGGTGGACGACGGTGTGCTGCAACTCGTCTGGAACGATGGCCACGAGAGCCGCTTCGACCCGGTCTGGCTGTTCCAGCGGCGCCTGGAAAACGCCAACGATGCGCCCGCCGATCCGCTGCCGGCCCGCCGCCCCTGGGCCGCCGGTTTCCGGCCGGCGCGCATCGCCCACCGCGACTTCCTGCAGACCCACGGCGAGCGTGCCTGGCTCGAGGCCCTGCTGCGTGATGGCCTGGTGCTGCTCGACGACGGCCCGATCGCCGACGAGGAGGTCAGCCGCCTGGCCGGGCGCATCGGCCCGCTGCGCGCCACCAACTTCGGCGCCCGCTTCGACGTGCGCTCCAAGCCCAACCCCAACAACGCCGCCTACACGGCGATCGGGCTGGCCCTGCACACCGATCTGCCCAACTGGCGTCAGCCGCCGGACATTCAGCTGCTCTACTGCCTGCAGAACGAGGCCGAGGGCGGCGAATCCACCTTCGCCGACGGCTTTGCGGTGGCCGAGGCGCTGCGCGAGAGCGACCCCGAGGCCTTCCGCCTGCTCGCCGAGACGCCGATCGACTTCCGCTTCCAGGACGAGGAGCACGACATCGCCATCCGGGCGCCGGTCATCCAGCTCGACGCCGCGGGCCGCCCGCTGGAGATCCGCTTCAACAACTGGATCCGCGACACCCTGCGCCTGCCGCTGGAACGCATCGATGCCTGGTACGGCGCCTACCGCCGCTTCTGGCAGCGGCTGCACGACCCCCGCCACCAGCTCGAGTTCGCCCTGCAGCCGGGCGAGATGGTGGCCTTCGACAACCGCCGGGTCCTGCACGGCCGCAAGGCCTTCGACCCGAGCACCGGCCAGCGGCACCTGCAGGGTACCTACCTGGACCTGGACCTGCTCGAGTCGCGGCTGCGGGTCCTGAGCCGCTGAACAGCCGTATCCGCGTCATGGCGGTCATCGTCATGACGCCCCGGACACCCTGACGACAAGGAGATCGCATGATCCATCGCACGCTGCTGGCCGCCCTGCCGCTGGCCCTGAGCATCAACCTGGCCGCTCAGGCCGATGACGCCACCCTCGACTTCGGTGTTCCCGCCTGGCCGGGCATCACCGTCAAGACCCGGATCGCCGAACAGCTGCTGGCGCCGCTGGGCTATTCCACGCAAAGCCAGGAACTGGGCCTGCAGGTCATCTACCAGGCCATGAGCACCGGCGACCTCGACGTTTTCCTCGGCGGCTGGCTGCCGGCCCAGCAGGACATGCTGAAGCCGCGCGAGGAAAGCGGCGACATCGTGCGTCTGGCCAACAACGTCGACGGCGCCCAGATGACGCTTGCGGTGCCCGATTATGTCTACGCGGACGGCATCCAGAGCTTCGCCGATCTCGACGCCCATCGCGGCGAGTTCGAGGGCAAGATCTACGGCTTCGGCGCCGGCTCGGCGGCCAGCGAGATCCTGCACAAGGCCATCGACAACGACACCTGGGGGCTGGGCGACTGGCAGGTCGTCGACACCAGCACCGTGGGCATGCTCAGCGCCGCCAGGGACGCCATCCAGAACCACGAGCCGATCGTCTGGGTGGGCTGGACACCGCACTGGATGAACCTCGAGCTGCCGATGCGCTACCTGGCCGACAGCAAGGACCTGTTCGGCCCCGACAACGGCAAGAGCCAGGTGCTGACCCTGATGCGCAGCGGCTTCGCCGAGAGCCACCCCAACCTGAAGACCTTCTTCAACCAGTTCACCTTCAGCGCCGAGGAACAGAGCTGGATGATTCGCGGCTTCGGCCTCGAGGAGAAGAGCGCCGACGACGTCGCCGGCCAGTGGATCGACGAGCACCCCGAACGCGTCAAGGCCATGCTCGACGGCGTCGCCACCGCCGACGGCCAGCCCGCCTGGCCGGCCGTGAAGCAGGCCCTCTCGCTGTAACGTCCTCCTCCATCAAAGCCCCGGCCGTCCTCCGCGACCGGGGCTTTTTGTGGCGCCCGGGCGTTGGCCGGCGCGGCCGATGCCAGTATCCTAGCCCGCGAATCCACCACCACGGACGTCGCTCCATGAGCCGATCCCTCGGACTCGTCATCGTCCTGCTGACCGTTCTGGCCGGGCTCGGCCTGCTCTGGCAATGGCTGGCCATGCAGGATGCCCTCGCCCCGGAGCGGCTGCTGTCCATGGCCCGCCACGCCTTCGGCTGGCGCGATTCTCCCTGGGCGGCGCCGATCGTGATCGGCGTCTACATCGGCGCCTCGCTGCTGATGTTCCCGCTCAGCGTGCTGGTCGCCGTCACCGGGCTGATGTTCGGGCCGGTATGGGGCTTCGGCTACTCGCTGGCGGGGACCCTGCTGGCCTCGGCGGTGACCTACTGGGTGGGACGGCGCCTGGGCCGCGACGCGCTGCTGCGCCACGGCGGCAAGCGGCTCAACGGCCTGGCCAAGCATCTCGCCGGTCGCGGCGTGCGCACCATGACGCTGGTCAACCTGCTGCCGCTGGCCCCCTTCACGCTGACCAACATGATGGCCGGCGCCTTCCATCTGCGCTTTCGCGACTACATGCTGGGATCCTTGCTGGGCATCGTGCCCGGACTGGCGGGCGTGGCACTGCTGGGCAGCCAGCTGGGGCAGCTGATGACCGCCAGCAACAAGGGCGAGCTGCTGTGGTCACTGGTGGGAATCACGGCCGCCATCGTGGTGCTGGTCGGCCTCAAGCGCTACGCGGATCGTCGCCAGCGCCGCCGGCGCTCCTGACCCGCCCGCGCCGGGTCACTTCTGCGAGGCTTCGGACTCGCCCGGCTTGACCAGCGGCAGGCCGAACATGGGTTCGTCCTGCAGCACCGAGCGCAGCACCCGCCCGCGATGGCGCAGCAGCTGCCACTCCGCTTCCAGCCGACCGCGCACGCGTTCCCAGGCCCCGTCGTCGGCGTGGCTGACCGGCCCGCCAGCGGCGATGACCTTGCGATACAGCGCCAGACAGCGCTCGGCACAGCACCCCTCGTCGAAGCGTTCGGCCGTTTCCAGGGCACCGGCACGCAGGGTCGCACGGCGTTCGGCGTCGTCGAGCCGGACCAGCGCGGCGGCAAAAGCGGCCGGGTCGTCGCCGGCCAGCAGCAGGCCGTTCTCGCCGGGTCTGACCACCTCGCGTACGCCGGTGGCGTTGACCGCCACCACCGGCAGCCCCGCCGCCATCGCCTCGACCAGCACCATCCCCTGGGTCTCGCTGTGCGAGGCGAAGGTGAAGACGTCCATGGCGTGGTAGGCGTCGATCAGCGTCTGGTCGTGCAGCTTGCCGGTGAAGTGCACGCGATCCGCCACGCCGGCCTGCACCGCGATGTCGTGCATGACCACCCGCGCGTCGCCATCGCCGACCACCAGGAAGTGGGCCCCGGGCCGGCTCGCCAGCCAGCGCGTCACCGAGCGGGCCAGGAACGGCAGGTTCTTCTCGTGGGCCAGCCGCCCCACGTGGCCGACCACATAGGCCGCCTCGGCGATGCCGTGCCGGCGGCGCAGCGCCGCCCCGTCGCCGCGGGCGAAGCGCTGGGTGTCCACGCCGCTGGGCACCACGCTCACCGCCCGGTTGGCACCGCGCAGCAGCAGCATGTCACGAATGCTCTCGCTGGGTGCGATCACCGCGTCGCACAAATGCGTGTACTCGGTGGCCAGCGCCACGGCGAAGCGCTGCATGCGCGGCGAATCGCCGGGTACATAGTGGGTGTAGTGCTCGTAGAGGGTGTGGTGGGTGAAGACCAGCGGCAGGCCGTAGGTCTCGGCGGAACGCGCGGCCGTATCGCCGAGCAGGAAGGGATGGTGAGAGTGGACGATGTCCGGCTCGAAGGCCTCGATCGCCTCGTAGAGCTGGCCGGGGATGGGCACCGGCAGGGAGAAGTCGCTGCCGTTGAAGTGCTGCACGGCCGCGACCCGGATGACGTCGGGCTCATGCTTCGGCTGCCCTTCCAGCTTGGGGGCCACCACCAACACGCGATGCCCCTCGGCCTGCAGCCGCCCCTTGAGGCGCTGGACGGACTCGCTGACACCCCCGACGATGGGTCGGTAGGTATTGGTAAACATGAGGATATTCAAGCCATCGACTCCCTTGGCAACTGGGTACCCACCCGCAGGGGGCGCCATGATAGCAGGAAGCGGCGGCGCATGTGCCCGTTCGCCCTCACGGCGGGGGCGGCACGCGTCCCGGCAGCGTGTCTTCAAGGTAGGCGATAAAGGCGTGCAGCCGCGCGGGGAGATGACGCCGTGATTCGTAGACGGCGTAGAAATCGGCATCGACACCCTGCCACTCGGGCAGCAGTGCCTGCAGCCGGCCGGCTTCCAGCGCCGGGTGGATGTCCCACCAGGAGCGCAGCATGATGCCGTGCCCGTCCAGCGCCAGCCGGGTGATGACCTCGCCGTCGTTGCTGGCCAGCCGACCGCCCACCTTCACCGCCAGCGTCTCGCCGTCGCGATCGAAGCGCCACAGGGCATAGTCGCTGTCGTTCTCGCGGATCACCAGGCAGGCGTGGCCGGCCAGGTCCTGCGGGGTGCGCAGCGGCGGCATGCTCGCGATGTACGCCGGCGAGGCGCAGAGGATGCGCCGGTTGGCCAGCACCCGACGCGCCACCAGTCGCGAGTCCGGCGGCCGGCCCACGCGAATCCCCACATCGAAGCCGTGATCGGCCAGGTTGAGCGGGAAGTTGGTCAGCTCGAGCAGCATCTCGAGGCGCGGATGCTCGGCGGTGAAGCGCGACACCAGCGGCGCGATGTGGCGACGGCCGAAGCCGAAGGTGGCGTTGATCCGCAGCCGCCCGGTCAGGGCGCTGCGGCGATCGTGCAGATCGCTCTCCAGCGCCTGCCATTCCTCGAGGATCGCCGCCCCGCGCCGGCAGTACAACTCACCCTCGGCCGTCAGGGTCAGCCGCCGGGTGGTGCGGTGAGCCAGCGGCACGCCGAGGCGCGCCTCGAGCTGCATCAGCCGCCGGCTGACCGCCGACAGTGACAGGCCCAGCTCCCGGGCGGTCGCGGTGAGGCTGCCGCATTGGGCCAGGCGCTGGAAGAACGCCAGATCGTTGAGGGTGTCCACGGCACGATTCTCCACCACGGCGCAAGAATGCCTTGCACGATACCCTGATTATCCGGCGAGCGCGAAACGCTACACTGCCAGCACGCCCCTATCACCAGTCCCCGTCAAGAGGAGCATCGCATGAGTCACAAGATCGCCGTCATGGCCGGCGACGGCATCGGCACCGAAGTCATGCCCGAGGGCATTCGTGTCCTCGAGGCCACCGCCGAACGCTTCGGCATCGCCCTGGACTTCACCCACTTCGACTTCGCCAGCTGCGACTACTACCTCGAGCACGGCCGGATGCTGCCAGAAGACTGGCGCGAGACCCTCGAGCCCTTCGACGCGCTGTTCTACGGCGCGGTCGGCTGGCCCGAGAAGGTGCCCGATCACATCTCGCTGTGGGGATCGCTGCTGCAGTTCCGCCGGGTCTTCGACCAGTACATAAACCTGCGCCCCTGCCGCTCGATGCCCGGCATCCGGAGCCCGCTCGCCGGCCGTGCACCGGGCGACATCGACTTCTACGTGGTCCGCGAGAACACCGAAGGCGAGTACTCGAGCATCGGCGGCAAGATGTTCGAGGGCACCGACCGCGAGGTGGTCGTCCAGGAGACCGTGATGACCCGCACCGGCGTCGACCGGGTGCTCAAGTACGCCTTCGAGCTGGCCGCGAAGCGTCCGCGCCGCAAGCTGACCTCGGCCACCAAGTCCAACGGCATCTCGATCACCATGCCCTACTGGGACGAGCGCGTGCAGGCCATGGCCGAAGGCTATCCCGACGTCACCGTGGACAAGTTCCACATCGACATCCTGACCGCCAACTTCGTGCTCCATCCCGACTGGTTCGACGTGGTCGTCGGCAGCAACCTGTTCGGCGATATCCTCTCCGACCTGGGTCCGGCCTGCACCGGCACCATCGGGGTGGCGCCCTCGGCCAACATCAACCCGGAGGGGCGCTTCCCGAGCCTGTTCGAGCCGGTTCACGGCAGCGCCCCGGACATCGCCGGCAAGGGCATCGCCAACCCCATCGGCCAGATCTGGAGCGGGGCGATGATGCTCGATCACCTGGGCCACGAGGACGCCGGCAAGGCGATCGTCGACGCCATCGAGGCGGTGCTCGCCCGCGGCGACGAGACGATCCTCACACCGGACCTGCAGGGCCGTGGCACCACCGGGGACCTCGGCCGGGCGATCGCCGAGCACGTGGCGGCCGGCTAGGATGATGCCCCTGCGCGGCCGGCACGACGTCGGCCGCGCAACCCGCTACGCTTCAGGGGCGGCGCTGCCGAGGCGCCGCACAAGGACATGCTTTCACAAGGAGACTACCGTGACCCTGTTCGACGCCCTGCGCGAGGACCACCGGACCCAGCGCACCCTGCTCGACCTTCTGATCAAGACCGAGGGCGCCAGCGACGGCCGCGACGAGCTGTTCCACCGGCTCAAGGCCGCGCTGCAGCAGCATGCCGCCGCCGAGGAGCGCGCCCTCTACATTCCGATGATGGAGCACGACCTGACCCAGGAGAAGGCGCGCCACAGCGTGGCCGAACATCACGCGATCGACGAGCTGCTCGAGACGCTGGAAGAGACCAGCTACAGCTCGCCGGGCTGGCTCGCCCACGCCCGCAGGCTCCAGGAGCAGGTCATCCACCACCTCGACGAGGAGGAACAGGAAGTCTTCCAGCTGGCGGGGCGCGCCCTGCCCGACGACCAGAAACGCCGGCTGGCCGAGATCTACCACGAGGCCATGACCAAGGGAAGCGCTGAATAAATCGGCGAGCGGCGTAAAGCACAACGACGTGATTTGCCCGCGCAGCCATTTATGCAGTGTTTCCCTAGCAGCGCGACTGACACGTCCGCTACTCCAGCGACCCACCGGTTCCGCGAGCCGCCTCGGCGGCTCGCCCCGCAACTTTTTGCTCGCGGCAGCGTCACATCAGGGGACGAGCGCCCCTTGCACCGATCAGGACGATGCCCAATGTCGACTCGACTTCCCCAGTTCCCGCGCCTGACCTGGCTGGCCCCGTTCTCGCTGCTGGCCGGCTGTACCGGCCTTCCCGACGGCACCGAGCCGGTGCGCGACTTCGAACTCACGACCTACCTCGGCCAGTGGTACGAGATCGCCCGCCTGCCCCACCGCTTCGAGGAGGGGCTGGACTATGTCACGGCGACCTACGAGCGTCGCGAGGATGGGGGGATCCGCGTGATCAACCGCGGCTACGACCGGCTGAGCGGCAAGTGGGACGAGGCCGAGGGCCGGGCCTACTTCATCGACCAGGCCAACGTCGGGCGTCTCAAGGTAAGCTTCTTCGGTCCCTTCTACGGCGGCTACAACGTGCTCGAACTCGACGACGACTACCGTCATGCGCTCGTCGCCGGCCCCGACCGGGACTACCTGTGGATCCTGGCCCGGCAGCCGCAGCTCGACGAGACGACCTACCGGGCCCTGGTCGGGCGCGCCGGCGAACTGGGCTTCCCGGTCGATGACCTGGTCAGGGTCGCCCAGCCGGGGCAGGACCGGCCGTCATCGACGGGCGAGGCGTGAGCACCCCGCCCCGAGGGCGGGGCGGGACGTCACACCACAGGGCAGGTCAACCGGCCAGCCTGGCGGCGATTCGGGCCACGTGCTCGCCCTGGAAGCGCGCCAGGGCCAGCTCGGTGTCGCTGGGCTGACGCGAGCCGTCGCCACCGGCGATGGTCGCCGCGCCGTAGGGCGAACCGCCCTTGACCTCGGAGATGTCGAACTGGGCCTCCAGGCCATAGCCGATCGGCACGATCACCATGCCGTGGTGGGCCAGGGTGGTCCAGGCGGTGAGGATGGTCGTCTCGTTGCCGCCGCCGGTCCCGGTCGAGGTGAACACGCTGGCCGCCTTGCCGCGCAGCGCCCCCTTGGCCCACAGGCCACCGGTCTGGTCGAGGAAGGTGCGCATCTGGCCGGCCATGTTGCCGAAGCGGGTCGGCGTGCCGAACAGCACGGCATCGTAGTCGGCAAGGTCGGACGGGCTCGCCACCGGCGTGTCGTCCTCCTTGCCGCCGGCCTGGGCGAAGGCCTGGGGGTCCATGGTTTCCGGCACCCGCATGACGGTCACCTCGCTGCCCGCCACCTCGCCGGCCCCCTCGGCGACGGCCCGGGCCAGAGTGGCGATGTGGCCATACATGGAGTAGTAGAGCACCAGGACTCGGGTCGGTGTTGCCGTACTCATGAGCATCCTCCTCAGGTCTGTGATTGCCGAAACGGGCCTCACCCAGTGTAGATGGCCGGGCCATCGACCACGGCCAAGGTTTTCGACGCCGTCATTCGATGACATCGATCACGCCCGTGGGACGGTTTTCATCCTCGCACCGGCGTTTTTCATCAGCTCGACGTGCGCTCTTGCCGGTCGCGGGCCGGCTCGGGAAGGTATCTTCAGCGTGCCGGCCGGCAACAGGGCCGACCGGCACGCGTCGTGGCAACCCCGTACCGATCACAACAACAGGCAGGCGCCTTCATGATGACCCTCGATTCCTTCTTCGCCCGGCTGTGGGACGACTACACCGCCATGACCCCGCAGGCGCAGCGCATCCACGACGCCTTCATCGACGCGGGCGAGACCATCGTCAACGACCACGTCGCCTTCCGTACCTTCGATCGCGGGCCGATCACCCTGGCCGACCTGGAACCCCACCTGCTCGCGCTGGGCTACACCCGCCTCGAGCCCTACGACTTCCCGGCCAAGAAGCTGCGCGCCTACGGCTACCTGCCCCCGGACGAGAACCAGCCGCGGGTGTTCCTCTCCGAGCTCAAGTGCGACGAACTCTCGACCACCGCGCAGCGGATCATCGACGGCCTGGTCGCGCAGATCGACCCCGCCCGGGTCGCCACCCCCGAAGTGCTGTGGGCCGGTCGCCTGTGGGAGGCGCCCAGCTTCGAGGAGTACCAGACCCTGATGGCGGAGAGCGAATACGCCGCCTGGCTGTCGATCATCGGCCTGCGCGCCAATCACTTCACCATCAGCATCAATCACTTCCGGACCTTCGACAGCGTTGAGAAGGTGCTCGCCAAGGTCGAGTCGCTGGGGCTGGGCATCAACGAGTCCGGTGGGCGCGTGAAGGGCTCGCCCGAGGTGCTGCTGGAGCAGGGCTCGACGCTGGCCGACCGCGCCGCGTTCACCTTCGCCGGCGGCCAGGTGGAGGAGATCCCCACCTGCTACTACGAGTTCGCCAGGCGCTACCACGACGCCGACGGCAAGCTCTACCAGGGCTTCGTCGCCGCCAGCGCCGACAAGATCTTCGAGTCCACCGACATCCGCACCCGGGGCGAGCACCATGCTGGGTGACTGGCTGAGCCTGACCCTCGACGGCGACGTGCCCGGCGAGCGGGAGGGTCGTCTGCCCTTCGGCCACTACGTGATGCACGGCCCGGGCATCCTCGAGCTGCGGCCCGCCGCCTGCCAGACAGGCGCCCGCAGCGTGGTGCTCTCCGCCGGCATTCACGGCAACGAGACCGCCCCCATCGAGCTGATCGGCGAGCTGCTGGCCCGGCTCGAGAGCGGCCTGCTGCGCCTGGGGGCACCGACCCTGATCCTGCTCGGCAACCTGCCGGCGATCCGCGCCGGACTCCGCTTCCGCCACACCAACCTCAACCGGCTGTTCCGGCGCGACGCGCCCCTGCCCGAGCATGACGAGGGCCGCCGCGCCGCCACGCTGATGGCGGCGGTCGACGCCTTCTTCGCCCGTCATGACCGGCCGCCCCTGCATTACGACCTGCACACCGCGATCCGCGACAGCCGCTATCCGCGCTTCGCCGTCGAGCCGTTCGACGAGTCGGCCACGACCGATGCCGATCAATGGCACTGGCTGGCCGCGGCGGGCATCCAGGCGGTGCTGCACCAGCATCGGCACAGCTGGACCTTCTCGCACTATTCCCGGCACTATCATGGCGCCCAGGCGTTCACCCTGGAGCTCGGCAAGGCCCAGCCCTTCGGTGCCAACGACCTGAGCCTCCTGCGCCCCATGCAGGCCCTGCTCGAGGCGCTCGTCGAGGGCCGCGAGCCCCCCGGCGTGCCGCCACAGCGCCTCGCCTTCTTCCGCGTCGCCCGCGAGCTGATGCGCGAGAGCGAGGATTTCCGGCTGTGCTTTCCCGACGACACGCCCAATTTCACCGAGTTCGCGGTGGGCACGAAACTCGCCGAGGACGCCGCGGCCGGCGACTGCGTGGTCGAGGACTCGCCCCTGGCGGTGGTGTTTCCCAACGCCGATGTCGAGCTCGGCGCCCGCGCCGCGCTGCTGGTACGCTCGGCCCCGCCGCCGGAAGCATGACCCGCGATTTCGCCAGCCGGCGCCCGGTGAGCCAAAAGATATGACACGCGACAACAACAAGTCAGAGGTTTCTTTCGATGCACTGCCTTTCATCTGTCGACCAAAGTCGAACACTCCGGGATAAAAAGGGTTCTCGTTCGTGCCTCGGCGCCTGTTAAAATCGCTGCTTTTTTCGCGCCAGCACGCCAACCACGTTCGCATGCCGCCCCGCGCGGCGAGACCCGTCACTGGAGCCCGACCATGGCCGAAACACCCCTCCCTCTCGAAGTGCGCAACCTCAAGAAGCGCTTCGGCGACAACGAGGTCCTCAAGGGCCTGTCCCTCGAAGCCCGCCAGGGCGACGTGATTTCCCTGATCGGCGCATCCGGGTCCGGCAAGAGTACCTTCCTGCGCTGCATGAACCTGCTCGAGCTGCCCGATGAAGGCGACCTGATCGTCCACGGCGAGTCGATCCGCTTCAAGCAGACCCGCCGTGGCCGCGAACCGGCCGACTGGAAGCAGGTCGAGCGGATCCGCGCCAAGCTGTCGATGGTCTTCCAGAGCTTCAATCTCTGGGCGCACATGACACTGCTCGAGAACGTCATCGAGGCGCCGGTCCACGTGCTCGGCAAGCCGAAGAAGGAAGCCGTCGACCATGCCCGCGCCCTGCTCGATCGGGTCGGGCTGGCCGAGCGCGCCGACTACTATCCGGCCCAGCTTTCCGGCGGCCAGCAGCAGCGCGGCGCCATCGCCCGGGCCCTGGCCATGGAGCCGGAGGTGATGCTGTTCGACGAGCCCACCTCGGCACTCGACCCGGAGCTGGTCGGCGACGTGCTCAAGGTCATGCGCGACCTGGCCGACGAGGGGCGCACGATGATCGTGGTGACCCACGAGATGGCCTTCGCCCGCGACGTCTCGAGCCAGGTGATCTACCTCCACCAGGGGCAGGTCGAGGAAGCCGGCCCGCCCGACCAGGTGCTCGGCAACCCACGCTCGGAACGGCTCAAGCAGTTCCTGGCTCCCAAGTTCTGAGCCGGCAGGAGGAAACTACATGATCGACCTGCAGGGTTACGGCCCCCGCCTGCTTCAGGGTGCCTGGGTGACCATCGAGCTGGGCCTTCTGTCGCTGCTGCTCTCCATCATCCTGGGCCTGCTCACGGCCACCGCCAAGATGTCGCGCAGCTGGATTGCGCATCGACTGGGTACGCTCTACACCACGCTGATCCGCGGGGTACCGGACCTGGTGCTGATGATGCTGCTGTTCTTCGGCGGCCAGATCGGCGTCAACATGATCACCGACTGGCTCTACTACCAGTTCGACATCGACATCTTCATCAACATCAACGAGTTCGTCGCCGGCGTGGTGACCATCGGCCTGATCTTCGGCGCCTACATGGGCGAGACCTTCCGCGGTGCCTTCCTGGCCGTGGACAGCGGCCAGATCGAGGCGGCCCGGGCCTACGGCATGTCCGAGTCGCTGATGTTCCGGCGCATCCGCTTCCCGCAGATGATGCGCCACGCCCTGCCGGGGCTGTCCAACAACTGGATGGTGCTGCTCAAGACCACCGCCCTGGTCTCGGTGATCGGCCTGACCGACATGGTCCGCGTCGCCGAGGAGGCCACCAAGGCCACCCATGAGCCCTTCACCTTCCTGATTCCGGTGGCGGTGATCTACCTGCTGATCGCCAGTGTCTCGGAGTGGGGCTTCGCGCGACTGCAGAAACGCTACAACGTCGGCTTCGGGGAGTCGTGAACATGGAACAGCTCAACACCTGGTTCACCCAGCTGCTGGCCGACAACGAGATCTTCACCGCGCAGACCATCGGCTACTACGCGCACGGCCTGGCCAACACCGCGCAACTGGTGCTGCTGTCGCTGCTGATCGGGCTGATGCTCGCCGTGCCGCTGGCCATCGGCCGCAGCTCCTCCCGCCCGTGGGTGAAGTGGCCGATCTTTCTCTACACCTACGTGTTCCGCGGCACGCCGCTGCTGATCCAGCTGTACATCATCTACTACGGCGTGGTGTTCGTGGACGGCATTCAGGACACCTGGCTGTGGCTGATTCTCGAGAAGCCCTTCTACCCGGCGCTGATCGCCTTCACGCTGAATACCGCCGCCTACACCACCGAGATCTTCCGCGGCGCGATCAAGGCCACGCCCAGGGGCGAGATCGAGGCGGCCCGGGCCTACGGCATGTCTCAGGCCAAGATGCTGCGGCGGATCGTGCTGCCCAGCGCCTTCCGTCGCGCGCTGCCGGCCTACGGCAACGAGGTGATCTTCATGCTGCACGCCAGCGCGATCGCCAGCGTGGTGACGATCATGGACCTCACCGGCGCGGCCCGCTTCGTCTATGCGCGTTTCTACGCGCCCTTCGATGCCTTCCTGTTCGTCGCGGCGATCTACCTGTGCCTGACCTTCGGCATCCTCTACCTGTTCCGCTACCTGGAGAAACGACTGCTGGCCCACCTCAAGCCGCAGACCTGAGCCGGCGTCAAACGAGCGTTGGAAAACTGTCGGCCCACGCCGCTTTTCCGACTTCCGGCCGATGCCCGGGTGCGCTACCGTGTCCGGGTCATCGACCACCGTCGATCAATACAAGAAACTGGGGATTCGTTTCATGAAAAAACTGCTGACCATCTCGCTGTTGAGTGCCGCCGTGCTCGCCGGCACCGCTCAGGCCCGCGACTACGACACCGTGCGCTTCGGCGTCGACGTGCCCTACGAGCCGATGGAATACCGCCTGCCCAACGGCGACCTGACCGGCTTCGACATCGAGCTGGGCAACGCGCTGTGCGACGAGATCGGCATCGACTGCACCTGGACCGTCCAGGGCTGGGACGGCATCATCCCGGGCCTGCTGGCCCGCAAGTACGATGCCATCATGTCCTCGATGACCATCAACGATCAGCGTCGCAAGCAGGTGCTGTTCTCGGACCCGTACTTCACGCCGCCGTCCGCCTGGTTCGCCCCGGCCGACAGCCAGATCACGGTGCCCTCCAAGCAGACCCTCGAGGGCAAGACCATCGGCGTGCAGCGCGGCACCCTGCAGGACAACTACGCCACCGACATGTTCGGTGACGTCGCCGACATCAACCGCTATTCCACCGCCGACGACATGGTGCTGGACATGGACGCGGGTCGCCTGGACATCGTCTTCCTCGACTTCCCGGTGGGCAAGTCCACGCTGCTCGACAGCAACGACGGCGACTACAAGATCGTCGGCAAGATGATCAGCGAGCCCAAGAAGTACTTCGGCGACGGCTTCGGCATCGCCTTCCGCAAGCGCGACAAGGAGCTGGCCGAGAAATTCGACGCCGCCCTCGACACGCTCAAGGAAAACGGCACCTACGACAAGCTCTACAAGAAGTACTTCGAAACCAAGCAGTGACCCCGCCGCCCCGGCGTCATGCCGGGGCGTTCTACCGCCGAATCACGGCAACGGTTGGCTTGATGCGTCCGACCCCCTAATCTGGTCGCACTTACCCGCTGCACTCAAGGCCGTCGATGATTCGCACCTTTCAACTCCAGCGCCAGACCATCAAGGAAGTTTCCGAGGACGCCCTGCCGCTTGCCACGCGCCTGGCCCAGGCGACCTGGATCGACGCGCACGAACCCGATGACACCGAGCGCGAACGGCTCAACGCCTTCCTCGCCGACGAGCTGCCCGCCACCGACGACGTCGAGGAGATCGAGTCCTCGGCCCGTTACTTCGTCGACGCCGACGGCATCCACGTCCACTCGCTGTTCCTGTCGCAGAGCGAGGGCCGCCACGGCAACACCACGGTGGCGTTCATCCTCCAGCCGGAGCGGCTGATCACCTTCCGCGACTGCGAGCTCGCCGACTTCCGCCTGCTGCGCCTGCGCGCGCGCAGCGGCCAGGTCGAGGCCGACTCGGCGCAGACACTGATGATGACCATCTTCGAGCAGAAGGTGGAAAACCTCGCGGACACCCTGGAGGACATCCATCGCAAGCTCGAGGACGTCAGTTATCTGGTGCTGGAGGAGGAGGACTCGGACCTCGAGGATGCCATCGACCAGCTGGCCAAGCTCGAGGACAGCAACGGCAAGATCCGCCTGTGCCTGATGGACACCCAGCGTTCGGTGTCCTTCCTGATGCGCCACCTGCGCGGCCACGGCGAGCTGCAGGAAACCGCCCGGGAAGTGATGCGCGACGTCGAGACGCTGATGAGCCACACCGCCTTCCTGTTCGACAAGATCAACTTCCTGATGGACTCGACGCAGGGTTTCATCAACATCCAGCAGAACCAGATCATCAAGATCTTCTCGATCGCCGCCGTGGTCTTCCTGCCGCCGACGCTGGTCGCCAGCATCTACGGCATGAACTTCACTCACATGCCCGAGCTCTCCTGGCCCTACGGCTACCCGTTCGCCCTGGGACTGATGGTCGTGGCCGGGGTGTCACCCTACCTGTACTTCAAGCACAAGAACTGGCTGTAGGAGCTGTAGGACAGACGGCAGCGGGCGAGGCCCGGCGGGTCAGTGAGAATGGGTCCCGCCGATATGCTCCACCGCCGAGGGCGGTGCATCGCCGCCCTCCTCGTCGGCGGGCTGCGCCAGCTCGCGCAGGATGCCGCAGTCCTGGGTCCCGCCGTCGCCCCGGCAGCGCGCCCGCAGCTCCAGCAGCGCCCCGCGCAGGCTCTCGAGCTGGGCCAGCCGGTTCTCGACATGACCGATATGCGCGTCGATCAGGGCATCCACCTCCGCGCAGTCGCGCTCGGGATGATCGCGGTGCATCAGCAGGGTGCGAATCTCGCCGAGGGTCATGTCCAGTGCACGACAATGGCGAATGAACGTCAGCCGTTCCACGTGCGCGCCGCCGTAGAGACGATAGTTGCCGCGGCTGCGGGCGGGGGCCGGCAGCAGCCCCTCGCGCTCGTAGTAGCGGATGGTTTCCACCTGGCAGCCGGTACGACGCGCCAGTTCCCCGATCTTCATGAACACTCTCCCGCCGCGCCCCGACGCGGTTTTCGGCCTGTCATGGCGACCCTACCGCGCCACGCTGTCGCTGGCCAGCCGAACAGCGACGCACCCGTTCGGCCTGGTGCCCGCGGCGGAGCTGTGGTCGCCCGGCCAGGACTGGCATGGAATCTGCAAGAAATCTGATGCATCGCCTCGGCGGCGGTACCCTGCGGGGTATCGCCGCCATTTTCCTTTCATCGCCCCCACTTGCTCTCAAGCCCTGCGCTCAAGTCCTGCGGCGCTCGTTCGCCTGACGCAGGAAATTGAGGATCCAGCGCGCCATCACCTGGTCATCCACCGGCGCATTGAGCGACGCCAGGCCTTCGCGCACCCGATTGGCCGGTACCACATCCCGACGCCGCGTCATCAGGTCCGCCGAGTAGGCCTTGGCGAATTCCGGGTGGCCCTGCACACCGAGGAAGGGTTCGCCAACCTGCATGAGGTAGATCGGGCAGAAGTCGCTTTCGGCGAGCAGCGTCGAACCCTCCGGCATGCGCACGACCTGATCCTGATGGCTGACCACCAGATCGAGGCTCTCCTGCCAGGGCTCCATCCACTCGGCGCGACGAGTCATGCGGTTGAACGACATGCCCACGCCCCAGCCACGCTCGCTCTTGACCACCTCGCCACCCAGCGCCCGAGCGATCAGCTGGTGACCGAAGCAGATCCCCGCCAGCGGCTTGCCGGCGACCCACAGTTCACGCACGAAGCCGCACAGGTCCTCGATCCAGGCGTCGCCGTCATTGACCCCGTACTTGGAACCCGTCGTCATCCAGGCGTCCACGGCATCGACATCATCGGGCAGCTCGCCGTCGAGGCAGCGCCAGACCCGAAACTCGACCGTGGGATCGACGCTGGTAAACAACCGTTCGAACATCGCCGGGTAGTTGCCGTGACGAGGCTGCAGCGCCTCGTCGACGTCATCACACTGCAGCAGACCGATTCGCATGGACGGTGACTCCTTGATCATCGATGAGGTGTGCTGCCCCCGATCCGGGAGGCAGCAGGGGTAGCCTTGAGCCTAGAGCCGCCCCTCGACGGCTGTCACGAACAGCGCCCGGTAGCGTTCGGCATCGAAGGCGATGGGGTTGGAGCCCGAGGAGGGGTCGGCGACGGCCATCCGCCCCACCTGCTCGGCCCGGGCGTCGTCGATGCCCAGCTCGGCCAGGGTGTGCGGAATGCCCAGCTGCTCGCGCAGCCCCAGCACCCAGTCGATCACCGCCGCGGTGCCCGGCTGGCGCAGGTCCAGATAGCGCCCCAGGCGCACCATCGGCTCGCCGATCGCACACTCGTTGGCACGCAGCACATAGGGCATCAGCACCGCATTGAGCGTGCCGTGATGGGCGTCATACAGCGCGCCCAGCGGATGCGCCAGGGCATGCATCGCGCCCAGGCCACGCTGGAAGGCGGTGGCCCCCATCATCGAGGCGACCAGCATGTTGAGGCGTGCCTCGAGGTCCTGCCCGTCGGCATGGGCCCGCGGCAGGTAGTCGTGGATGCGGCGCATGCCCTCGACGGCGATACCCTCGGCCATGGGGTGGTAGTTGGGCGCGCACCACGCCTCCAGGCAGTGCGACAGCGCATCCATGCCGGTCGCCGCGGTGATCGCCGGCGGCAGGCCGACGGTCAGCTCCGGGTCGAGGATCACCGTGGCCGGCACCATCCGCGGGTGGAAGATGATCCGCTTGACGTGCTCCGCCTCGTGGGTGATCACCGAGGCGCGGCCCACCTCGGAGCCGGTGCCGGCGGTGGTGGGTACCGCAACCACCGGCACCACGGCGTCGCCGTCGGCCCGCGTCCAGTTGTCGCCGATGTCCTCGAGACTCCACAGCGACAGATCATCACGCTGGCGGGCCATCAGCGCCACCGCCTTGGCGGCATCGAGCCCGGAGCCGCCGCCGAAGGCGATCACGCCATCGTGGCCACCCTCGCGGAAGGCGGTGACGCCGTCGGCGACATTGCCGCCGGTGGGATTGCCCTTGATCGCGCTGAACACCGCGCAGTTCAGGCCCGCCTCGCGACAGCGCGCGACCGCGGTCTCGACCATCGGCAGGCCCGCCAGCCCCGGGTCGGTGATCAGCAGCGGCGCCCGCATGCCCAGCGCGCGGCAGGCGTCGGCCAGCTCGGCGATGCGCCCGGCGCCGGTGAGGATCTGCGCCGGGTAGTTCCAGGCGGTGGTGAACTGGCGAATATCGTGTTGGTTCATAAGGACCTCGTTTCGTTAGAGCCATAAGCCTGAAGCTGTAAGCTTTAAGTAAAACCTCCGTTCGGCTTACGGCTTACGGCTTCAAGCATGCTTCAGGTGAAAGGACTTGGGTCGGGTCAGCGTCTCGTAGCCGAGGCGCGACAGCGAGCAGCCGCGGCCCGATTGCTTGACGCCGGTCCAGGCCAGCTCGGGGTCCAGGTAGTCGCAGCGGTTGGTGAACACGGTCCCCGCCTCGAGCCGCCGGGCGAGCGCCTCGCCGGCGGCGATGTCGCGGGTGAACACCGCCGCGGTCAACCCGAAGTCGCTGTCGTTCATCAGCCGCACCGCCTCGTCGTCGGAGTCCACCGGCATGATGCCGACCACCGGACCGAAGCTCTCCTCGGTCATCACCCGCATCGTGTGGTCGACACCGGTGAGCAGC
The DNA here is from genome assembly GCF_010993675.1 of Modicisalibacter sp. 'Wilcox'. Lineage (NCBI taxonomy): Bacteria > Pseudomonadati > Pseudomonadota > Gammaproteobacteria > Oceanospirillales > Halomonadaceae > Modicisalibacter > Modicisalibacter sp. 'Wilcox'. The sequence goes on from NZ_WNXF01000001.1 coordinate 289,945, forward strand.
TGCGGTGCCAGGTATGCGCTGCCGGGCGTCGACAGCGGATAGTCGCCGGGGTCGATCCACGCCTTGGCGCCGGCGGCCACCGCCTCCTCCACCTGGTGCCGCACGAAGTCCGCCGCCGCCGGCCTGACCACCGGCCCCAGGGTGGTATCGGGGTCGGTGGGGTCGCCGAGCCGCAGCTGCCGGACCCAGGCCACCGCGCGGTCGACGAAGGCATCGAAGATCTCGCGGTGCACGTAGATCCGCTCGATGCCGCAGCAGCTCTGCCCCGAGTTGAAGAAGGCCCCGTCCATCACCCCCGGCACCGCGGCGTCGAGGTCGGCGTCGGCGCGGATGTAGGCGGGGTCCTTGCCGCCCAGCTCCAGGCCGGTGGCGATGAAGCGCCCCGCCGCATTGCGTTCGACCATCGCGCCGCCGCCCACCGAGCCGGTGAACGACACATGGTCGATGCGCGGGTCGCGGATCAGCGCCTCGGTATGGTCGTGGGACAGGTGCAGGTACTGGAACACCCCCTCGGGCAGGCCGGCGGCCTCGAAGGCCTGGGCGAGGCGCTCGGCGCACAGCGGGGTCTGCGCGGAGTGCTTGAGGATCACGGTGTTGCCGGCCATGATCGCCGGGACGATGGCGTTCACCGCGGTCATGAACGGGAAGTTCCAGGGCGCGACGATCAGCGACACGCCGAGCGGCTCGCGGGCGATGTAGCGGGTGAAGCCCGGCTTGTCGGCCAGCCGGATCGGCGCCAGCGCTTCCTCGGCCAGCGCGATCATGCCGCGGGCGCGCTCCTCGAAACCGCCGATCTCGCCGCCCCCGGCGGCGATCGGCCGCCCCATCTGCCAGGTCAGTTCCTCGGCCAGCGCGTCGCGGCGGGCGACGAAGTCGTCGACCATCGCCGAGCACCGCCGTGCCCGTTCGCCGAGCGGCGTCTCGCGCCAGGCCCGCTGGGCGGCGACCGCCCGCTCCAGGGCCCGCTCGATGTCGGCCGGTTCGGCCAGCTCGCGCTCGACATAGACCGAGCCATCCACCGGGGAAATCGTCTGTTGTATGCCCATGATCTGGCGTTCTCCCAATCAATAGTGTCGCGCAGGAAATCTTGACTCAGATGATTTCGAAGTAGCGATCCAATTCCCAATCGGTAATATGCTTGCGAAACTCCCGCTCCTCCCATTCGCGGGTCGCGGCGAAGTGCTCGACGAAGGCGTCGCCGAACAGCTCGCGCGCCGGCCGCGAGGCCTTGAGCCGCTGCGCCGACTCCCACAGCGTGCGCGGCAGCGCCTGGTGGTCGGGATGATCGAGTTCGTAGGCGCTGCCCTTGACCGGCTCGTCGGGCTCGAGGCGGTGCTCGATGCCGTAGAGGCCGGCGCCGATCGCCGCGGCCAGGGCCAGGTAGGGGTTGGCGTCGGCGCTGCCCAGCCGGTACTCGACGCGCTGCGACTTGTCCGAGCCGGGAATCACGCGCAGCGCACAGGTGCGGTTCTCGACCCCCCAGGTCGCGTCGGTGGGCGCCCAGAAGCCGGGGATCAATCGGGTATAGCTGTTGATCGTCGGCGCGAACATCGCCAGCAGCTCCGGCATCAGCTGCTGCTGGCCGGCCACGAAGTGGCGCTGGATGTCGCTCATCCGGTAAGGCTTGTCGGCGTCGAAGAAGGCCGAACGCCCGCTGTCGCGCTCGCGCAGCGAGAGGTGGATGTGCCCGCTCTGGCCGGGATAGTCCGGCGACCACTTGGCCATGAAGGTGGCCATCAGGCCGCGACGCTGGGCCCAGACCTTGGTGAAGGTCTTGAACAGCGCCCCCTTGTCGCCGGCCGCCATGGCGTCGTCCACGGCGATGGCCGCCTCGAGCACGCCGGGGCCGGTCTCGGTGTGCAGCCCCTCGATGGGGAAGTCCATGGCCTCGGACAGCGCCAGCAGCTCATGGTAGAGCTCGCTGTGCACCGAGCTCCTGAGCATCGAGTAGCCCATCATGTCCGGTGTCAGGGGCTTGAGATTGCGAAAGCCCTTCTCGCGCACCGACTCGGGCGTCTCCTGGAAGAGAAAGAACTCGTACTCCAGGGACCCGCAGGCATCGAAGCCCATCTCGCGGCCCCGCTCGAGTACCCGCTTGAGCAGCCCCCGCGGGCAGATCTCCCCGGCGGGCCCGTCGAAGTCGGCCAGGAACAGCAGCATGCCGTCGCCCTCGCTGGGCAGCTCGCGGCAGCTCTCCGGGATCACCCGCAGCGGCGCATCCGGATAGCCGGTGTGCCAGCCGGTGAAGCGGACGTTGTCGTAGAGCTCGTCCTTGCTGTCCCAGCCCAGCACCACGTCGCAGAAGGCGAAGCCATCCTCGAGCGCCGAGAAGAATTTCCTGGCCTGCATGTACTTGCCGAGCATCACGCCGTCGATGTCGAACATGCCCACCTTGACGTGGCTCAGGCCACGCTCCTCGACGATGCGCCGGGCATCCTCCGCGGTCTTGATATCTCTCGCCTGCATTCGGCTCATCGGAAAGTCCTCATTCATCTGATTGTTGTTGATCGGGGTGCCGGGCCGCGTCACGGGCCCGGCGTCGTGCCAACGGGTTAGACAGCGTCCGCGGCGGCATCGTCGGACAGCTCCCGCTCGGCCAGGGCGATGGCCTCGAACTCCTCCTCCGGGGCCTGGGCCACCAGATGGTGGCGGCTGTAGAGGCCGAAGTAGGCCAGCATGATGGCGTAGAACACCGCCGACCAGAGCGCCGCCTCGACGCTGACCACGAAGGTCGACAGAAAGGCGACGATCGCCAGCACGAAGGCCACGCCCGAGGTCAGGGTGCCGCCCGGCGTGCGATAGGGGCGCTCCAGCTCCGGCTCGCGGCGGCGCAGCATGAGGTGCGACAGGGTCATCATGGCGTAGGAGATGGTGGCGCCGAACACCGCCATGGTGATCATCAGGTCCCCCTGGCCGGTCAGCGACAGCAGGAAGCCGATCACACCGGGCACGATCAGCGCCAGGTAGGGCACCTTGCGCTCACCGGTGACCGACAGCCAGCGCGGCAGGTAGCCGGCGCGGGACAGCGCGAAGGTCTGGCGGGAATAGCCGAAGATGATCGAGAAGAAGGAGGCGATCAGCCCGGCCAGGCCGATCAGGTTGACGAAGCCCGCCGCCCAGGAGTCGGGGCCGTAGACCGCCTGGAGGGCGCCGACCAGGGGCGCGGCATGCTCGCTCATGGCCGCCGCCCCGGCGCCACCGGGCGCCAGCAGCAGCACGCAGGCGGCGAACACCAGCAGCACCAGCATCGCGGTGATGATGCCGCGCGGCATGTCGCGGCCCGGGTCACCGGCCTCCTCGGCGGCCAGGGGCACGCCCTCCACGGCCAGGAACAGCCAGATGGCGAAGGGCAGCGCGCCCCAGATGCCCATGAAGCCCTGGGGCAGGAAGGACGAGGCCCCGGCGACGCCGGCACTGGGCGCGATGTCGAAGAGGTTGTCGACACTGAAGTGCGGCAGCATGCCGACCACGAAGACCACGATGGCCACCACCGCCAGCGCCGTGATGCCCATCATGATCTTCAGGGCCTCGCCGGCGCCCCACAGGTGGATGCCGACGAACAGGGCATAGAAGGCGGCATAGACCAGCGGGCCGTTGAGGCCGACCAGTTCGTTGACATAGCCGCCGATGAAGATGGCGATGGCCGCCGGCGCGATCGCGTATTCCAGCAGGATCGCCGTGCCGGTGATGTACCCGCCCCAGGGGCCCATGGCCCGGCGGGCGAAGCTGTAGCCACCGCCGGCGGTGGGCAGCGACGAGGACAGCTCGGCGATCGACAGCACCATGGCGGTATACATGATCGCCATCAGCACCGTGGCCACCAGCATGCCGCCGAAGCCGCCGGCGGCGAGGCCGAAGTTCCAGCCGGCGTAATCACCGGAAATCACGTAGGAGACGCCGAGACTGGCCAGCAGGATCCAGCCTGCCGCCCCCTTCTTCAGCGAGCGCTTGTCGAGATAGGCCTTGTCGACCGATTCGTAGTCCACCGAGGTGGTGTGGTGGGAAGAGCTCATCGAACACCCCTTGTGTTTGTCATTGACGGGTAATGGCAAGAGCGGGGATCAGTGTGGCGCTCCCCCGAAGAGGGCGGCAAACAGCATCGGTTCGGTTGATCGCCGGGCTATCGAAAAAACCGATACTGCCCTCTCAGAGCGCCGCCTGCCCGGGGCCGCCCCGTGCTGGTGCAGCGGGTCGGCTCAAAGGGCGAGGTGAGGCACCACCCAGGGCAGGTGGCGATGCAGGTCGGCGAGGAAGTGATGCTCCAGCAGGCGCCGGCTGTCGCGGGCCAGCTGGGCCGGCAGGCTGCCCAGCTCGTCGCGTCGCGCGACCAGCGTCAGCTGACGCGCCAGCGGTGCGGTGGGCAGCGCCACCACCCGCACCCGCAGGCGGTCCAGCCCGGCCTGGTGGAGACACAGCGGCGTGGTGATGGTCCAGCCGACGCCACCATCGACCAGGCTGAGCAGCGCGAAGGTATTGTCCAGGTGCAGGCGCGCCGGCAGTTCCAGCTGACTGAGTCGCAGGTGGCGCTCGATGGTCTGGCCGATCAGCGACTGGGGGGTGTAGCGCACGAAGTCCAGCTGCCGGGCCAGCCAGCGCAGGTTGTCCACCGGGCCCTGCCAGTCGCCGGGCAGGACCAGCACGAAGGGTTCGCCGAGGATGGCATGACGCTCGAGGCCGTCGTAGTTCTCCAGCCTGTCGTCGGAGATGATGATGTCCACATGCCGGGTCAGCAGCGCATGGCCATGCATGTGCGACAGCCCGGTCGTCAGGGTGTAGTCGGCGGTATGTCGGCGGATCACCTCGAGCAGCGGCTGGCCGACGGCGGTGGCCAGGGAGTCCACCAGCGCCATGCGCACCTGGTGAAGCTGGCCGAAGGCCCCCGACAGCAGCTCGCGCCGGGTGGTGCGCGCCTCGCCGAGCAGCCGCTTGGCACGATCGTAGAAGAAGCGCCCCGCGGCGGTAGGCTCCAGCGGGCGGGCGTGACGGTCGAGCAGGATCACGCCCAGCGCCTCCTCGAGGGTCGCCAGGCTCTGCGATACCGACGACTGCTTGAGGCCGAGACTCCGCGCCGCCGCGGTCTGGCTGCCGCGCTCCAGCGTCTCGACAAAGACCTCCATGCTGCGCAGGTCGAATCCGAAAGGGCCTCGCACGGGATTGCCTCGCGATAGTTCGATGGCGGGGGGACGGAACGCCGTCCCGAGCGCCCATTCTGGACCAACCGGCGCCGCCGCGCACCCGGGCCTCTGGCCACCTCGCGACGCCGGCTGCCGGCTGCGGATGGCCGGCGGGGTCAGGCGTCGACGCTGCCGGCCCTCGACGACAGCACCCCGGTCAGCGATACCAGCGGCATCGGCCGATGGAAGAGGAAGCCCTGGAACGTATGGCAGCCATTGGCCTCGAGAAACGTCTGCTGGCCATGCGTCTCGACCCCTTCGGCGACCACATCCAGCGCCAGATGCCGCGCGATGGCGATGATGGTCTGGACGATGGCCGCATCGTTGGCGTCCTCGAGCTCCTGAATGAAGCTGCGGTCGATCTTCAGCTCGTCGAGCGGCAGGCGCTTGAGGTAGGACAGCGACGAGTAGCCCACGCCGAAGTCGTCGATCGCCAGGGCCACACCGATGCGCTTGAGGCCGTTGAGCGTCTCGACGGCGGCGTACAGGTCGTCGATCAGCACCCCTTCGGTGATCTCCAGCAGCAGCCGGGCGGGATCGATGCCCGCCGCCTCGACACGGGTCGCGACGCGCTCGAGGAAATCGCGGCGCGCGAACTGGTGCGGACTGATGTTGACCGACAGCCGCGGCAGCCGGGTCGCCGGCAGCCGCCGCAGCGCCTCGCAGGCCTCGCGCAGCACCCAGTCGCCGAGCTCGAGAATCAGTCCGGTCTCCTCTGCCACGGGGATGAACTCGGCGGGCGAGACCATGCCCAGCGTGGGGTGCTGCCAGCGCAGCAGGGCCTCGGCACCGGTGATCCGCTCGTGACGCCCCACCTGCGGCTGGAAATACAGCATGAGCTGGTCCCCCGAGGCGAGCGCCTGGCGCAGCCCCTGCTCCAGCGCCAGGTGATGCAGCGCAGCCGTGCGCATGCTCGGCAGGTAATGGCGCGCGCAGGCCCGCCCTCCTGCCTTGGCCTGGTACATCGCCGTCTCGGCCTGCTTGATCAGCTCCACCGAAGTGACCGGCACTGCACCAAACAGCGCGATGCCCAGGCTCGGCGTGATGGTGAGCGTTCGCTCGGCCACGGGATAGGGCGCGGACAGGGAGGCGAGAACCCGTTCGGCCGCCTGCTGGGCACCGGCCTTGGCCCGGACCAGCGTCTCGCCCAGCGAGGCCAGCACGATCACGAAGCCGTCGCCGCTGACCCGGGCCGCCAGGCCGTCCCCCTCCTCCATCGCGCCCAGCCGCTCGGCGACCAGCATCAGCAGGCGGTCGCCGGCGGCATGGCCCAGCGACTCGTTGACCTTCTTGAAGTGATCCAGGTCGATGAACAGCACCGCGCCATGCTCGCCGCGACGCCGGCAGTGCGCCTGCACCTGGGCCAGTCGATCCAGCAGCAGCCGGCGGTTGGGCAGGTCCGTCAGGGGGTCGTAGAAGGCCTGCCGGTGGATGGTGGCCTCGGCCTGACGGTGCTCGGTGAGATCCTCGATGATCGCCATGCCGCCGACGATCGCGCCCTGCTCGTCGCGAATCCCGCTGAACAGCGCCCGCATGGGCCGGGTCTGGCCGGAGAGCACCGCCGTGTAGTCGCCCTCGAAGTGCCCCTGGCCCTCGGTCAGCGCCTGCGTCAGCGCACGCTGTACCCGCGTGTCCCGCAGGGTGGCGGGCAGGTCGAGCCCGATCAGCCCGGCGCGGGTCGTGCCGATGAGATCCACGAAGCGGTCGTTGCAGTCGAGAATCCGCCCCCGGGTATCGAAATGAAAGACCCCCAGGGGCGAGGCCCGGAAGATCGCCCGGTAGCGGGCCTCGCTTTCCCGCAGGTCGCGTTCGCGGCGCTGGCGCTCCGCCTCGAGGCGCAGCTTCTCGCGCAGCACGCTGCTCCAGCGCTGGCTGGCGCCGATCACGAACAGCAGGAACACCCCGACCATCAGGGCCAGCTTCGACGCCAGCGGCGTGTCCATCCGCGCGTACTGGAACATCATCGGCAGCGCGACCGGCACCAGGCAGACGATCGCCGCCGCCCACAGCGGCGACAGGGTCGTCACGGCCCCCGCGCTCACCCCGGCGACGGTCAGCACCAGCGCCGGCTGGTACGCCGGGTCGTGCGGAAACAGCCAGATCACCGCCGCGCCCCAGGTGCAGCCGGTCAGCAGCGCACCGCCCAGGGCCAGGCAACGCCAGCGGGGGCGCCGCCGGGCGTCCTTCGTCAGACGACGGAAATGCACGCCGAACCCGCAGCGCACCGCCGACACCAGCGCCATCACCAGCAGCCACGCCAGCAAGGCCCCATGGGCAACCACCGGCCACAGAACTACCGTCAGCAGCGCGGCAACCACCACGCTCACCAGGCACGGCTGCCACAGCCCCTGATACAGCAGAGCCACCTGCTCATCGCGTATCCACTGATCCGCCGGATCCTCGCGTTTGCCACCCGACCTGCTCAGCCAGCCTGTCAAATTCGGCTCCTGTTCCCTGCGACGTTCGTGCGAGACGCAAAACGCTCATTCCCGCTGCCATCATGCCTGTCTTTCATGCTCAAGCATGAAACGTTTTTTCCACCAAGCGAATACTGTCTCGTCGCATTACGCAAGACTCCGAACGGCAAAGAGACCGCACGGATCGCACGGAACATCGATGAAGGTCGAAGCGGAATTTTCATCAGTCCTGCTATGCTTGCGGAGGAATCAGTCGTCATGACGACTGACGGAAACTTGTGTTCATCGTCCGGCCGGGGCTTCTCCGGCATCACAGGAGGGGCATCACGGCCGGCATTACCGTTCAACGAGCCTGGGGAAGTCCGACATGAAGCGTCCGTTTCGCATTGCCGTCACCGGTGCCGCCGGTAGCATCAGCAACTCCCTGCTTTTCCGTCTTGCCGCGGGCGAGGTTTTCGGTCCCGACCAGCCGCTGATCCTGCAGTTGATCGAGCGTCCCGAGGCCATGGAAGCACTGCGCGGCATGGCGATGGAACTTGAGGACTGCGCCTTCCCGCTGCTGCACAACGTGCGCCTGCACGACAACGTTCAGGACGGTTTCCGCAATGTGCATTTCGCCTTCCTGGTCGGTGCCAAGCCGCGTGGCCCCGGCATGGAGCGCGCCGACCTGCTGTCCGCCAACGCCGAGATTTTCAGTGCCCAGGGGCGCGCCCTCAACGACTACGCCAACCCCGACGTCAAGGTGCTGGTGGTCGGCAACCCGGCCAACACCAACGCCCTGATCGCCAGCCGCAACGCTCCGGACCTGTCACCCTCCCAGTTCACGGCGATGAGCCGGCTCGACCACAACCGCGCCCAGGGCATGATCGCCAACCGCTTCGGTTGCAACGCCAGCGACGTCAAGAAGGTGGCCATCTGGGGCAACCACAGCGCCACCCAGTATCCGGACCTGCATCACGCCACGGCCATGGGCGCGCCCATCTGGCCGGAGCTGGATCCCAAGTGGGTGGACGAGGAGTACATCCCGCGCGTCCAGAAGCGCGGCGCCGAGATCATCGCCGCCCGCGGCCAGTCCAGCGCCGCCTCGGCCGCGCAGGGGGCCATCGACCACATGCGCGACTGGTATTTCGGCACCCCCGATGACGACTTCGTCAGCATGTGCGTGGTGTCCGACGGCAGCTACGGCGTGACCAAGGGGATCGTCTTCTCCTTCCCGGTGCGCTGCCGCTACGGCCGCTACGAGATCGTCCAGGGTCTGCCGATCGACGAGGCCGGCCGCAAGCGCATCGAGACCACCGAGAAGGAACTGGTCGACGAGAAGGCCGCTGTCGAGCACCTGCTGCCCGCCGAGACCGAGGCCGCTCACCTCAACCTGCGGACCACGCTGCGCTCCGGTGCCTCGCGCTACGGCGAGGAGGATTCGCTGGACGACAGCGAGGCCAGCGTACTGCGCACCGACCGCGTGCTGTAGCCGGCCTCTGTCGCGCGGGCACGCAAGGACGTGCCCGCGCGCCGCTCACCGACAGCAGGCAATCACCGGAGCAAGGAGATGACGATGAACGATCGCGTATTCCTGATCACCGGCGCCTCCAGCGGCATCGGCGCCGCCACCGCCCGAGCCGCCCATCACCAGGGCTACCAGCTGGCGCTGGCCGCCCGCTCGACGGACAGGCTCGAGTCCCTGGTCCAGGAGTTCGGCCCGGAAAAGGCCCTGGCCCTGACCTGCGACGTTACCGACATGGACGCGCAGCAGGCCATGATCGACCAGACCCTCGAGCGCTTCGGGCGCATCGACGTGGTCTTCGCCAACGCCGGCATGGGCGGCTCTCCCGGCGGCTTCAGCAGCGCCGACCACCACGTGTGGCGCGACATGCTGATGACCAACGTCTACGGGGTGGGGCTGACGATCCAGGCGGCCCTGCCGGCCCTTCGACGCAGCCAGGGGCATATCCTGCTCACCGGCTCCGCCGCCGGCCGGACCACCATCCCCGGCTCGATGTACAGCGCCAGCAAGTGGGCCGTGACCGGCATCGGCTACAACCTGCGCGAGGAACTGCGCGGCAGCGGCATCCGCGTCACGCTGATCGAGCCCGGCATGGTCGACACGCCGTTCTTCGACCAGCCGCCCGAGACGGCCCTGAAGGATCGCGACATCGCCAATGCCGTGATGTACGCGGTGAGCCAGCCGGAGCATGTCGATGTCAACGAGATCCTGGTCCGCCCGACCCCGGCGCCGGAATGAGCGATGTGCAGCGTCGATTCCGCGTTGACGACGGTCAAGGAAAAGTCTCTCGTCCCTCTGGCCTAGCGCGAAAAAATTGCGCATCCTGATGGCGTCCAATTGTCATATAACGGAGCCCCATGGACGCGGTACGAAGACGTAGCGACTGTGTCAGACCGGCACAGTCAGCCACTCGACAGCGCGACTTCGATGTCAGAGACATGGAACGTCGCACCCGACTGATGCGTGTCGTCACCCGCCGCATCGCCCTCTCCGAACTCGGCAATCGGGAAATCGCCCGACGCGCCGGTGTTCCCAGCCAGCGCATCAGCGACCTGCTGGCCGGTCGCCTGGAGCACTTCTCCGCCGAGGAGCTCAAGGCCATCCGCGACAGCATGCCGGCCGTCGCCGAGGACATCGACGACCCCCTGCAGCCCACGCCACCCTAGACGTCAAACGCCTCTCGTGTAGCAGCCAGCTCCTCGCCGGTCCGGCCGCCCGTGTGTATCCCTCACGACGGCCGAGCCGGGCACACGTCACTCGGGCAGGTCGGTCACCGCCCCCAGCGAGGCCGAACTCACCGTGCGCGCGTACTTGGCCAGCACGCCGCGGCGATAGCGCGGTGCCGGCTGGTGCCAGGCGGCGCGACGCCGCTCGAGCTCCTCGGAGCTCAGGGCGACATCGATGGTGTCGGCCTCGGCGTCGATGGTGATCTCGTCGCCGTCCTCGACCAGCGCAATCGGCCCGCCGTTGAACGCCTCGGGCGTGACGTGGCCGACCACGAAGCCGTGACTGCCGCCGGAGAAACGCCCGTCGGTGATCAGCGCCACCGAGTCACCCAGACCGCGCCCCATGATCGCCGAGGTCGGGGTGAGCATCTCGCGCATCCCCGGTCCGCCGCGCGGCCCCTCGTAGCGGATCACCACCACGTCGCCGGCGACCACGCTGCCGTCGTTGATGCGCGCCTGGGCCTCCTCCTCGGAACCGAACACCCGGGCGCGGCCGGTAAAGCGCGTGCCCTCCTTGCCGGTGATCTTGGCCACCGCGCCTTCCGGGGCCAGGTTGCCGCGCAGGATGCGCAGGTGGCTCTGCGCCTTGAGCGGGGCATCGAGCGGCTGGATGATCCGCTGATCGCTCGGATAGGGCGCGACGTCGGCCAGGTTCTCGGCCAACGTGCGCCCGGTCACGGTCAGACAGTCGCCATGCAGCAGACCGGCGTCGAGCAGCGTCTTCATCAGCGGCTGGATGCCGCCGATCGCCACCAGCTCGCTCATCATGTAGTGGCCGCTCGGCCGCAGGTCGGCGAGCACCGGGACGCGCCGACCGAGGCGCGTGAAGTCGTCGAGCGTCACCTCGGCGCCGATCGCGCTGGCCATGGCGACCAGGTGCAGTACCGCGTTGGTCGAGCCGCCCAGGGCGATGACCAGGGTGATGGCGTTCTCGAAGGCCTCGCGGGTCATGATGTCGCTGGGCTTGATGTCGCGCTCGAGCAGCTCGAGCACCGCGGCGCCGGCGGCGCGGCTGTCGTCGCGCTTGGTCTGCGAGACGGCGTTCTGCGCCGAACTGCCCGGCAGACTCATGCCCAGCGCCTCGATCGCCGAGGCCATGGTGTTGGCGGTGTACATGCCGCCGCAGGACCCCGGCCCGGGAATCGCCGTCTCCTCGATCTGCTTGAGTTCGATGCGGTCGATGTCACCGCGGGAATGCGCGCCCATCGCCTCGAACACCGAGACGATGTCGGTGTGGTTCTCGCCCGGCAGGATGGTGCCGCCGTAGACGAACACCCCGGGCCGGTCGAGGCGCGCCAGGCCGATCAGGCAGCCCGGCATGTTCTTGTCGCAGCCACCGATCGCCACCACGCCGTCGAAGCCCTCGCAACCCGCCACCGCCTCGATCGAGTCGGCGATGATCTCGCGCGAGACCAGCGAGTACTTCATGCCCTCGGTGCCGTTGGCGATGCCGTCCGAGATGGTGATGGTGTTGAAGATCACCCCCTTGCCGCCCGCCGCGTCGGCACCGGCCCGCGCCTCGTCGGCCAGGCCGCCGATGTGGCTGTTGCACGGCGTCACCTGGCTCCAGGTCGAGGCGATGCCCACCTGCGGGCGGGTGAAGTCCTCGTCGGAAAAGCCCACCGCCCGCAGCATGGCGCGGCTGGCGGCCTTTCCCGGCCCGTCGACGACCGGGCCGGAGTAACGGCGACGCGGGTCCGGGGTGGTGTTCTGATCGCTCATCGGTCCTCTCCACGGCTGCTCGATGTCATTTCAACATAGCGCCTCAGTCTGGAAGCGGACCGGAGAGGACGCAAATCCGCGACGATGGCTATGTTGTCGCGGAGTTCCCCGGCTGGGCTATCCCGCCTGCCAGGCCGGGTGCGGGCGCGCCAGCGCCACCAGCAGCGCCACCGCGCTGGAAGCGACCAGAGCCCCGGCGAACGGCGCGAGCGTGGTTTCGCCGCCCGGGAAGCTCGCCGCCAGCAACGCGTCACCCAGGCTGCCCCGGGCGATCCAGTCCGGCAGGATGGCGCCGACCAGGCCGGCCACTGCGCCGGCGGCGGCGGCCGGGGCACTCATCCGCGCCCACAGCCCCATCAGCACCGGCACCACTGCCGTGGCACACAGCAGATCGGCGATCAGGAACAGTCGCAGCACCGAATAGCCCTGCAGGGCCACCAGCACCGCCGGCACCATCAGCGCCAGGGTGAGCCAGCGCGCCGCGGCCAGCGAGACACCGTGGCGACTCAGGGCCTCTCCCTCGCCGACCAGCAGCGAGGCGATGCCGTTCTGCAGGGTGTCGACGCTCGAGGCCACCAGCGTCACCGCCAGCACCAGCACCAGCAGGGTCAGCCAGGCCGGCGCCGCACCAAGCAGCGCAAAGAAGGGCATCGGCGGCTCGCCGAGGTCGGCGCCGCTCATCGCCGCCAGGATGCCCAGCCCGCCGACGACCGCCACGACCAGCACGGTGGTGACGCCGCCCAGCACCGCGCCACGCCCCAGCGCGGCACCGTCGCGGGCCGCCCAGACCCGCTGCCAGTAGCCCTGGTGGAAGAGGTTGGCCGCCGTCACCGCGATGACCAGGGTCACGGCCACGTTCAGCGCCTCGCCGGCCGGCACGCTCGGCATGGCGGCGCCGGCCGGCAGCGCGGGCAGATCACCCAGCACCGCGCCCGCCACCAGCACCAGCAGCACGCCCAGCAGCAACGCCTGCCAGCGGTCGGTGACCAGGCTGGCCCGCAGGCCGCCCCAGGCGGTGTAGGCCAGCGTGGTCAGCGCCACGGCCACGATCGCCACGCTGCCCGCCAGCGGCGAGAGCAGCGCGGTGATGCCGCCGATGGCACTCAGTTCGGCGGCCAGGAAGCAGGCCATGTAGAGCACCGACAGCAACGCCACATAGCGGCGCATGCCGGTACCGAAACGCTCGGCGGCAAACTCGCCGATGCTGCGTCCCGTCGGCAGCCGGCGGCGGATCGCCGGCCCGCACAGCGCCAGCACGATGAACGGCAGCGCCGAGCCGATGGCATAGCCGGCCAGGGCCACCGGGCCGACGAAGGCCCCGACTTCCGGCGGCGCGAAGAGAATCCAGGCGCCCATGCCGGACGCCAGGAAGGACAGGCCCAGCGTGGTGCCGCGCTGGGAATTGCGCGCCGTCACGTAATCGTCGAGGGGCGAATCGGCGCGACCGGCGCGCAGTCCCAGAATGGCAAACAGCAACAGGGCCGCGCCCAGCACGGCCAGGGTGGCAAGATACATGTCGCGCTTCCTCCGCCGGTATTGACCGGATCAGGTTCCAGGGTCTGCGCCGCGGCCGGCACACTCTCAGCCCCGAGCGGACGGGGCTCCCCTGGCGACGTTGAATGTCGGGATGATTAAAGTTTTGCGGATATCGGTCGATAGACACGATTATCCGTCCTGCATTCGATCCCTGCCGACGGCAACCCGCCGTCTCAGGGTCGTGAAGCGATCTCACTCTACCAGAACACCAGACAACGATCAGACCCGAGATCCCCATGCCATACCACGAAGCCCAGGAACACGTGCCGGGCCGCCTGCACCGACTCTTCGATGATCCCTACCAGGCCTTCGGCAACGACATTCCGGACCGCTGGAGCCACCTGCCGCGTGCCCTGCAGGCCCTGCTGGCCCCCGCCCTGGAGACGGACAGCCTGCGGCTTCGCGTCGTGCACGGCTGGGAAAACGGCGACTTCGACCCGCGCCACCTGCAGCACAGCGACCACGCCCTGACCTGCCTGGACGACATGCGCCAGGTGCTCGCCGCCTACACCTCGGCCCGGGCCGAAGGCCGACCGTCACCCTGCGACAGCGCCTCGCTGCTGGCCGAGCCCCTGGAAGACGCCATTCGCCGCGCCGAGGCCGCCGGCCAGCCGATCGACGACGCCACGCGGCACAGCCCCGCTCGCTGGCCGGCCTTCACGCAGGGCCTTTACCTGTACACCCTGTTCAAGGTCTACAACCGCCTGACCTACGGCGAGGACGATGACTACCGCTCGACGTACTGCCTCACCCCGCAGGGTGAACGCGAGATTCACGAGTTCCATCTCGAGGAAGGGGAGTTCGCGGTGATCCTGCCGCGGGACGCGGACCCGGACGTCGCCACCCTGCTGGTCCTGCACGAAAGCCAGCTGGAGCCGATGATCCAGCTGCTCGAGCGCTGCGGGATCGCCACCACGCGCCGCTGATCCGGCATCGGGCCCGCCGCATCGCGCGGCGGGCCCGGCCGTCAGCCCATCGAGATCGTGCTGTTGACGCCGCTGGAGATGTTCTCCGGCTCGAACCAGCGCGCGGTGACGGTCTTGGTCTGGGTCCAGAACTGGATCGCCTGCTTGCCGTTGGGCCCCAGGTCGCCGAGCTTCGAGGCCCGCGAGCCGGTAAAGCTGAAGTAGGCCACCGGCACCGGGATCGGCACGTTGATACCCACCTGCCCCACGTCAATGTCGGCCTCGAAGCGCCGCGCCACCCAGCCGGAATTGGTGAAGATCGCCGTGCCGTTGCCGTTGGGGTTGGCGTTGATGAAGGCGATGGCGTCATCGAGGGTCTCGACGCTCACCACGCACAGCACCGGGCCGAAGACCTCCTCGCGATAGATGGTCATCTCGGCGGAGACGTCGCTGAAGATCGTCGGGCCGACGAAGTTGCCGTCGGGATAGCCGTCGACCGTCAGGCCGCGGCCGTCGAGACGCAGCGTCGCGCCCTCGGCCTCGCCCTGGCCGATCAGGCCGAGCACCCGCTCCCGCGCCGCCGGCGAGACCAGCGGCCCCAGATCGGCGTCCTCCTGGGTACCGGGCCCGACCTTGAGCTGCCCGGCGCGCTCGACGATCTCGTCGAGCCAGTCGCGGGCCTCGCCGACCAGCACCAGCACCGAATTGGCCATGCAGCGCTGGCCGGCGGCGCCGAAGGCCGAGCCCAGCACGTTGTTGATCGCCTGGCTGCGGTTGGCGTCGGGCATCACCACGCAATGGTTCTTGGCGCCCATCATCGACTGCACGCGCTTGCCGGCGGCCCCGGCGCGCTCGTAGATGTGCGTGCCGACCCGGGTCGAGCCGATGAACGACAGCGCCTTGATGTCCGGATGGTCGCACAGCCGGTTGGCGACCTCGGGCCCGCCGTGCACCACGTTGAGCACCCCGGGCGGCACCCCGGCCTCGTGGGCCAGCTCGACCAGGCGCATGGTCGACGACGGGTCCTGCTCGGAGGGCTTGAGCACGAAGGTGTTGCCGGTGGCGATGGCCAGCGGGAACATGAAGCACGGCAGCATGATCGGGAAGTTGAACGCCGTGATGCCGGCGCCCACGCCCAGCGGCTGGTGCAACGAATAGACGTTGACGTCGCTGGCGACGTTCTCGGCGATCTCGCCGAGCTGCAGGCTGGTGATCGAGCAGGCATGCTCGACCACCTCCAGCCCGCGCCCCACCTCGCCCTTGGCATCGGGCAGCGTCTTGCCGTGCTCCTCGGTGATCAGTGCGGCGAGTTCCGCGGTATGCTCGCGAATCAGCGCCTGGAAGGCGAGCATGATGCGCATGCGCCGGGCCAGCGGCACCTTGCGCCAGGTGGTGAAGGCCTCCCGTGCGCTGGCCACCGCGCGATCGACCTCCTCGAGCGTGGCGAACGGCACCCGGGCGACCACTTCCTGGGTCGCCGGATTGAGCACCTCGCGCCACTCGCCGGACTGCGAGGGCACGGACTGACCATCGATATACAGCGCGATTTCACGAACGGGCATGTTGGCGGCTCCTGACGGAGCGAGCGCGGCAGCGGCCGGCTCGCCGATTGTGGTTGTTCTTCGCGCGGTGCCGCGGGTTGGCCCGGACAGACGCGGCGACTTATCCCCTCAAGATTAGCCACACGAGGATTCCCCGGACAATAGGCGGAGCTTCTCAGGTGCCGCAGATCAGGTACCGCAGAAGGTACGAAACACCCGCTCGCTCGGCGCCGCCGGCAGTGTGTACACTTCGCGACCGGGCTGCGCCTCGAAGGGCCGGGCGAGGACCTCGCGCAGGGTCTCGAAGGGCGCGAAATCGCCTTCGTAGGCGGCGGCCAGCGCCTCCTCGACCCGGTGATTGCGGGGAATGTAGAGCGGATTGACCGTGCGCATACGCGAGGCGATGGCGGCCCCGTCGGCGTCCTCTCTTGCCAGCCGAGCCTGCCAGCGCTCCAGCCAGGCCTCGAGGGGCTCGCGACGCTCGGTCAGTTCGAACAGGGCCGGGCGAGCCTCGGCGGATTCGGCGACATCGGCCAGCTGGCGGAAGCTCAGGGTGAAGTCGGCACCGCCGGCATGCAGCGCCTCGAGCAGCGACTCGGCAAGCTCGAAATCCCCCTCCTCCTCGCGCGCCAGGCCCAGTTTGGCACGCATCACCGCCAGCCATTCGGCATCGTACTGGCCGGGGCAGGCCTCGAGAACCCGGGTCGCGCGCTCGATGCCGCGCTGGCGATCGTCGTCGATCAATGGCAGCAGGGCCTCGGCGAAACGCGCCAGATTCCACTGCACGACACCCGGCTGATTGCCGTAGGCGTAACGCCCGCGCTCGTCGATGGAGCTGAACACGGTGCGCGGGTCGTAGGCCTCCATGAAGGCGCAGGGGCCGTAGTCGATGGTCTCGCCGGCGACCGAGGTATTGTCGGTATTCATCACGCCATGGATGAACCCCACACCCATCCAGCGCGCCACCAGGGCCGCCTGGCGCTGCTGGACGGCCTCGAAGAGGTCCAGATAGCGCGTTTCAGGCGGCTCTTCGTCCAGATGGGGATAGTGTCTGGCGATCGCCTCGTCGGCCAGGGTGCGCAGGGCATCGATGTCGCCCCGGGCGGCGAAGTACTGGAAGGTGCCCACCCGCAGGTGACTGTCGGCCACGCGGGTCAGCACGCCACCGGGCTCGGGGATACGGCGAAAGACCCGCTCGCCGCTGGCCACCGCGGCCAGCGAGCGGGTGGTGGGAACGCCCAGCGCATGCATCGCCTCGCTGACCAGATACTCGCGCAGCACCGGACCCAGCGGCGCCCGACCGTCGCCACCGCGGGAGAACGGCGTGCGTCCGGCACCCTTGAGCTGCACGTCGCGCAGCCGGCCGTGACGATCGGTCACCTCGCCGAGCAACACCGCACGGCCATCGCCCAGGCTGGGCACGAAGTTGCCGAACTGGTGGCCGGCGTAGGCCTGGGCCAGCGGTTCGGCACCGGGCGGCACCACATTGCCGGAGAACCACTCGGTCGCCTGGCGCTCGTCGAAAGCCGCGAGATCGAAACCCAGCTCCTCGGCCAGCGGCCGGTTGAAGGCGATCAGGTGCGGTGCCTCGACCGGCACGGGGTCGAAGCGCGCGAAGAAATGTGCCGGCAGGCGCGCATAACGCAGCGTGAAGGGGGAAAACATGGGGATACTCCCGTCGATGACTGGCCAGGTTTTGTACGAAAACTGCCTGCGCTCGCCGACTTTTCGTACAAACCCGGTGATGCCGTCACCATAAACCATAGTGAACTAGTCAACTATATCGGTGCGGGTCATCGTCGAGACAAGGTGGAGACGAGGCAAGAAACCCTCAACCGGCCTCCAGCGCCCTGACGCTGGCCACGAAGTCGCTGAAGCGCTCGCCCTGGATCAGCACGTGCTTGCGCAGCGTCTGCTCGGCCCGTTCGGCGTCCCCGGCCTCGATCGCGGCGACGATCTCGCGATGCTCGGCCAGCGAGGTCGCCAGCCGGTGGCGCACCTGCAGCTGCAGGCGCCGGTAGGGCTTGAGGCGCTGCTTGAGCTGATGCGCCTCGCGGGCCAGGAAGCCGTTGTGGCTGGCCGCGTAGATGCCGTGATGAAAGGCCTCGTTCTCGTAGTAGTACTCGTCGGAATTGCCGGTGCGGGCGGCCGCCTCGCAGCGCTCGATCGCCGCGTGCAGCACCGCGAGCTCGGCCGGGGTGATGCGCCGCGCCGCCAGACGACCGCACATCCCTTCCAGTTCGGCCATCACCTCGAACATCTCGATCAGCTGCTCGATGCCCACCTTGGCGACGAAGGTGCCCTTCTTGGGCGACACCGTGACCAGGCCGCTGGCCACCAGCTGCTGGATCGCCTCGCGCACCGGCGTGCGCGAGACCTGATAGAGCTTGCCCAGCGCCTCGGGGTCGAGCCGCTCCCCCGGCGCCAGACGTCCGTTGATGATGTCGTTCTCCAGGGACTCCTTGAGTCGCTGGGCATTCGATCGCTTGTCGCCGTTCACCGATTCGCCCCCTCTGCCGCTCATGCCGTGCCGGGCCCGCCGGGCATTGCCACCAAGGTCTAACCACCCCCGGTTTGACACTGGTATCTCCCAAGGCCTATTAAAGTATACATCAGCATTGCTGATAAATATTACACAACAACAAACGCAACGGAGACGCCATGAAAACCTCTCTCAAGTTCGCTCTCGCCTCCCTCGGCCTCAGTGTCGCCATGAGCGGCGTCGCCTCGGCGGAGACCGTGCTGCGTGCCTCGCACCAGTTCCCCAAGGGAGACGTCCGCGACAAGATGGTGCAGATGATCGCCGACGAGGTGGCCAAGGCCGACGTCGACCTCAAGGTTCAGGTCTACCCGGCCGAATCGCTGTTCGGCGCCAAGGAGCAGTGGCCGGCCCTGGTTCGCGGCCGCCTGGACATGACCGCCCTGCCGCTCGACTACGCCAGCGGCCGCCACCCGGAATTTTCCGCCACGCTGATGCCCGGCCTGGTGCGCAGTCACGAGCGCGCCCAGCGGCTCAACGACTCCAAGTTCATGGACATGATCAAGAAGGTCATCAACGACGCCGGCGCCCGGGTAATCTCGGATGCCTGGCTGGCCGGCGGCTTCGTGTCCGACATGCGCTGCATCACCTCGCCGGACAGCGTCAAGGGCCAGGCGATGCGCGCCGCCGGGCCGGCCTTCGACGAGATGCTGGCCACCGCCGGCGCCTCGATCACCTCGATGCCCTCCTCGGAAATCTACACCGCGATGCAGACCGGCGTGCTCGACGGCGCCAACACCTCCTCGGGGTCGCTGGTGTCCTACCGCATCTACGAGCAGTCGACCTGCCTGACCGCGCCGGGCAAGAACGCCCTGTGGTTCATGTACGAGCCGATCCTGGTCTCCGAGCAGAGCTGGGAGAAGCTCACCGACGCCCAGCAGAAGGCCCTGACCGAGGCCGGCAACAAGGCGGAATCCTACTTCGCCGACCAGGCCGCCGAGCTGGATAAGAAACTCGTCGATGTCTACAAGGAAAACGGCGTCAAGGTGGTGACCATGTCGCCCGAGGACTACCAGGCCTGGCTGGACGTGGCCAAGAAGAGCTCCTACAAGACCTTCGCCGAGAAGGTGCCCAATGGTCAGGCCCTGATCGACGCCGCCCTGGCCGTCGACTGAGGCGATCGCGCCATGACCGTCTCGATCCAGCGCGCGGCCCCCGGCCGCGCCATCACCGACCCGGCTGCCTCGTCCGAGGCAGCCTCCTCATCGACGCCGGGGTGCGCTATGGAAACGGAACACACCCGTGCGGCTCGGCCGCATCGCGGACTCGTCGGCGGCTACATCCGGCTGATGGACGCCCTCTCGGCGGCCACCGCCATCCTCGCCGGCGCCCTGCTGGTCACCGGCGTACTGGTGGTCTGCCACATGATCTTCGTGCGCGCGATACTCGGCCACAACACCACCTGGCAGACCGAGTTCACCATCTCCGCCATTACCGGCGCCATGCTGCTGGGCGCGCCCTACGTGCTGATGACCGGCGGCCACGTCGCGGTGACGGTGCTGCCCGACGCGCTGGGCGGCCGCGCCCGCAAGATAATGCAGTTCATCGCCTCGCTGATCGGCCTGGCCTTCTGCACGGCGCTGACCTATGGCGCCTGGCACTACTTCATCGAGGCCTACTCGATGGGCTGGACCACCGGCACGGTCTGGAACCCGCCGCTATGGCCTTCGCTGCTGCCCCTTGCCATCGGCAGCACCCTGCTTGCGCTGCAATACGTGGCGAACATTCTGCGTGGAGATTCCGACAATGGATCCAGTGACTAGCGGCATTCTGGTGATCGTTGCCCTGTTCGCCCTGATGGCCATCGGCACCCCTATCGCCTTTGCGCTCGGCGGCGTCTCGCTGACCGCCCTGGTGCTGAGCAGCGGCATGAGCGAACTCACCTACTTCGGCGAGACCTTCTACGACAGCATCGCCTCGTTCGGTTTCGTGGCCATCCCCATGTTCATCCTCATGGGCGCGGCGGTCGCCTCCTCCCCCACCGGCCGCGACCTGTACCGCTCGCTGGACCTGTGGCTGGGCCGCGTGCCCGGCGGCCTGGCGATCTCCAACATCGGCGCCTGCTCGATCTTCGCCGCGCTCTCCGGCTCGTCGCCGGCCACCAGCGCGGCCATCGGCAAGCTGGGCATTCCCGAGATGCGCAAGCGCGGCTACCCGGACGGCGTCGCCGCCGGCTGCATCGCCGCCGGCGGCACCCTGGGCATCCTCATCCCGCCCTCGGTGACCATGATCGTCTACGGCATCGCCACCGAGACCTCGATCGGCCGCCTGTTCATCGCCGGCGCCCTCCCCGGGCTGATGCTCGCCGGGCTGTTCATGATCTGGACGCTGATCGCCTGCAAGCTGGCCGGCGGCTACCAGAACCCGGTCGCCGACGCCGCCAGTGCCGTCAAGCAGAACGTCGAGGGCAACCTCAAGGCGCTGGTGCGCGTGCTGCCCTTCCTGGCCGTGGTCTCGGGCATCCTGTTCGCGCTCTACGGCGGTCTGGCCACGCCCTCCGAAGCCGCCGGCGCCGGCGCCTTCCTGTGCCTGGCCCTGGCGATCATCGTCTACCGCATGTGGCAGGTCAGACCCCTGAAGATCATCCTGCGCGATGCCCTGCGCGAGAGCGTGATGATCATGCTGATCATCGCCGCGGCGGAGATATTCGCCTACGCGCTGTCCTCGCTGTACATCACCCAGACCGTCGCCGGCGGCATCGCCGATCTGGAGGTCAACCGCTGGGTGCTGATGGGCGTGATCAACCTGTTCCTGCTGGTGGCCGGCTTCTTCCTGCCGCCGGTGGCGGTGATCGTGATGACCGCGCCGATCCTGATGCCGATCATCCTCTCGGCCCACTTCGATCCGTACTGGTTCGCGGTGATTCTCACCATCAACCTGGAGATCGGCCTGATCACGCCGCCGGTGGGGCTGAACCTGTTCATCATCAATGGCATTGCCCCGGACATCGCCCTCAAGGACATCCTGCTGGGCAGCCTGCCCTACGCCCTGTGCATGGTGCTGGGCATCGTGCTGCTGTGCTTCTTCCCCGGGATCGCCACCTGGCTTCCCGACCTGATCCTTGGCTGAGAACCGCCCCGGAGGACGAGCGACCATGAACACCAGCTTCCTGCAGGACATGTTCAGCACCATCACCCGGCGCGACGCCCTGCGCCGGCGGCGCAGCGGCAGCGACACGCCCGTCGACCACTCGCACGTGCTCGCCGCCTGCCGGGCCCTGCTCGACAGCGACGGCGAAGCCTCGAGCATCACCCTGGCCAGCCGCGCCCTGGAGCTCTACGCCCGCCTCGATGGCGACGAGAAGGCGCGCTTCTTCGAGCGCCTGACCCACGACTTCTCGGCCGACCCCGAGCGGGTCGACCAGGCCTACGCCGCCTATCGGGAATCCCGCGACGAGCGCGACCTGCAGACCCTGTTCGACACCTGCGAACCCAGCCGCCAGGAACTGCTGCGCCGGCTCAACCTGACCAGCGGCGGCACCCACGAACTGGTTCGCATGCGCGAGGACCTGCTCGCCCGGCTCGACAAGGCCTCGCCGCTGAACGCCCTGGACGCCGACTTCAAGCACCTGTTCGCCTCCTGGTTCAACCGCGGCTTCCTGGTGCTCCGGCGCATCGACTGGAACACCCCCGCGGCGATCCTCGAGCGCATCATCCGCTACGAGGCGGTCCACGAGATCCACGACTGGAACGACCTGCGCCGGCGCCTCGACGCCCGCGACCGGCGCTGCTTCGCCTTCTTCCACCCGGCGATCGGCGACGAGCCGCTGATCTTCGTCGAGGTCGCCCTGCACAAGGGCCTGCCGGACCAGATCCAGCCGATCCTCGACAGCAACCACCACGACATCGGCGAGCCCGAAGGCGCCGACACCGCCGCCTTCTTCGGCATCAGCAACTGCCAGACCGGGCTGCGCGGCATCTCCTTCGGCAACTTCCTGATCAAGCAGGTGGTACAGGAGCTCAAGCAGGAGCTGCCCAACCTGCGCAACTTCGTCACGCTCTCGCCGGTCCCCGGCTTCCGCCAGTGGCTGGACAGCACCCAGCGCGGCGAAGCCTCGCCGCTCGACGACGAGGCCCGCGAGACCCTGGCCCAGCTCGACGACGACCACTGGCACACCGACCCCGAGCGCGCCGCGGCCCTGCGCGACGTCATTCGCCCGCTGGCCGCCCACTACCTGGTCCGCGAGAAGAACCGCCACGGCCTGCCGCTCAACCCGGTAGCCCGCTTCCACCTCGGCAACGGCGCCGAACTGCACCGCATCAACTGGCTGGGCGACACCTCGAACAAGGGGCTCAAGCAGGCCGCCGGACTGATGGTCAATTACCTCTACGTCATCGACGACATCGAACGCAATCACGAGCAATACACCACCGACGGCACGATCGCCTGCTCCTCCGCCGTGCGTGACCTCAACCGGCGTGCCCGCAAACTGCTCAAGGGAGACAACGAAAAATGAACCACAATCTCTTCGCCACCTTCGCCGAGCGCATGCAGGCCCGCGGGGACGCCGACTTCGTCACAACCCGCGAGGGCCACGGCTACACTTACCGCGAGGCGCTCGACACGACCGCCCGACTGGCCGGCGCCCTTCGCGAGCTGGGCGTCGCGCCCGGCGACCGGGTCGCGGTGCAGGTCGACAAGAGCCCGGAAACACTGCTGCTGTATCTGGCCTGCCTGCGCATGGGCGGCGTCTACCTGCCGCTGAACACCGGCTATACCCCCGAGGAGATCCGCTACTTCCTGGGCGACGCCGAGCCGGCACTGTTCGTCTGCCGCCCCTCCGATCTCGACAATGCCCGCCGCGTCGCCGGGGAGACCGGCTGCCCGCAGGTCGCCTCGCTGGGCACCGGACGCAACGGCACGCTGATGGAGGCCTTCGAGAAGGCCACCCCCTTCGACGCCATCGAGCCCCGCGACGACAACGACCTGGCGGCGATCCTCTACACCTCGGGGACCACCGGCCGCTCCAAGGGCGCCATGCTCACCCACCGCAACCTCGGCTCCAACGCCGCCTCGCTGGTCGAGGCCTGGCGCTTCACCGAGGCGGACCGGCTGATCCACGCCCTGCCGATCTTCCACACCCACGGCCTGTTCGTGGCCTGCAACGTCTGCCTGATGGCCGGCGCCAGCCTGCTGTTCCTGCCGCGCTTCGATGTCGACACCATCATCGACGAGCTGCCCCGGGGCACCACCATGATGGGCGTGCCGACCTTCTACACCCGGCTGCTGCAGGATGAGCGCCTGACCCGCGAGCTGACCGCCAACATGCGCTTGTTCACCTCCGGCTCGGCCCCGCTGACCGCCGAGACCCACCGCGAGTTCGAACAGCGCACCGGGCATGCCATCCTCGAGCGCTACGGCATGACCGAGACCAACATGAACACCTCCAACCCCTACGACGGCGAGCGCATCGCCGGCACCGTGGGGCGTCCGCTGCCCGGTGTGGAGATTCGCATCACCGACGGCGAGACTCACCAGCCGCTGCCCGACGGTGACATCGGCATGCTCGAGGTGCGCGGTCCCAACGTCTTCATCGGCTACTGGCGTATGCCCGAGAAGACCCGCGAGGAGCTGCTCGACGACGGCTTCTTCGTCACCGGCGATCTGGCGCGCATCGAGGAGCACGGTTACGTGCAGATCGTCGGCCGCGACAAGGACCTGGTGATCTCCGGCGGCTACAACGTCTACCCCAAGGAGGTCGAGCAGATCATCGACGAGCTCGACACCGTGGTCGAATCGGCGGTGATCGGCGTGCCGCACCCCGATTTCGGGGAAGGCGTCACCGCGGTGGTGGTGCGCCAGCCCGGTGCCACCCTGGAGGAAGCCGAGGTACTGGCCTCGCTCGCCGGCCGGCTGGCCAAGTACAAGCAGCCCAAGCGGGTGTTCTTCATCGACGAGCTGCCGCGCAACACCATGGGCAAGGTGCAGAAGAACCAGCTGCGCGAGCGCTACAAGGAAATCTACAGCTGACGATCCGCTATCCCGCGATGCGAGCCCGGACCTGACAGACACTCGGCCATGGTCGAGAATGCCGGCATCCTCCGTTCATCGCGGGACTTTTCATGACGCCACGCAACGCCATGACCCCACGCCACGTCGTCATCGCCGGGCTGCTGCTCGCGGCCCTGCTGCCCTGGCTCCCGGCCCCCCAGCAACTCGCCCGGGCCACGCTCGACCAGTCGCTGGACCAGGCCTTCGCCGCCTTCGCCATCGCCAAGGGCTTGAATGCCACGATCTCGGTGCTGCAATCTACTGTCATCGACGGCCAGTTTTTTCAGGTCGATATCGGGCAAGCACTCGACCCCGCCAACGACCTGATCGAACGCTTCTCGTGGGTGATGTTCGCCGCCACCGGCTCGCTGGCGCTTCAGAAACTGCTGCTGGCCATCTCCGGCAGCGCCCTGATCAAGAGCCTGGCCAGCGGCACCTGCCTGCTCGCCGCCGGCCTGGTGGCGCTGAAGACGCGCATCGGCCAGGCGGCCGCGCTCAAGCTGGCCCTAGCCGCCCTGTTCGTGCGATTCACGCTACTTTTGGTCGCACTGGCCAGCGGCATGGCCAACCAAGCCTTTCTCGATGCGCCGCGCACCGCCACCATGCAGCAGCTGGAAACTACCCAGTCCCAGCTCGATGAGATCGCCAACCAGCAGGTGGATAGCCAATCGGAAGCGCAGAGCTGGTGGGAGCGGCTCAAAGGCAGCGTCGGCGATCTGGTTAGTACCCCAGTAACCCGCGTAGTCGACGGCTTCAACGAGATCACCGACAAGGTCATCGACCTGACGATGATCTTCATCACCCAGACGATGCTCTTCCCGCTGGGCTTTCTCTACCTGCTCTATCGGCTGGGCGGCCGGCTGTTCGGCCGCGACCGGGTCGCGACATGGCTCGACCGCGGCCGGCTACCGTCCGCGACGAACCGCAACCCGGCAGGGTGATCGGCAACAGGGAGGCCAGGCGATGACGCACCAACGAGTCACCGTGTTCGGCGGTACCGGCTTCCTCGGCCGGCGCCTCGTCGAACGTCTCGCCCGCGCGGGCAGCGATGTCATTGTCGCCGCCCGTCATGCAGGCGAGGTCGCCGTGCCCGATGCCCCGGGCACGGTGACCGTCCGCCGTACCGACGTGCGCAACGGCGATGACGTGGCCGCGGCCCTCGCGGGCGCCGACGCTGCGGTCAACGCCGTCAGCCTCTACGTCGAACGCGGCGGCCTGAGTTTCGAGGCGATCCACGTCGACGCCGCCGTCCGGATCGCCCGTCAGGCCGCCGACGCTGGCCTCCGCCTCGTCCACATCTCGGGCATCGGCGTCGACACCCGCTCCGACTCGGCCTATGTGCGCGCCCGGGCCCGCGGCGAGCGCGCGGTGCGCGAGGCGTTTCCCGATGCGGTGGTGGTGCGTCCCAGTGTGCTGTTCGGCCCCGACGACGCCTTCGCCGGCAGCCTGCGGATGCTCGCCCGGCTGCCGCTCGTGCCGCTGTTCGGTCGCGGCGACACCCGCCTGCAGCCGGTGCATGTCGACGACGTCGCCGAGGCCGTGGCGCGCCTCCTGGAGCGGGGCATCACCGGCGCGATATTCGAGCTGGGCGGGCGCGGCGTCCACCGCTATCGCGAACTGGTCGAGGCCGTGCTGGACGCCGCGGGCCGGCACCCGCCGCTGGTGCCCGTGCCCTTCGCCCTGTGGCGCGCCCTGAGCGCACTGCTGGCGGTGCTGCCCAGCCCGCCGCTGACCCGCGACCAGGTGATCCTGCTGGAAACGGACAACATCGTCGGCGAAGGGGCGAACACCTTCGCGACACTGGGCATCGAGCCGCAGGACCTGCTGCGCTTTTTGACGCAACGGCGTTGACCGGCGGGGTACTCCTCCCCTTTGCTCCCGCCGCTCGCTGGGGCACCATACCCCCTGCTCATTTATCCAGTCACGCAGGATCGCCATGCCCGCTCACTCGCCCTCCTCCCTGCAACCCGGTTTCATGGTGATCCACGGCAACCGCCTGGAAGACCTGCGCGGCGTGGCCATCGAGTGGATGAAGCGCCACCCGCTGTCGCCGCTGGAGAACGAGACGATCCTGGTGCAGAGCAACGGCATCAGCCAGTGGATGAAGCTGGCGCTGGCCGCCGACTCCGAGGGCGACGGCCGCGGTGGCAGCGGCATCGCCGCCGCCCTCGACGTGACGCTGCCGGCGCGCTTCCTGTGGCAGGCCTACCGAGCGGTGCTCACCCACGTCGAGGCCGACCCGCGGGCGGTACCGGCGACCTCGCCGTTCGACAAGTCGCGGCTGATCTGGCGGCTGCTGCGCCTGCTGCCGGAGCTGCTGGAAGACCCCGCCTTCGCCCCGCTCGAGCAGTTCCTCGCCGGCGACGGCGACCTGCGCAAGCACCACCAGCTCGCCGAGCGCCTCGCCGACCTGTTCGACCAGTATCAGGTCTATCGCGCCGACTGGCTGGACGCCTGGGGCCGCGGCGAGGACGTGCTGATCACCGCCCGCGGCGAGGCGCGCCCGCTGGACGAATCGCTGCGCTGGCAACCGGCCCTGTGGCGCGCCCTGCGAGATGACGTGGCCCGTCAGGAGCACGCGGGCGGTGACGGCCTCGACACCAGCCGGGCGATGATCCACCGGCGCTTTCTCGACGCCGCCGCCACGCTCGACCCCGAGGCCCGCCCGCCCGGCCTGCCGCGCCGCGTCATCGTCTTCGGCATCTCCTCGCTGCCCCAGCAGGCGCTGGAGGCGCTGGCGGCGATCGCCCGGGTCAGCCAGGTGGTGCTCTGCGTTCACAACCCCTGCGAGCACTACTGGGCGGACATCATCGAACACCGCGACCTGTTGCGCGCCAACCGCTACCGCCAGTCGCGCAAGCCCGGCATGCCCGAGCGCCTCGACGTGCTCGGCGACGGCGACGGCGAGGCCGACCTGCACCTGCACGCTCACCCGCTGCTCGCCGCCTGGGGCAAGCAGGGCCGCGACTACCTGCGCCTGCTCGACGAGCATGACGACGCCCAGGCCTACGCGCCGCTGTTCGCCGCCGAGGCACTGCGCATCGACCTGTTCGAGCCGTGCGTCGATTCGCGCGGCGGGCAGCGCCTGCTCAACCAGCTGCAGGACGACATCCGCGCGCTGCGCCCGCTCGCCGAGACCCGCGAGAGATGGCCGGCGGTGAATGCAGCAGCCGACGACTCGCTGGTCTTCCACGTCGCCCACAGCCCGCAGCGCGAGGTCGAGATCCTTCACGACCAGCTGCTCGCCGCCTTCAGCGCCGACCCCGAGCTGCGCCCGCGCGACGTCATCGTCATGGTGCCGGATATCGATCGCTACGCGCCGCACATCCAGGCCGTCTTCGGTCGCCTCGAGCGCGACGACCCGCGCCACATCCCCTACACCCTCTCCGACCAGGGCAACCGCCACCGCCTGCCGCTGCTGATCGCCCTGGAGACGCTGTTGCGCCTGCCCGAGCTGCGCCTGTCGGTGAGCGACCTGCTCGACCTGCTGGAAGTGCCGGCGCTGCGTGCGCGCTTCGGCATCGACGACGACGGCCTGCCCACCCTGCGCCGCTGGATCGAGGGCGCCGGCATCCGCTGGGGGCTGCATGCCGCCCAGCGCCGCAGCCTCGATTTGCCCGACGGCCTGGAACAGAACACCTGGCGCTTCGGTCTGCGCCGGCTGCTGCTCGGCTACAGCGTGGGCAGCGCCGGCGACGGCCCGTGGCGCGACATCGAGCCGTTCGACGACATCGGCGGCCTGGAAGCCCGGCTCGCCGGGGCGCTGAGCGACCTGCTCGAGGCCCTGGAGCGCCACTGGCGCCTCCTCTCGCGGGACGCCACGGTGGCCACCTGGGGCACGCGGCTGCGCGACCTGCTGGACGCCTTCTTCCTCGCCGAGGACACCCGCGACACCCTGATGATCGCCCAGCTCGACCTGGCGCTGGAGGCCTGGCAGGAGAGCGCCGACGAGGCCGGGCTGACCCGCGAGCTGCCGCTGTCGATCGTCCGCGAGCACTGGCTGGGGCAGATCGACGAGCACGCCCTGTCGCAGCGCTTCCTGGCCGGCGCGGTCAACTTCGCCACGCTGATGCCGATGCGCGCCATCCCCTTCAAGCGGGTCTGCCTGCTGGGCATGAACGACGGCGACTACCCGCGCAGCCACCCGCCGCTCGACTTCGACCTGATGGGCAGCGACTACCGTCCCGGCGACCGCTCGCGTCGCGAGGACGACCGCTACCTGTTCCTCGAGGCGCTGCTCTCGGCGCGCGATGGCCTGCACATCAGCTGGGTGGGGCGCAGCGTGATCGACAACGGCGAGAAGCCACCCTCGGTGCTGGTCGGCCAGCTGCGCGACCATCTCGCCGCCGGCTGGCGTGCCGTCGGCCACGACGCGAGCCCCGGCG
This sequence comes from Modicisalibacter sp. 'Wilcox', assembly GCF_010993675.1. Lineage (NCBI taxonomy): Bacteria > Pseudomonadati > Pseudomonadota > Gammaproteobacteria > Oceanospirillales > Halomonadaceae > Modicisalibacter > Modicisalibacter sp. 'Wilcox'. The sequence goes on from NZ_WNXF01000001.1 coordinate 318,885, forward strand.
ACGACGTCTATACCCCGGCCGCTGGCCGCCGCCTGCTCGCCGAACTGACCACCGAACATCCGCTGCAGCCGTTCAGCCGCGCCTACTTCGCGGCCGACGACGAGCAGGCCCTGCGCGACGTGGCCCGGCAACGACTGTTCACCTTCGCCCACGAGTGGCGCGCGGTGCATGGCCAGCCCCGAGCCGCTACGGAGGACGTTAGCGCCGACTCGCTGGGCGACGTCCTGTTGCCGGCGTTCGAGCAGGAATTGCCGCTCACGCTTCACCAACTCGGCGGCTTCCTGCGCGACCCGGTCAGGGCGTTCTTTCACACCCGGCTCAAGGTGTTCCTCGAGCAGCCCGACCTCACCCGGCTCGACCACGAGCCCTTCGCCCTCGACGGCCTGGCCAACTGGCAGCTGCAGGATCAGTTGATCCGCGCCCAGCGCCGCGCGGTGGACGCCGGCGAGTCCCGCGTCGCGGCCCTCGGCGACACCCTCGATCGCCTCACCGGCCAGGGCGTGCTGGCGCTGGGTGCCTTCGGCGAGCGCATGCGCGACGCCCTCGTCGAGCCCATGGAGGCGCTGTTCGAGGCCTATGAAGCGGCCCTCGACACCTGGCCCCATGCCGTCGACGAGCCGGTCGCCGTGCGCCGCGTGCATCACGAACGCGAGCTGATCGGCGTGCCGCTGCTGGAAGACTGGCTGGACGAACTGCGCGAGGACGCCGCCGGCGAGCGCTGCCGGTTGCTGCTCACCAGCAGCAGCCTGATCAAGGGCCGCCAGTACCGCTGGCAGCACCTGATCCGCCCCTGGGTGGCGCACCTGGCCGGGCATCTCGACGGCCGGCCGCTGACCACGCAGATTCTCTCCAAGGCCGGGCATGTCACCCTGGCACCGCTCGATCCCGACACCGCCCGCACGCACCTGCTCGAGCTGATTCGTGCCTGGCAGGCCGGCATGCGCGCGCCGCTGCCGCTCGCCGTGACCACCGGCTTCGCCTGGCTGGGCAAGCAGGGCACGCCGCAGGCCGCGCTCGACAGCGACGCCGCCAGGGCAGCCGCCCGTGCCTACCTCGGCGACGACTTCAACGCCGGCGAGGCCGGCCGCAACCCCTACCTGGCCCACCGCTGGCCCAGCTTCGCCGCGCTGTTCGAGGCCGAGCCCCTGCCCGGAACGCGCTTCACCGAACTCACCGAGCGCCTGCTGGCGCCACTGTACCGCGCCGTGAAGGGAGACGCCCGATGACGACGACCGTGACTGATGGTGCCGCACCGCCCGCCGAGCTCGACCCGCTGGGTTTTCCCCTGCACGGCAGCCGCCTGATCGAGGCCAGCGCCGGCACCGGCAAGACCTTCACCATCGCGCTGCTCTACGTGCGCCTGGTGCTCGGCGCACGCCACGCCGAGGATGCGGCCGCCTTTCACCGCCCGCTGACGCCGCCCGAGATCCTGGTGGTGACCTTCACCAACGCCGCCACCCAGGAGCTTCGCGAGCGCATCCGCGCCCGGCTGGTCGAGGCCGCCGAGGTTTTCCTCCAAAGCGACGACACCGCCGATCCACTGCTGATCACCCTGCGCGACGAATACGACCCGGCGAGCTGGCCGGCCGGCGCGCGGCGCCTGCAACTCGCCGCCGAATGGATGGACGAGGCCGCGGTATCGACCATCCACAGCTGGTGCTACCGCATGCTGCGCGAGCACGCCTTCGACAGCGGCAGCCTGTTCTCGCTCGACCTGGAGCCCGACCAGACCGAGCTGGAGCTCGAGGTGGTGCGCGACTACTGGCGCAGCTTCTACTATCCGCTGCCCGGCGCGGCGCTGGACGTCGTCGACCGCCACTGGGAGAAGCCCGAGGACCTGCACGACGACCTGCGCGCCCTGCTGCCGCTGACCGAGGCGCTGCCCCAGGGCATCGCCCCGCCCGCCGAGACCATCGCCCGCACCGAGACCGCGATCCGCGAACGCCTCGCCGAGCTCAAGGCCCCGTGGCCGACCTGGGCTGACGAGCTCGCCGCGCTGTTCGACGAGGGCCAGAAGCGCAAGGCCTTCAACGCCCAGAAGCTCAACACGCGCAACCGCGGCAACTGGCTGGCCGCGCTCAGGGAGTGGAGCCAGTCCGACGCCCGCCGGCCGGGGCTCAGCGACGCCGCCTGGCAACGCCTGACGCCCGAGGGCATCGCCGAGATCTGGAAGGATGCCCCGCCCGCGCATCCGGCCTTCGACGCCATCGCAGCGCTGCCGTCGGAACTCGCCGCCCTGCCCGAGCCGCGCGCCGACCTGCTGACCCACGCCGCGCACTGGTGCCGCGAGCGGCTGGAACGCGAGCAGCAGCGCCGCGCCGAGATGGGCCCCAACGAGCTGATGACGCACCTCGACCGCGCCCTGCGCGGCGCCAACTGCGAGGCGCTGGGCGCACAGATCCGCCGCCAGTTCCCGGTCGCGCTGGTCGACGAGTTCCAGGACACCGACCCGGTGCAGTACCGCATCTTCGACTGCGTCTACCGCATCGCCGAGAACCGCCCCGAGACCGGCGTGTTCCTGATCGGCGACCCCAAGCAGGCGATCTACGCCTTCCGCGGCGCCGACATCCACACCTACCTGCAGGCGCGCCGCGACACCGCCGGGCGCCACGTCACCCTGGGCACCAACTACCGCTCCAGCGCGCCGATGGTCGCGGCGGTCAACCGCTGCTTCGACGTCGCCGAGCAGCATCCGCCGGGCGCCTTCCTGTTCCGCAGCCGAAACGAAGACCCGGTGCCCTTCCAGCCCGTGAAGGCGAAAGGCAGAAAGGAGCGACTGGTGGTCGACGGCGAACCGCAGCCGGCGCTGACCCTCTGGCAGCTCGACGCCGACGAGCCGCTGGCCAGGACCACCTACCGCCTCGGCATGGCCGAGCGCTGTGCCTCGCGAATGGCCGCGCTGCTCGAGCAGGGACAGCGCGGCCGCGCCGGGTTCAGGGAAGGGGGCGACGGCGGCGACCTTCGGCCGTTGCGGCCGGGGGATATGGCGGTACTGGTCAACGGGCTGAGCGAGGCGCGGGCGATCCGCCGCGCGCTGGCCCGCCGCGGCATCAAGAGCGTCTACCTCTCGGACCGCGACCAGGTGTTCGCCGCCGCCGTCGCCGGCGAGCTGGAAAGCTGGCTGCGCGCCTGCGCCGACCCGGACGACGACGCCGCGCTGCGCGCCGCCCTGGCCACACCGTCGCTGGGCCTCGGCCTCGCCGAGCTGGATGCCCTCAACGAGGACGAGCTGGCCTGGGAAGATCGCGTCGTGCAGTTCCGCGACTACCACCGCCAGTGGCGGGACCAGGGCGTGCTGGCGCTGCTGCGCCGGCTGATGAACGACTTCGACGTGCCCGCCCGGCTGCTCGACGCCGCCCACGGCCATGAGGGGGAACGCGCCCTCACCGACCTCCTGCACCTCGGTGAAGTCCTTCAGCACGCCAGCCAGGAACTCGACGGCGAGCACGCGCTGATCCGCTTCCTCGCCGAGTCGCGTGCGGACCCGAACGCCGGTGGCGCCGACACCCACCGCCTGCGCCTGGAGAGCGACGCCGATCTGGTGCAGGTGATCACCATCCACAAGTCCAAGGGCCTGGAATACCCGCTGGTGTTCCTGCCCTTCATCTGCAGCCACCGCCCGCTCAAGCCCGACGACACGCCGCTGCGCTGGCACGATGACCGCGGCCGACTGCGCATCGCCCTGGAAGGCGACGAGGCCACCCTGGCCGCCGCCGATCGCGAGCGCCTGGGCGAGGACCTGCGCAAGCTCTACGTCGCCCTGACCCGCGCCCGCCACGCCACCTGGGCGGGCCTGGCCCCCCTCAAGGGGCTGGAAGCCAGCGCCATCGGCCACCTGCTCACCGGCGGCACCGAGCTGGCTCCCGAGGCGTTCGGCAAGGCGCTGGCCACCCTGCGCGGCGACTGCGAGGCGATCGCGCTGGAGCCGGCCCCGGCCGTCGAGGAACGCGCCATCGCCCTCGACGATGCCGCCGGTACGCCCGGCGAGGCGAGGATTCCCGCGCGGGCGGCCCGCGAGCACTGGTGGATCGCCAGCTACTCGGCGCTGACCTTCTCGACGCACGCCGACGCCCGCCCCGAAATGGCCGCCTCCGCCCCGAACGGCGACGCGATCGCCGCCCCGCAGGCGCCACTGCCGGAGCCGGCCACCCCGCTCGAGGCCACCGCCATCGAGGTGATCGAGGAGCCCCGCGACAGCGCCACCACCACGGAAACCGCCCCCAGCCTGCACCGCTTCCCGCGCGGCCCCGGCCCCGGGACGTTTCTGCACGGCCTGCTGGAATGGGCCGGCCAGCAGGGCTTCGGCTGGGTGCTCGCCAACCCCGCCGCGCTCGAGGACACCCTGGCGCGGCGCTGCAACGTGCGCGGCTGGACGGCGTGGGTTCCCACCCTCCACGAATGGCTGACCCGGCTGCTGGCCACGCCGTTGCCGCTGCCCGACGGCGACACGCTGCGCCTCGATGCGCTCAACGTCTATCAGGTCGAGCTGGAGTTCTGGTTCGCCGCCCACCGCGTCGACACTCGTGCCCTCGACGACGCCGTGCGCCGCCACACCCTGGGCAGGCTGACGCGCCCGCGCGCCGACCGCGACATGCTCAACGGCATGCTCAAGGGCTTCATCGACCTGGTGTTCGAACGCGACGGGCGCTATTACGTCGCCGACTGGAAGTCCAACCACCTGGGCCCGGACGATGCCGCCTACACCCCCGAGGCGCTGGCCGTGGCGATCGCCGGCAAGCGCTACGACCTGCAGTACGCGCTCTACCTGCTGGCGCTGCATCGCCTGCTCACCTCGCGCCTGCCGGACTACGACTACGACCGCCACATCGGCGGCTCGCTGACCGTGTTCCTGCGCGGCGCCAACGCCCCCGGCCGCGGCGTGCACGCCGAGCGCCCGCCGCGCGAACTGATCGAGGCGCTCGACGCGCTGTTCCAGGGCGACGCCCGCCCCGCCGCCACGGAGGCCACGGCATGAAGGACCTGTTCTCGGATCTCGACCCGACCGGCGATGCCGCCAGCGACGCTGAGGAACAGGCTCAGGCGGGCCCGGCGGTGGCCCCCGCCACCGCCATGGACGCCGACGCCGTGCTCGCCCTCACCGACGGCTGGGTGGCACGCGGCTGGCTGCGCGCCCTCGACCGCGCGCTGGCGCGCTTCCTCCACCGCGAGGCGCCGGACGCCCCGCCACTGCTGCTGCTCGGCGTGGCACTGACCAGCCACCAGCTGGGCCGCGGCCACGTCTGCCTCGATCTCGGCCTGACGCTGAATGCCCCGGACCTGGCACTCTCGCTGCCACCGGAGGGTGATGACCTCAGCGATCCGCCGCCGCTGCCCAGCCAGGTGCTCGCCGGACTCGACCTCGCGACCTGGCGGACCGCCCTCGACCACCCCGCGCTGGTCGCCGACGCCGCCAGCGGCGCCTCCGGCACCACGCCGCTGGTGATCGAACATCGCGACGGCCGCACCCGGCTCTATCTGCGCCGCTACTGGCAGTACGAGCGCGACATCCGCCGGGCGCTGGATGCCCGCCTGCACATGAGCGCCGACGCGACCGACAACACCGATCCCGCCGGCCTGCGACAGGCGCTGGATGCCCTGTTCGGCCCCGGCGAGGGCGCCGCGCCCGACTGGCAGAAGCTCGCCTGTGCGCTGGCGGTGCGCTCGCCCTTCGCGGTGATTACCGGCGGCCCCGGCACCGGCAAGACCACCACCGTGGTCAAGCTGCTGGCGTTGCTTCAGGCGCTGCAACTCGGCGATAGCGACACGGATCAACCCCGCGCGCTGCGCATCCGCCTCGCCGCCCCCACCGGCAAGGCCGCCGCACGCCTCAACGAATCGATCGCCAGGCAGGTCGCCGGCCTCTCGCTGGTCGAACTCTGCCAGCTCGGCGGCGGCATCGACCTGACCACGCTGCGCGAGTCGATCCCCACGGAAGTCACCACGCTGCACCGCCTGCTCGGCTCGCGACCCGACACCCGTCACTTCCGCCACCACGCCGACAATCCGCTGCCGCTCGACGTGCTGGTGGTCGACGAGGCCTCGATGGTCGACATCGAGATGATGGCCGCGCTGCTCGCCGCCCTGCCACGCCGCGCCCGGCTGGTGCTGCTCGGCGACAAGGACCAGCTCGCCTCGGTGGAGGCCGGGGCGGTGCTCGGCGACCTGTGCCAGCGTGCCGAGGGCGGCCACTACACGCCGGCCACCGCCGAGTGGCTGAACGCCGTCACCGGCGCCGCCGTGCCCGGCAGCTTCCTCGACGACGAGGGCCATGCGCTCGATCAGGCGATCGCCATGCTGCGGGTCAGCCACCGCTTCGACGCCCACAGCGGCATCGGCCAGCTCGCCCAGGCGGTGAACACCCCGCTGGGCACCGACCACCAGCCCCATGACAAGCGCCGCCGGGTGCAGGCGCTGTTCGATCCCGGAGAGCCGCCCAACTATCCCGACATCGCCCGGCTGCGCCTCCGCGATGAGCACGACAACGCCCTCGAGCGGCTGGCGATCGACGGCCACCCCGGCGGCTTCGCCAACGACGGACAGGGCCGCCGCGACCGCCGGGGCGAGCCGCTGCCGCCGCCCACCGGCTATCGCCACTACCTCGAGGCACTCGCCGACCGGCGCCCGCCCGAGTCCGCCACGCTGGAAGCTGACAAGGAAGCCTTCGACGCCTGGGCACGCGCCGTGCTCGACGCCCACGGCCGCTTCCAGTTGCTGTGCGCGCTGCGCCGCGGCCCCTGGGGTGTGGCCGGACTCAACGAGCGCATCGCCCTCGCCCTGCGCCGTGCCGGGCTGATCGAGGCCGGCGACGCCGAACTCCAGCACGGCTGGTACATCGGCCGCCCGGTGCTGGTCACCCGCAACGACTACCGGCTGGGGCTGATGAACGGCGACATCGGCATCACCCTCGCCCTGCCCAACGCCCGCCGCCCCGGCGCGCGCTGGCTGCCCCGCGTGGCCTTCCCCGCCAACGACGGCAGCGGGCGCATCAAGTGGGTGCTGCCCAGCCGCCTGCAGGCGGTGGAGACCGTCTACGCCATGACCGTGCACAAGTCCCAGGGCTCGGAATTCACCCACACCGCCCTGGTGCTGCCTGACGCGCCCAACCCGATTCTGACTCGAGAGCTGGTCTACACGGGCATAACACGCGCCAGGGACTGGTTCACGCTAGTGGAAAGCGGTCGCGGAATACTGGACGAGGCGATATTGCGGGAGGTGACCCGGGTGAGTGGGCTGGGGAAGGTGTCGAAAGGCTGACGCGGCCGAGCGACGGAACGCGCTGCGGGCCTGCAACGGGCGCAGCAGCCCCCACTGGCCCGCGTTTGGAAAACCGCAGCGCCTCTGTCAGCATGCCCGGCACATACAGCCTGTGCGCGGATGACAGCGGCGCCCTTCTCCTTGCTGGCATCGCGCTCAAACACAGGAGGCCCGCATCGATGTCTCGCCAATCCGTCCTCCCGCCCCTCGACCCGTCACGCGTCGCCACCATCGAGGCCTTCGGCGGCACCATCACGCCGCTGGACCCATTGGGCGCGCAGGTGCAGGGCATCGACCTGTCCTCCGAACAGGCGCCACCGCCCGAGGTGCTCGACGCCCTGGAGCGCGAGATGGCCAACCGCGGGTTCCTGGTCTTCAAGAACGACGCGCCGCTCTCGGCCGACGACTTTCTCCGTGCCAGCTGCTGGTGGGGTGGCAAGGAACTGCACAGCACCCATGGCGTGCATCCGGCCACGCCCGAGGGCAACCCGCATATCTTCCGCCTCTCGAACGACCGCCGTCACGGTATCCCGGACGTCGGGCCGCAGTGGCACAACGACGGCAGCTTCAACACCGACACCTTCTCGCACTCGGGCTACCACATCGTCCGGCCCGCCGAGAACGGCGGCGGCACCTACTTCGCCCATCAGGCCGCCGCGCACGATGCCCTCCCGGAGGATCGCCAGGCCTACTGGAGCCGCCTTGCCTCGGTGAACTCCAGTTCCGGCGCCGTGCATCCCGTGGTGCACGAGCACCCCATCTCCGGCCGCCGGTGCATCTGGCTGCACCTGGGCATGACGGGCGCGATAATCGAGAAGCTGCCCGACGCGGAGGCCTTCCGCCTGTTGAACGCCGACGAACTCACGCGGCTCTGCCATGAGTACAACGACATCCTGAATGCCGGGCTGGAGAACGGCTACGCCGCCGCCTACGAGTACCGGGAAAACGACTGCGTGTTCATCGACAACCTCGCCGTGGCGCATCGTGCCGCCCCCGAGGCCCATCTGCCCGCCGAGCAGCAGGGCCTGCGCATCTTGCACCGCAGCACCATGCGCGGTGTTCAGGACCTGGCCCCCGGCTTCGGGCTGCCGCTCCATGTCGATATCCACGGCCCCAATCCCCAGGGCCAGGGGGTCTGGCAAGGCGGCGGCATCGGCTTTCGGTGGGACGACCACATTCCCATGCAGAATTGATCACCGCTCGAATGGCCTGAAACCTGCTTACAGCGGGCGGCATGACAGAGCCTGACGCGGGCAGTGGTCTACCCCGGCATCCCCCACGCCCGCCATCCGAGCAGCGGCAGTCACCCGGTGCTTTGCGGCTACTGCACGATCCACTCACGGGCCTGCGCTGCCTCGTCCGTCGAGAATATGCGCATTTCACCGGGCATCAGGAAGCTGAAAAGCCGAATGGTGTGCCGGATCCACTCGACATCGGTGACGACGGCGAACTTTTCCCAACGCGCGAGATGACCCAGACCCACCTTGGTGTCTTCCCAGATGGCGCCGGGATCGATGCCGGCGAAATCAGGGGCGGTTTCATAGTAGAGGCGCACCTTGTAATGGTTCTGGAGTGCCCTCTCGACAGCAGGCGTCAGGACCGACTCGTAATCCTGCTTCGTGACCTGCCCATGGCAAACGAACGCCAGTACGCTATCGGGAAAGTCGGCCAATGTTTCAATCATGGCAGTGCTCCTCCTGTCCCCATGCGGATTGCCGCGGCGTGGTTATCCCGTTCAGCGGGGTGCCGGACGGTGAATCCCGCAAAACCCTGTGCGAGCGCCCAACGTCAGCCAAGCCGGAACCTGGCCGTCGTGAGTCGCCGGATTCGGGTTAGTGCTCTCAATATAGCGTCCAGCCGGCCGGCCGCCGCCACGCCAGGCAGTTGCGTCTCGGCCGGTCCCGACGATACTGAAACCGTGGGTTGCCGCAGAGGGGGCAGCACAGCGGCCCTGCTTGCGGCACGCGGCGGACGATGCCGCCATCGACCCGTGTTCACCAAGGGGGACCAGGCCATGAGTGACCGGAAACCGTCGTCAGCGACACCTGGCGATCCGGCGACACCACCCCGGGAGGCGCCATCCGACGCGTTGGCACACCGCTATGCCGAGGCCCTCGCGCGATTGTCCGACGGGTCGTCCCGGGCCTGGCAGGGCTGGTTCGAGCGCCAGGCGCGCGGGGACTTCTTCTCCCTGCCCGACCCGGCGGTCGCGGCCAGGGCGCTGACCCGCCTGAGCCAGCAGTTCATGCTTCATCCGCAACGTGCCCTGGAGCTCCAGCAGCAGCTGTGGCAGGGCTATACGACACTCTGGCAGAACACCGCCCGGCGCCTGTCTGGCGAGGCGCCCTCCCCGGTCGCCGCGCCCGACCCGCGGGACCGGCGCTTCAAGGGCAAGGGCTGGGAGGAGAACCTGTTCTTCGACGCGCTCCGCCAGGCCTATCAGCTGACCGCCGAGCAATGGTTGAAGGGCGTGCATGAGGTCACCGAGGAACTGGACCACGACGAGCAGGTGAGGGTCGAGTTCTATGCCCAGCAGCTGATGGATGCCCTCGCTCCCGGCAATTATGCCCTCACCAACCCGGAGGTGATCGAGGCCACGGTGCGCACCGGCGGCGCCAACCTGCTGCAGGGCCTGGCCAACCTGATGGAGGACCTGGCCCGGGGCGAGGGCCTGTTGCGCATCACACAGAGCGATTCGGCCGAGCTGGAACTGGGCAGGAACCTCGCGGTGACCCCGGGCGAGGTCATCTTCCAGAACGAGCTGATGCAGCTCATCCAGTACGCCCCTACCACCGAGACGGTCGATCGTCGGCCGCTGCTGATCGTGCCGCCCTGGATCAACAAGTTCTACATCCTGGACCTGACCCCGCAGCGCTCCTTCATCCGCTGGGCCGTGGCGCAGGGCATCACCGTCTTCGTGATTTCCTGGGTCAACCCGGACGAACGCTATGCCGAGGTGGCCTTCGACGACTACCTGACCCGGGGCACCCTCAAGGCCATGGACGTGGTGGCGGAGGTCACCGGCGAGGAGACGCTCAACACCATCGGCTACTGCATCGGTGGCACCCTGCTGGCCTGCACCCTGGCGCATCAGGCCGCTCGAGGGGACGAGCGGGTACACAGTGCCACCTTCTTCACCACCCTGCTCGACTTCAGCGAGGTGGGGCCGCTGGAGGTGTTCATCGACGAGGAGCAGATCCGCCACATCGAGCAGCACATGGCCCAGCGCGGCTATCTGGAGGGCACGCACCTGGCCAATGCCTTCAACCTGCTGCAGTCCGCCGACCTGATCTGGGGGTTCGTGATCAACAACTACCTGCTTGGTCGCACCCCACAGGCCTTCGACCTGCTCTACTGGAACTCCGACTCCACCCGCATGCCGCGGCGCATGCAGAGCTTCTACCTGCGCAACATGTACCTGGAGAACCGCCTCGCCGAGCCCGGGGGGATCTCCCTGGCGGGGCAGGCCATCGACCTGAGCCGGGTGCGCATCCCGACGTTCTTCGTGGCGACCGAGAAGGATCACATCGCCCCCTGGCAGTCCAGTTACCGCGGCGCGCACCTGCTGGGCAAGCAACCCCGCTTCCTGCTCGGCGGGTCAGGGCATATCGCCGGGGTCATCAACCCGGCCGGCTCCTCCAAGTACGGCTACTGGAGCTATGGCCGCCTGCCGAAAGATCCCGAGCGCTGGCTGGCCTCGGCCACCCACCACCCCGGCTCCTGGTGGCCGGAATGGCGCCACTGGCTCCAGCGCCACGCCGGCGGCCAGGTGGCGGCCCGTGAGCCCGGCAGCCGCCGCTACCCGCCCCTCGAGGAGGCGCCGGGCTCCTATGTCCGGGTGCGGGTCGACGACGCCAGCATGGGTGAGTGAGGGCCCAGTGGCATGCGCTGCTACGGAATGGAGGCGAAGCCGCAATGTATCAGACGTCGCTGTGACTGCGATTTTTAACCCCCCGAAACATCGTCAAAACAGTTCTACTCAATACCAAAATGCTCTCGACATTGACTCTCTTGATAGGAGTTAAACTCTCTGATCACCCATCCTTTACTGGCAACGCCCTCTTGTATCGGAACTTGGCAGGCAATTCTAGCCACCTTCTTTTACACATTATTTAACTCATTACTAAGAATTAAATCTTCAAGCGGCCTTCCGAATTGACGGAGAGTCGGTGGTCTCTGAGATCTCGACCATCAAATCACACAAGTTTTCGTGACTCATCTCTGCACGAGCCATATTTGCAAACGCCAGCACATTAAATGTTAGCAGCGCTGCTGACACCTTCATCCCAACCCTTTCAATATTCGCCACCATGATCACCTTTGCTTCGCATCGGATTTTTCATAATTAATGATTTAGACGCTCGAACTCAGGTGCGTTTGAATCGACGCCCGCTTTTGCGACAGCAAAAGTGGGTGGCGGGCCAAACGTCATCTGCAGCGATTTGTTGGGCGGCAACGGCATTTCACTCGCCACAAATCTCGACTTTCATACAACGCATTCACCAATAATGCTCCACTTCCGCCCCACTTTTCTTCAGTTCATCTGCCCAGCGCTGCTGCTCAGCAGTTAGTTTGAAGTCATCATGTGCGGGAAGATACAACCTCTTAATTTTTCTCAGTTGCACAATCTCGCTGGGAAGTACTTTCAAATTTTCACACCCTGATACATCAAGCCCCTCAAGCTCACTAAGCTGTCCGATTTCTGGCGGCAATGATTCTAGGTCACTCCACCATGCCGTAAGGATGCGTAATTTCTTCAACTGACCAATAGCTGCAGGCAATGTTTTCAACGCAGTTCCGCCAAGCTTCAATTCTTCCAAATTGACCAACTGACCGAGCTTATCGCCGAGGTGTTCGATTTCGTTACGCTGCAGATGAAGCGATCTGAGGCCGCGCAGTTCGTACAGGCATTCCGGAAGCGCAGAAATATGCCTGCCGCCTTGAGCATCACCTAAAACCAGGCACTCGACGGAATCGATAGTTGCTGGACTAAAGTTGCCTTTAACAACCCTGAACATATCCTCTGCCGTCATATCTTCTGGCTCAACCGTCAAAGCGCGGTTGAGCCAATCACATAGGCTTTTTTTCCATGCATTTTCTGATTTCGCTCGATCAAAAATTCTACAGGAACCGTTTGAGCCGGCACCATCTCTATAGGTCGTCGATTTTCTTTTGATCTCTAGAACGGCGGCCGCAATATCTGTTTCGCGTTTACGCTCCAGTTCGAGAATTCGTTCCTTTTCTCTCTTCATCGCTGGAACGGTTTCTTCGAGAATTTTTCGAAGTAGTATCAGTGGCGACAAAGCCACCATGAGCACGTATCCCACAACGCGCCAGATGGGATGATCGCCAATCGGATCGTTGCGATATTCGATGCCAATTCTTTCGGCAGCCTTGATCGAATTTTTCACCTGCTCCTTTGTACACTCTGGGTCCAAATCAAAGATGTCTTCTGCATACAACTCTGATTGTCCGTTCTTGTACAGGGGGCCATTGTGAAATTTCCCGTACTTTCCGAAGACCCTCTTATTGTGGAATAGGCCATGCAGCCTCTGCTCATCGTGTAGTGCGCTGTCTGACCAAGCCCAAAGAAGAACGCGATCTACGAGTCCGCCATCATTCTTCTCGCCGTAGTTCAGGCGTTCTTCGAGTGAATCTTGGCTGGTGTAACCAAGTTTATAGAATTTCCCCCACTTTGTTTTCATGCGTGCGTAGTACATGTATCCAGCGGGATTTCGCATGGCATTAGCACTCTCAAAGTCACTACAACTACGCCGCATCATGTTTTCCTCGAAATATCATCTTTTTATCAGTTAACAAAAGCGCAAAAACACTGCTCATCACTTGCTGCCCAACAGCTGTATTATTTAGCATGCTCGATATTTCACTTGAACGTGCACGCACGTTCAACAATGTTATGCTCCGCGACCGACCACACTTTATTTCATTGAAAACCCAATAAATCAAGTATAGATCGCCTAGTATAACGCCAATCATTGTGCATGCTGCATATCCCCAACAAACGCTTTCGCCCTTTTTCTGGCATGTCGGCTTTAGGTCGCCAGCGGCCGAAAGCAACTTATCATTATATACTAATAATACTCGGGCGAACAGAAGCGGACTCTAAGATGACCTTGATAAAACGATGGCAGCACCGGCCCCGCCTACTCTTCTCCTTGGCTGCTAGAAGAGGATAACTCCTATAGTTCATTTGATCATCTGGGACCCGACAATTTAGGCTTTCCACTTCATGCGCCAGCAGCATTTACACCATCCGAGGGCCTTGATTTTTTGTCTTTTCCTTCCGGGACAAACCGAGCACGGCCGTACTTTTTACGCGGGACTCAATTGAGCTCCACCCTAGGTAATAGTTTCCCCCATTAGAAAACGACTTAATAGACAAAAGGCCGCTAGATTTAATATTTTCAATTGGCACTGACTCATAATTTGCGGACAGAATAATGACCGAATTTTTAGGTGAAGGCCTTTGCCTCCAGAAACGACTATTTGGGAGGAATGACATTGCCACCCCCTGTAATGGAGCGCCAATTCTTATATAATTATCTAAAACCCCCTCAATTTTTTTTGAACTAGGAGTTACCTCATCTGTAACTGCATCAGCGGAGTACTCAGATAGAGGATTCCTGCTGTTTATTTCAGTAACAATCACAGCAACTCCACTACTTCGGAAAACAAGGCATGGAAGTTGCTTTATATAGAACACAGTTCCTCTTGTCCTGAGCTTCTCTGCATGTTCCTTCGCTGACGCCAAAGTGGTATGCATGCAACCAGGATAATAATGAGACACCCATGTACTGTGCCAAGCATTCCTTCCTGTGCACACATAATAAATCATTCCTTTTGAAATACTCTTCACTGCTTTTGAATCAAGGCTTCGGGGAGAGATAAGCTCTAGCTGCATATACATACCTATGAGTTATTGGAACACCCGACTTTTGACTGGATGGACGTGTCACCTCGTCTCTCCACATTAATTTCCTCACATCGCTCATTTCCAAACTTATTGAAAACCCTGAATTCTAGGCATCAAGCATATTACTTGTTCCGAATAAATATTAGGCGAGCGCACCTTCTGCCTTTTCCGCTATCCGCTTTGGGTCGATAGCGAACGTCACTCCACAAGCTCCGTCACCTTGCGGGCATCAAATGCCAGCCGCCCAGCAATCGCCTGCATCTCATCGACCGGCCGTTCATAGCTCCAGGCTACATCGGCGATATCAGGCAGCGAGTAATAGGTGGTATCACCCTTGAACGGACAGTGGGTAACGGTAGAGGAAATCGAGAATTTCGATATATTCACATCCGCACGCGGCAGATAGTGTCTCGGTGGATAACCACGCTCGCGCAGTTCGATGGCCTTGCAGGTATCGGCAATCAGAATGTCGCCGTCGAAAATGCGAACCCGGCGGGTATGCGGATGCAGGGTAATGCGCGTTTCGGCGGTGTGATCGGCCATCGTCAGTCCCTTGCTGGTCGGCTGGTTCCTCAGCCTAGAATTAGGGATACATAATGTCACCGCCTGGAGACAATTTCACTTCGGCTTTTGATCTAGGTCGATCTTTCAAGAATGATCCGCTCGGCATCAGCCAAGCCATCCCACGCTTGGCGCCAACGCCCCGGCCCGCCATGATGGTGGCGCTCATAAGCTGCGGGAGACTCTCGGGATGAACCAGACACCACGCGTACTGGCACCACTGACGGAACTCGGCGGCCGCTCCGTGCTGTTCGTAATGGCGGCGGACGCCGAATACGGCCCGCATCTGCGGGAGCGTTTCACGCCCTTGATGATCGGCGTGGGGCCGGTCGAGGCGGCGGTGGAACTCACTGCCGCGCTGACGGAGCTTTCAGCGCGCGGGCAACGGCCGGACCTGGTGGTATCGCTGGGCTCGGCGGGCAGCCGGGATCTCGAGCAGACCGAGGTCTATCAGGCGACCTCGGTGGCCTACCGCGACATGGACGCCTCGCCGCTGGGCTTCGAGAAAGGCATCACACCCTTCCTCGACCTGCCGGCCACCCTGCCCCTGCCGCTGCGCATTCCCGGGATTCGCGAGGCCACGCTCTCGACCGGCGCCGATATCGTCTCGGGCGCGGCCTATGGCGCCATCACCGCCGACATGGTGGACATGGAGAGCTACGCCTGCCTGCGCGCCTGCACCCGCTTCGGGGTGCCGCTGGCGGTGCTGCGCGGCATCTCCGACGGCAAGGCGGAGCTCAATCACGTCGACGACTGGACGGCCTATCTGCACATCATCGACGAGAAGTTGGCCGCCGCCGTGGATCGGCTGGGTGAGGCGATCGGCAAGGGCTTGTTGCCGCGCTGAAGCCTCCGGCGCGCGTCATGCGTCCTCCAGGAACTGACCCGCGAACGTCTGGAACGTGGGCGTCTCGTAGCCAGAGCGCCACAGCAGGCGCGTGCTGACGGTGCCCATCTCCAGCGTGGCCAGATCGTCCGGCACGCGGCACAGTTCCAGCACGCTGCGCGGCAGCAGGGTGACGCAGGAACCCGCAGCAACGGCCGCCACCATGGCATGGTAGGAGCCGAGCTCCTGGATGTGCCATTCGCTTCCGGCGACGATGCCGAGCCGCTGCTCCGCCATGGCGCGGTAGGTGCAGCCCGGCTTGAAGGCCGCCAGGGTGCGGGTGCCAAGCTCCGCCGGCGCGGTGGCCTTGGCGTCGACGGGCGGCAGCAGCAGCAACAGCGATTCCTCCCAGACCGGCGCGCTCTGCAGCCCCATCTCGGCCAGGGCTGGCTCGTTCTCGAGCTCGGCGGGCAGGGCCACGAAGGCGCAGTCCAGCCGCCCGTCGCGCACCTGTTCCACCAGCGGCCCCGTGGGGCCGGTGCTGACCTCGAGCCGGGTCGCCGGATGGGCGCGGTTGAAGGCCGCCAGCGGCGCCGGCAGCCGGCTGGCCGCCGTGCTCTCCATACTGCCGATGCGCAGGCTGCCGCCATCGCCGCCGCCCACGGCCTGCCGGGCCTCGTCCTCCAGCGCCAGCAGGCGCTGCGCGTAGGCCAAGAAGCGCTGCCCCGCCGTCGAAAGCGTGATGCGCTTGCCGAGGCGAATGAACAGTTCCGCGTCCAGCTCCGCCTCCAGCTGCTGGATGCGCGTCGTGACGTTGGAAGGCGCACGCCCGAGCCGCGCGGCGGCGCGGGTCACGCTCAGCTCGGCGGCGACGGCCTCGAAGATTCTCAGGGTTTCCAGATCCACACCATTCGCCTTTTGAAATTCATTGATCTATTTTATTCTCAAATTGAGAATAAATGAAAGCCATCGTTCCCGCACTCGTGGAGGCCGTTCCCATGACTTCGTCGAATCCTCTGACCGACCGGCTGGGCATCCAGCCAATCATCCAGGCGCCCATGGCCGGCGTGGCCACGCCGGAGTTGGCGGCGGCCGTGTCGAATGCCGGCGGCCTGGGCTCCCTGGGTATCGGCGCCAGCGGCGTCGATAAGGCTCGGGCGATGATCGAGCGCACCCGAGCGCTCACGCCCCGCCCGTTCAACGTCAACGTCTTCTGCCATGCCCCGGCAGTGCGCGACGCGGCCCGGGAATCGGCCTGGCTTTCACACCTCGCGCCGCTGTTTCGGGAAAGTGGCAGCGAGCCGCCGGCCGCGCTCGACGAGATCTACCGCAGCTTCGTGGAGGACGAGGCGACCTTCGAGATGCTGCTCGAGACGCACCCCGCCGTGGTCAGCTTTCACTTCGGATTGCCGCCCGAGGCGTGGATACGCGCGCTGCGGGAGGCCGGCATCTACACGCTGGCGACGGCGACCAGCCTGCAGGAGGCGCGAGAGATTCAGGCGCGGGGCGTCGACGCGATCGTGGCCCAGGGCGATGAGGCGGGCGGGCACCGCGGCTGCTTCGATCCCGAGGCGGACGACGAACGGCTGAGCACGTCCGTGCTCGTTCGCCGGCTGGTCAGGGAGATGGCGCTGCCGATCGTGGCGGCCGGCGGCATCATGGATGGCCAGGGCATTCGGGCGGCCCTGGCGCTGGGCGCCTGCGCCGCCCAGTTGGGGACGGCCTTCATCCTGTGCCCGGAATCAGCGGCCAACGACGGCTATCGCGCGACCCTCAAAAGCGAACGTGCCGGGGTGACCCGCATGACCACGGCGCTGTCGGGACGCCCGGCGCGCGGCATCCTCAATCGCCTGATCCGCCATGCCGATTCGGCGAGCGGGCCAACGCCCCCCGCCTACCCGGTGGCGTACGACGCCGCCAAGCGGCTCAACGCGGCGGCGGCCGGCCTCGGCCATCATGACTTCGCGGCGCACTGGGCCGGCCAGGGCGCGCCACTGGTACGCGAACTCCCCGCCGGCGAGCTGGTGAGCCGGCTGCTCCAGGAGTGGCAAGACGGCGCCTGACGCCACCGGCGCTCGCCTGTCCGCTTCCGCTTCGCGTTTCGCGGCACCGCCGAAGGCCCCGGTTCTCCTATACTGATTGGGTTGGTCGACGCGGGCCGGGCCCTCTCACCCTGGGCCGCAAGGGAGCTCGGCGAATAACGCTGGCGGGCGTCTGCCCGATGCGGCCGGCCCGGCAACGCCGGGAGGAGAATCCCATGCGTGCAGTCATGTGGGGTGGTGTGATCCTGGCGGGTCTGACGACGGCCCCACTGGTAGCGGCGAGCCCGCCCCCGGGCCAGAACGCGGAGGCGACGGCGCTGATCGAGTCGGTGCGCGCCGCCACGCGGCGCTTCGAGGATGTCAACGCGGCCCTGGCGGCGGGCTACGTGCCGGACCCTTCCGGTGAATGCGTAACGGCCGAGGCTCATGGCGCTCCCGCCGAGCTGGGGGCCATGGGCATCCACTACCTGCGTCCCGACCTGCTGGGCATCACGGTCACCGCCCCGCGGGTCGACGGCACCGGCACCCATACCGACTTCATGAACCCCGCCATCCTGCTCTACGAACCCCAGGAAGACGGCTCCCTGGTGCTGGTCGGGGTCGAGAATCTGGTGTTCCGCAAGGCCTGGGAAAGCGCGGGACACAGCGCGCCGCCGGTCCTGGCCGGGCGCAACTGGGAGTACATGGTCGATGATCCGGCTACCCCCACCGAGGAGGCTCATCACTTCGAGGCCCACTACGATCAGCACCTGTGGTTTCGCAACAACCCCAACGGCAATCTCGAGCCGTTCAACCCGACGGTGACCTGCCGCCACCACAAGGCGTGACACTCCGCGGCCGGGCCCTGAAGCCCGGCCGCTTCCGCGCGCAATACCCCCTTCCCGGCGAGTCGAGCCCTCATCGTCAGCGGCAACGCGCATCACTCTCTCATCAGTCTTTCCCCTGGCCTGGCATCGCCGTTCCGGCGGCGAGGGGTGGCCGGCCCGTCCTCCCACGACCACCACGGAGCGATGGGGAGGGCGACGGTCGCCAGCGTTGGACTCCCGGTGATAATGGATGAAGCGCTTAGCGTGTATGGTGGGCAGTTAACGCCATTCTGACGCGCTACAAAGAGGCACCACATGAGCCTGAACGTCATCGATTACGAAGCGGCCATCGACCATCTGTCATGGGACGAGGCCATCGAGGCGCTGCGTTCCGGCCACGAGATGGCCAGGGCCGAGGTCGGCGACCTGGTCCTCGGCCCGCCGGCGGGCGCCCTGCTCGACCGCGCCGCCTATATCGCCGGCACGGGCTACGGGGTGAAGGCGGTGACCGTCTTCAACGACAACCCGGCTCACGGCCTCGCCACGGTCCAGGGGGCGATGCTGGTCTTCGAGCCCCAGCACGGCTGCCTGGCCGCGGTGATCGACAGCCGGCTGGTGACCGAGTTCAAGACTGCCGGGGACTCCGTGCTGGGCGCCCGGCTTCTGGCCCGGCCGGACAGCCGGCAGCTGCTCATCGTCGGCGCAGGCACCCTGGCGCGCAGCCTGGTCCGGGCCTATGCCGCCGGCTTCCCGGCGCTGGAGCGCATCGCCGTCTGGGCCCGCAAGCCGGAACAGGCGCAGCGACTGGCGGAAGAGATGCAGGGCATGACGGTCGAGGTCGCGGCGGTCGACGACCTGCCCCGGGCCGCGGCGCAGGCCGACATCGTCTCGACCGCGACCATGGCCCGCACGCCGGTCCTCGAGGGGGCCTGGCTGCGGCCGGGCACCCATGTCGACCTCATCGGGGCCTACAAGGCGGACATGCGCGAGGCCGATGATGAGCTGCTCACCCGGGGCTCGCTCTTCGTCGACAGCCGCGAGACCACGATCGGGCATATCGGGGAACTGATGATCCCGATCGCCGAGGGGGTGATTACCGCCGACGACGTGCAGGGCGATCTCTACGACCTGGTCAAGGGCAGCGTCGGCCGCCGGGCCGACTCGGAGATCACCGTCTACAAGAATGGCGGCGGCGCGCATCTGGACACCATTATCGCCAGCTACATCGCCCGGACCATGGCCGATCGAGTCCAGTAGGCGGATATTGCGACCCGAGGCCGACTAGCGCGTTGGTCTATAGGGGCATTACAGGCATCAGGGACTGGTTTACCTTGGTGAAGGGCTTGGGGGGGAGCGGTCGCGGGATACTGGCTGAGGCCGGCAGGGGCACACGACTGACACCCCATTACGGGAAAGAAGCAGCACGCGACCGGGATATTTCGGCCCGTTACCCGGCGGCCTTGACGATGCCGGACCAGAGCGAGACACAACATGGCGCAGAGTGTGCAGGATGGGGGACAATGGCCGTTGTCGCCACCCGTGAAAGAATACCCGTTGCACTGGTTGACCGGTCAGTTCCACGACCCCGGCAAGGAAGCGATGTATCGCCGGGATAGCGAGCCCAGAATTCGCGCGGAATCCTGCCTGACGCTGAGCGTGGCCGCCCTGATCTTCGGCATGTTTGCCATTTCCGATTATTACTATATCGGCTTGAGCACGGAGCTTTATCTGCTGCTCGGCATGCGGGCCCTGGTGGTGATCGCGTGCCTGGCCCTGGCCTTCGTGATCGGACAGCGAGGCGGCTATTCCCGCCAGACATGGCTGCACGCCCTGCCGCTGTGGATACTGGCCACGGGGATCATCCTGATCATTCCCTTGCGCCCCGACAGCCTCTCCACCCAGGTCACTTCCTTGGTGGTGGCCATCATGGCCTTCTACCTGCTGATCCCCAACCTGCTTCCCGTGGTGGCGATCGCCAGCCTCTACCTGAGCGTGGGCTTCCTCGTCGCGGCGGTGATGGCGGCCGATATTTCCGCCGTGGTGGCACTGCGCCTGCTGCTGTTGCTGGTCATGGCCAACGCCGTGGGTTTCTTCGCCCTGCTTCGCCTGGAAAAGCTGCAACGCAAGCAGTTCGCGCTGCTGCAGGAAGAGCGTATCCAGAACCACCAGCTGAGCGAGGAAATCGCTCACCGAAAGTCGCTGGAAAAACAGCTGCGCATGGTCGCCGAGCGGGATGCGCTGACGGGGCTGGCCAGCCGGATTCACTTCATGCAGCGAGCGCAGGAGCTGCTGCTGCAAGCGCAGCATGACAACACCCCCTTCAGCCTTTTCATGATCGACGTGGACCATTTCAAGGCCATCAACGACACCTGGGGGCACAGTCAGGGAGACCGTGTACTGACCGCGATCGCAAAAACCTGCATGCAATCCCTCAGAGCCGGGGATGTGATCGGGCGTTTCGGGGGCGAGGAGTTCATCGTGGCCCTGCCGAACACGCCGCTGGAAGAGGCGCGAAGAGTGGCGGAACGCCTGAAGAAAGCCGTCGCCGAGCTCCCGGTGACGGAGGCAATGACCGAACACCGCCTGACCGTCACCATCGGGATCGCCGGAGAGCTCGACGCGGCCAGCGACCTGCCCGCTCTGATCAGGCAGGCGGACCAGGCCCTGTACGCCGGCAAGCACGGCGGAAGGAACCGGGTCGAGACGAGTCCGGCGGAGAGCCGCCTGCCATGAAGCCCGAGGATCTCGAGAAACTGGTCACCCGCCGCATGCCCTTCGGCAAGTACGAGGGGCGGCTGATCGCCGACCTGCCCGGCCCCTACCTCAACTGGTTTGCCCGGGAAGGCTTCCCGCGCGGCGAGATCGGCCAGTTGCTTGAGCTGATGCACGAGATCGACCACAACGGCCTGAGCGGCCTGCTCGAGCCGCTGCGGCGGCGGGCTCGGCCGAGAAAATGAAGCCGAAAACGTAACGCCCTGCGCCCATATCGACAGCCGGCTTGAAGGGGGCCGAGGTAACTCCTAGGCTTCATCGAGTCCAGTCTACGGCGTGCAGGAACATCGCCATGGACCCACATCGACGGCACCTCGCGGTGCGGCCCCGGGCCCATTATCCCGCTGGATCGACAGCCCGCTCCAGCAATGCCCCGGCAGGCCAGCGTCGACACCCCCGTACCCTGTCAGGCGAGGACCGCATGGCGATTACCACGGACATGGAGTGTGCCCGTCCACGGGCAGTCATCACATCACGGGCACCCCGCCCGGACGCGGGACGGGCCGGCATCATCGCCGCCTGCCGGGTGGAGGCGCCATGAGAGCTCCCACGCTGTCGAGTACCCAGTTCGCGATCTTCGGTGCCATGCTGATCGCCATCAGCTACGGCCTCGCACGCTTCGCCTTCGGCCTGTTCGTGCCCCAGATGCGCACCGCGCTGGATCTCTCCCCCTACGTCATCGGCATCATCGGCGCCCTGCCGCTCATCAGCTTCCTGCTGGCCACGGCGGTCGCCCCCCTCGCCACCGATTATCTGGGGGCCCGCAACGCGGCAGTGCTGTCCGGTGCGTTCGGGGTCGGCGGCCTGGGGCTGATCAGCCAGGCGCCCAACGCCCTGCTGCTGGGCGCCGGGGTATTCGCGTGCGGGATCTGCACCGGCCTGATGATGCCGGCCCTCACGGCGGCCATGCAGGCCATGGTGAAGCGCTCGATGCACGGCCGCGTCAGCTCGGTGATGAACGCGGGGACCAGCATCGGCGTGATCGTTGCCGTGCCCACGGTGCTGTTCATGGTCGGCGCCTGGCGCATCGCCTATCTCTCCTTCGCCGTCTGCGCCGCCATCGGCGTGATGGGTGCCTGGCTGTTCCTGCCCTCGGTCTCGCGGATCGTGCCCGCCAATGCCGCCCCACCGGCCCCGTTCAAGGAACTGCCCTGGTCGCGTCTGTGCCGGCTGTCCCTGTTTGCCTTCGTGATGGGCTTCGTTTCCTCCGCGTACTGGATCTTCGCGCCCGACCTGGCGGTCAACCTCGGCAACCTGGCGCCCGGCGACACCGGTTGGCTCTGGCTGGCGGTGGGCATCGCCGGCCTGGGCGGCGCCGTGGTCGCCGACCTGGCCGATCGCAACAACCCGCCCATCACCCATGCCCTGATGCTGATGATGCTGGCGGCGAGCCTGTCCCTGCTTGCGGCCAGCCCGAGTCAGCCGCTGCTGGCGGCGTTCTCCGCGCTGGTCTTCGGCCTGGCCTACATGAGTCTGACGGGACTCTATCTGATGACCGGCATTCGCCTGTTGCCGGGTCGGCTGTCGGCCGGGCCGGTGCTGCCCTTCATGGCGGTCTCACTCGGGCAGGCCACCGGCTCGCCGGCCGTCGGCGGGCTGGTGAATATCTTCGGTTACGCCGATGCCTTTTCCATGTTCGCCGCGCTCGGCATCCTGGTGGCCATCCTCTCGCCCTTCTACCCGGGCCACATCGAACAGCAAGACGAAGAGGAGCCCGAGGAGGCCACCGGCCTTCAGGCCGCCTACGACAACCAGCTGCAGAACGACGAGGGCGAGCCGCTGGAAGAACCGGCAGAGGATGAGGCGGAAAAGCCGGCCGCCAGTTCAGGCTCATGAGGCAAGCGCTCGACTCCCCGGCCTCATCGTCCAGGGGTGGCAGCTGGAGGCCGGAGGAACGTTGAAAACGGCCTTCCCGCCACATGCCATAACCGTCCCGGCCACGATGGCTTCCCGCAGGGCGAAATCGACCGACGGGTCGCACGCTTCCTTGCAACCAACCAGAACGGCCCGAGCGATCTGCTCGGGCCGTTCTGGCATGGAAAAGCGGCGATGATCCAGGTCACGCGGCGGCCCCGCCGGATCAGCGGGGCCGGCGCACGAGCTCAGGGTTCCATGGAGCGCGCGGCAGTCATGGCCGGCTTTCGGGCGCGGACCACCCAGTAGCCTGCAGCGCCGGCGATGAACAGCATGCCGCCGCAGCCTACCGCCAGGGCATAGGCCCCCCACACCGAACTATCGGGGATTGCAAAGCGACCGGCCAGACCGGCCAGCGTCTCGGCATACTGGTTCCACAGGAACACCCCGATGCCGATGCCCGACAGCATGGTGCACACCGCCACCCACCGCGAGCCGGTCATCCAGCCGGCCTCCAGGCTCTCGTCGTCCTGGTGCAGGAAGGCCAGGTAGTCGCGTTCCGACTGGCTGACCCGGGTCATCCGCGAGGCCACGAGAATAGCCACAAGGGCCGCCACGGTGCTGATCACCACCGGGTGCAGATAAACCGGCAGCGAGATCCATCCGGCCTGATCGGCCAGCGAGAGCAGCAGGTTGCCGACGAAGCCGACCACCAGGCCCCAGGCCGCACCGGCGGCGGTGATCCGGCGGCTCCAGATGCTCATCAACGCCACCGGCCCCCAGGACGAGGCAAACAGGGTCGCCGCGAACCACACCACGGCCATCACCGCCGGCGGCTGGAACAGCGCCAGTACCAGGGCGATCAGGCCAGCCGCCAGTACCGCGAGCCGGCTGGTGCGCATGGCGGTCTTCTCGTCACGCGACGGCGGCAGGATATCGTTGGAGAGGCTGAAGCCGATGATCGACAGGAAGGTCGAGCAGGACGACAGACCGGCGGCGAAGACCCCGGTCAGGATCACGATACCCAACCAGGTGGGCAGGACGTTGAGTGCCGACCAGACCATAGCATGCTCGGCATCCAGGTCGGGCTTGTAGAGGTTGATGGCGGCCCCGGTCATCATCATCAGCGCGTAGAAGACCGCCAGTGCCACGGCGGTGAACATCGCCGAACGCATCACCACATGCTCGTTGCGCGCCATCAGGTAGCGGCTGGCCTGCCAGGGGCTCGCTGCCAGCACGGCGGCCCATACCAGCCCCAGCGTCAGCCCCCAGGTCAGCGATTCACCCGGCGAGGCGAAGCTGGCGTCGCTGCCCCGGACCACGCCGTGCCAGAGCGCGATGCCGGGCTTGTCGGACTGGCTCATCAAACCTTCGAGGACACCGTGCCAGCCGCCCAGGTCGTTGATGATATAAAGCGACCCGCCCAGTGCGGCCAGTGAGAAGATGACGAACATCACCGTGTCGGTCAGCACTACGCCCGGCGAGCCCGAGTAGAGGATGAAGCCGGTGTAAGTTAGCCACACCAACACCAGCCCGACCCAGTACGGCAGCCCGGTGAGCTCCTCGAACATGATGCCGGCGCCCTGCATCACGCCCAGTAGGTAGGCGCCCAGGCCGAATACGGTGGTCAGTCCGGCGATTACCTGCACATGCCGCGAGGCGAAGCGCTTGCCGAAGAACTCGGGCACCGTGAGCGCGCCGCTGCGTCGCAGGTAGCGGCCGAAGGCCAGCGCGCCGAGCAGGCAGCCGGAGGTGCTGACCGAGGCGAAGATCAGCATCACGAAGGGGTAACCGCTGTAGGCGAAGCCGGTCTCGCCGAGGAAGGCACTGGTACTCAGGTAGCTGGCCACCAGCGTGCCGAGAATGAGGAAGGTCGGTGCATTGCGCCCCGCGACCAGATAGTCGTCGAGATGCTTGACCCGACGACCGGCCAGATGGCCGATCACGAAATAGCCGATCAGGCTGAGCAGAATGGCAGTGGTATAGACCATGGCAAGGACCGTGTTTGTGGAATTGTGTCTTCCATAATCCGGATACTCTCCTCGCTCACCTTTCTCCCTGCGTCATCCCCGAAGCTCTACACGACGCCCAACAAGAATCACCCATTCGCAACCTCGTCGCCGATCGAATACTTGGCCTCTGTCGCTGCAACCCTTTTTGGCAATGATCTCCCCTGTCCGATTGCCTTTACCGCTCCCGGTCCTTGTCCCTTCATCGGCAAGTAACACCCCTATTTCCAGGATCTCAAAGATGCCATATAGCATCTCGAAGTGTCGCAGATGGACCGCCTTATGTCGCTTTCAGACCTACCTTCTGATCCCGTTTAACGAAGCCTTTATAGGCGAACCATTACAAACAAAAGGACCCGAATATGCTTGAAAAATTCGCTATTTATCCTGGCAATATGCTAATAAATTCACTGGTAGCGCTCGGCCTGTCGGCACTGTCCGTCCCCGCCTACTCGGCTTCCAGCATGGATTTCTCGAACGAGTACAATGCCAGTTCTATCCATGCCCAGGGAGACGCCTGGTTCATCGACCGGGTCAAGGAACTCACCGACGGCCAGGTCGATATCACCCTGCATACTGGTGGTTCTCTGGGCTTCCGATCGGCGGACAATTTCT
Organism: Modicisalibacter sp. 'Wilcox'; assembly: GCF_010993675.1. Classification (NCBI taxonomy): domain Bacteria; kingdom Pseudomonadati; phylum Pseudomonadota; class Gammaproteobacteria; order Oceanospirillales; family Halomonadaceae; genus Modicisalibacter; species Modicisalibacter sp. 'Wilcox'. Next base: position 344,558 of record NZ_WNXF01000001.1, read on the forward strand.
ATGCCGTGGCCGACAATGCGGTACAGATCGCCGACAGCCTTTCCGGCACCCTGGGCGGCATCGACCCCATCTTCCTGCTGTCGTCCTTGCCCTTTGTTGCGGACGATGTCGAATCCGCCCACCGGCTCTACGACATCGCCCGCCCCGAGTACGCCAAGGTCTTCAAGGACAACAATCAGATCCTGCTTTACGCCTCGCCGTGGCCGGCCAGCGGCATCTGGTCCAAGACCCCGGTGACCAGCATGCAGGGCCTCCAGGGGCTGAAGATTCGCAGCTACGATCGCAACGGCACGGAAACCCTGATGAACGCCGGAGCCTCGCCGGTCAAGCTCTCCTGGGCCGATGTCGTGCCCCAGCTCGCCACCGGCGGCATCGAGGCCGTACTGACCTCGGCCGAGGCCGGCGCCAATGGCAGCTTCTGGGAGCACCTCAACGACTTCAGCGCCATCAACTACGCCGTGCCACTCAACATGGTTCACATGAACCGGGACGCCTTCGATGACCTGAGCGAGGCCAATCAACAGGCGATCCTGCAGGCAGCGAAGGAAACCGATGCCCATAACTGGGAAGTGGTAAAGCAACGACTGAAGAAGAATTACGCCCAGTTGCGTGAGCATCAGGTGGCCATTCACGACCCCATTCCGCCCGAGTTCCAGGCCAGTCTGGAAAAGGCGGCCAAACCGGTGGTCGAAAACTGGATCGAGACAGCCGGCGAGCGCGGCCGCGACATTCTCGAGCAGTATCGCAGCCAAGAGGCCGAATGATGGCGGCGTCCGAATCGCACGACAGCGACCGGTCCGGCCCCGTCCTCTTGGCCCTGACCCGGCTGTCCAGCGCCCTGGCGGCGCTGGGCGCCGGCATCGCCATGCTGCTCGTGGTCTACATGCTCGGGCACATCCTGCTCGAGATCGGTCTGCGCCTGTTCGGGCACTCCACGTTCATTCTCGATGAATACATCGGCTACAGTGTGGCCGCCATGACCTTCCTCGGTCTGCCCTATGCCCTCGAGAAGGATGGATTGATCCGTGTGTCACTCGTCCTCGAGCGTCTTCCTCGGCCCTGGCGCTGGCCGCTGGAACTGTTCGCCAGCGTGTCGGCGCTGCTCGCCTTCGGCTGGCTGGCGCGCTACTGGACCCTGGCCGTGGAGCGCAGCTATGCCCGCGGCATCATCAGCGAGACGATGGCCAGGACCCCGCTGTGGATCCCCCAGAGCGCGGTCCTGCTGGGCCTGTACCTGCTCTGCTTCGCGCTCGCCGTACGCACGCTGCAGATCCTGGCGCAGCGTCAGGCCTTCACGCCCGGAGGACAATGAATGGACATGCTACTCACGGGCGCCGGCGTCGTCGCCCTGCTGCTCGGGGTGCTGGCGCTCGGCAGCTGGGTGTTCTCCGGCCTGGTCATCGTGGCCATGCTCTCGTTATGGGGGCTGGGTGACTTCGATGCCCAGCGCATCGGCTTGATCTTCTCCAAGATCCTCTTTCGCGCCGCCAACAGCTGGGAGCTCTCGGCCATCCCCCTGTTCATCCTCATGGGCGAGCTGATCTTTCGCTCCGACATCTCCGAACGGCTGTTCCGGGGACTGACGCCGCTCACCCGGCATCTTCCCGGCGGTATCCTGCATACCAACGTCATGGGCTGCACCCTGTTCGCCGCCGTCAGCGGCTCGAGCGCCGCCACGACCGCGACCGTCGGCAAGATCACCACCCAGGAGCTGGCCAGGCGCCACTACGATCGCAACCTGTCGATCGGCTCCCTGGCCGGCGCGGGTAGCCTGGGGCTGTTGATACCCCCCTCGATCGTGATGATCGTCTATGGCGTCCAGGCTGAGGTCTCGATCAGCAAGCTGTTCATGGCGGGTGTGCTGCCCGGACTGCTGATCGCCGCGCTGTACATCGGCTATGTGGCCGTGCGCAGCCTGATCGATCCGAGCATCGCGCCTCGCGGTGAGGATGACGCGACCGGCCTGGGCGGCGCTCTGCTGAATCTCGCTCCGGTACTGGGACTGATCGTGATCGTCCTCGGCGCCATCTACAGCGGCATCGCCACGCCCTCCGAGGCCGCCGCGGTCGGCTGTGCCGCCACTCTGGTGCTGCTCCTGTGGGAGCGCCAGCTGACCCTGCGGCTGTTCATCGATGCCCTGAGCGGTGCCCTGATCAGTGCGGTGATGGTCTGCAGCCTGCTGATCGCGGCCGCCCTGCTGTCCACCGCCATGGGCTACCTGCACCTGCCGCGGGAACTGGCGGGCTGGATCGCCGACCAGGCGTTCTCCCCGGTCGCCCTGCTGCTGGCCCTGGCGCTGTTCTACGTGCTGCTGGGCCTGTTCCTGGATGGCATTTCGATCACCGTGATGAGCCTGCCGATCACGCTGCCGATCATCGTCCAGGCCGGTTACGACCCGCTGTGGTTCGGGGTCTTCCTGGTCATCATGGTAGAGCTTGGTCAGATCACCCCGCCGGTGGGCTTTAACCTCTTCGTGCTGCAGGGCCTGACCGGGGAAAGCATCGGTCGCGTGGCGCTGGCCGCAGCGCCGTTCTTCGTGCTGATGTGCATCGGCGCCCTGATCGTCTGCCTGTGGCCCTCGATTGCCCTGTGGTTGCCGACGGTGCTTTCGGGTTAGCGGCCGGCCCCCACGGAGTGCGATAGCGCCGGGAAACACACCGACACCCGCAGCCCGGGTGCGGCGTCTTCCAGTGTCAGGGTCGCCTCGTGCAGCTCGGCGATGGCGGCGACCAGGCTCAGCCCCAGGCCGCTTCCCTCGCTCGTGCGGCTGCGCTCCATCCGGTAGAGACGCCGTAATACGCGGGAACGCTCGCCCTCGGGAATGCCGGGCCCGTCGTCAACCACGCGCAGCACCGGGGAGGGGCCGCCCTCGACGATCAGTTGAATCCGGCCGGGCGGGGTGTGGCGCAGGGCATTCTCGATCAGGTTGGCGATCAGGCGGCCGAGCAGGGTCCGGTCGCCGCTGACCATCGCGGCATCGACGACCCGGGCCTCGAGACGGTGGCCGCTTTCCTCGCCGGCCGGCTCGTAGACATCGGCCAGGCTGGCGGCCAGCGAGGCGAGATCAACCGCCGTGAAGCTGGCCCGCGCCTGGCCGCCTTCCAGCTGGGCAATCTGCAGCAGCGACTGGAACGTCGCCACGATATGCGCGGTTTCGGCCCGCGCCTCGGCGATCGTGCCACGCGCCGAGTCCGTCAACGAGCCGTCATCCAGCCGATCGAGCAGCACCGCAACCCGCTGGATGGGTGTTCTCAGGTCGTGGGCGACATCGGCAGAGACCTGCCGCAGCGCCTCCATGGACGCTTCCTGTGCTTCCGCCATGCGATTGACCGCCACCCCGATCTGGCCGAGATCATCGTCGACCTCACCCGAAATCGTCACCCGGGCGTCATGGTGGCCGGATGTCAGCCTGGCGAGCGCCGAGCGAATGGCCTCGACGCGATCCCGGGCCCGGCGGGCGACCAGCGCGCCGATGGCGGTCACCAGCAGCAGCGCCGGCACCAGGCTGAACAGCAGCACCTTGGCGAACGTTTCGCCCAGCTCGTTGAGGCTGTCGCGACCCACCAGCAGCGTCAGCCTGCCCTCGCCGACGGGCCCCTGCCAGGCCAGATAGCTGTCCGCCAGCGTGGATGACGGGCGCGGAATCGCGTCATGGCCGATCACGCGGTACGCCGACGCCTCGATGGGAACCGTGAGATTGCCCAGGACCGGCTTGCCCGGCTCGGTATAGCGCAGCAGCAGGTCGCGAGGTTGCGCCCCGGCGGCGATCTCGCCGATCCGCTCGCGGATTTCATCCGGCTCGGCAATGGCGCGCAGCATATCCACGGTCTGCTCGAGCTGGGCGTTCACCTCACGGGACAGGGACGTGCGCGTGACCAGATAGGCGGTTGCGTAACCGGCCAGGGTGAAGAGCACGAACACCACGACCAGCGTGGCCGTGAGCCGCAGCGGGGTCGAACGCAGCCTGCTCATGCCGGAATCCGGTAGCCGGCACCCCGCACCGTTTCGATCAGCTCCTGGTCGAAAGGCTTGTCGACCTTGCCGCGCAACCGGCTGACGTGCGTTTCGACGACATTGGTCTGCGGATCGAAATGGATGCCCCAGACCGTTTCCAGCAGCATGGTCCGGGTCTGGACGCGACCCTTGCGACGCAGCAGGCATTCGAGCAGGGCAAATTCGCGGGGCAGGAGGTCGATGGCCTGCCCGGCCCGGGTCACCCGCCGGGTCAGGAGGTTCATCTCGAGATCCCGGGCCCGCAGCACCGTCGGCTCTTCCGCGGGCGGCGGGCGTCTTGCCAGGGCGGCGACCCGGGCGGAGAGCTCGCCGAAGACGAAGGGCTTGACCAGATAGTCATCGGCCCCGGCGTTGAGCCCCTCGATGCGGTCTTCCACCCCGTCGAGTGCCGTCAACAGCAGGATGGGAACGGGAAGCCTCGCGCCACGCAGCGTTTGCACGATGGCCAGCCCGTCCAGGCTCGGCAGCATCCGGTCCACGACCAGCACGTCATAGCCGCCCGCTGCCGCCTGCATCAGGCCTTGCGAGCCATCCGTCAGCAGGTCGACGACATGCCCTTCTTCACGCAAGCCATCCACGATGTACTGACCGGTCAGACGGTCATCTTCAATCACCAGTATTTTCACGCCGTACTCGCAACCTGTTCCCGAAGGCCGACCATCGAGTGTACCCCTGACCGATGGCTCCCCGTCATGTCACCGGAAAAAGCGACGGTAATGCCATACCGTCGCTCCGGGCACAACAGGGACGTCAGTCGTCATCCTCCTCGTCGCCTGCCTGAGCATGATGTCGCTCACCCTCATCATGGCTTTCCTTGTCCTCGGCGTGCGCGACCCACGGTGTCACCTTGCCATCCTGCGGGTCGACCAGGACGGTGTTCACGCTGCCGTCGGCCCGGGCCAGCTCTACCGCGAAGCCCATGGTTCCCGACGCCCGAGGTTCCCAGGCCACCGACATGGCCGTCCCGGTATCCGCCGCCTCGGCCGCGGTGGCGGCTTGCGCCACCGTCATGCCCGAGGCCAGAAAGTCCTTCGCCTCGGTCGGGTCATCGTCTGCCATGGCTTGTGATACCGGCAGGGCAAGCGCCAGCACCAGGCCGGCCAGGGCACTGCGACGAATCATGGTCGAATGAATCATGTTGATCTCCTGATTGATGGACAGTGGCGTGAAAGCATCCGCCACTCCATGACGCTAGGCGCGCAATGTCACAGCGACCTGCCCGAAAGATTGCAAATCTTCAACCTGTCGACCGCCCTCCCGGAACATTGCAAATCTGTATAGCCCGGTGAAGCCGACAGTATTCAAGCGCGCACAAGCTGGGAGGTGTCCATCAACAACGTGGAGCCACCCATGAAACAGATCCTGCTTGCCGCGCTGCTGATCGTGGTGCCGGTCAGCGTGTTTTCCGCCACGGAACTCTGGCTGTCACCGGGCCATAAGCCGCCCGCCGGTGCGGGCACGTCAAACCCGCTCGGCGACCTGACGGATTACCAGGCCATCGTCTCCGACACCCGGGCGCTGGTCGAAGCCGGGAAGCTGAGTGCGGCCGAGCACCGCGCCACCGACTTCGAGACCAGATGGGACGATGCCGAGTCCTCGCTGCGCCCGAAGGCGCCCGCTGCCTGGGGCAACGTCGATGCGGCGGCCGATCGCGTGTTTGCGGCCCTTCGCGCCCGGTCACCCGATACGCAGACGGTGAAAAAGCGGCTGACAGCGCTGTCGGACCGGCTCAGCCATCCCTCGGCCGGCGGGTCGAAGGGGGGTGTCCAGCAGGTGGCCGGCATCGCCGTGACCGACGCCAATGGCCACGCCATCCCCTGCGAAACCCTGCTCGGCAAGCTGCGCAGCGCCCTGGCGAATGGCGCGATCGGTGACGCCGATCTCGCCCAGGCAAGAAGCCTGCAATCCCGGGCCACCCAGCGCTGCAACGCCGACGACGACGTGCATTCCGATCAACTCTCCGCCCGGGCGCTTGCCCTTTCCAGCCAATGACGCGTTATCAGGAGACAGCCATGAACACCGAGGCACTGACAGCCGAACCCACGACCCAGGACGGCCTGCGTCCCAACCGGATCCCGCAGGTAACGGCCGGCTTCTGGCTCATCAAGCTCATGGCGGTGACCATGGGCGAAACCGCCGCGGACTACCTGGCGGTCAATCTGGGGCTGGGCCTGACGACCACCTCGCTGCTGATGACCGCGGTTCTGGTCGTGGCCCTCGCCCTGCAGTTCTCGCGCAGGCGCTATGTGCCCTGGTCCTACTGGCTGGCCGTGGTACTGGTTTCCATCGTCGGCACCCTGATCAGCGACAACCTGGTCGACAACCTGGGGGTCAGCCTGCTGACCTGCACGGTCGCCTTCAGTGTGCTGCTGGCCCTGACCTTCTGGCTCTGGTTCCGGAAGGAGGGCACCCTGTCGATTCATTCCATCACCACCACACGGCGCGAGGCCTTCTACTGGCTGGCGATTCTCTTCACCTTCGCGCTGGGGACGGCCGTGGGCGATCTGGTCTCCGAGCAGTTCGGCCTGGGGTACCTGGCGACCGGCATCCTGTTCGGGGCCATCATCCTGTCGCTGGCGATCGGCTACTTCTTCCTCGGCCTCGATGCCATTCTCGGCTTCTGGCTGGTGTATATCCTGACTCGCCCGCTGGGCGCTTCCTTCGGCGACCTGCTGTCGCAACCGGTGGCCTACGGCGGTCTCGGATTCGGCACCGTCATCACCAGCCTGCTGTTTCTCGGCGTGATCGTTGCCGTGGTGGTGTGGATGACCCTGACCGGCAGGGATCAGGAAATGGTGGCAGCCCGCTAGCCGTGATCTCTCGGCAGGTTGTTCATCCGGAGCCTGGCCGTGGGAGCGACTTCAGTCGCGCTGAACCCGCCACCGGGCTCCGCCATCGGGGATAAATCCCCTCCCACAGTAGACTGCGGCTGGCCCGGCGTCGCCTTGCTCCATTCCGGGGAAGGTGTCATCGTCCCCGGACATCCATCACCCAGGCCGTGAGGAACGTACCATGTTCATCGCCATGAATCGTTTCCGGGTCAATCCCGAGAGAACGGACGAGTTCGAGCAGATCTGGCTGGAGCGCGAAACTCACCTCCAGGGCCTGCCTGGCTTCATCGAGTTCCACATGCTGCGCGGCCCCGAGGAGGAGGATCACGTCCTCTACGCCTCGCACACCCTCTGGCGCTCGCGCGAGGACTTCGAGGCCTGGACGCATTCCGAGGCATTTCGCGCCGCCCACGCCAACGCCGGGCAGACGCGTCGCGAGGGGCTGTACCTGGGGCCGCCGAAGTTCGAGGGCTTCGAGGTGATCCAGACGGTCGGCAACAGCTGAACCGTGACGAGCAACCCTAACGGCGCCCCTCCGCTGGCGATCGTCACCGGGGCCAATACCGGGCTCGGCTTCGAGACCGCTCGGGGCCTCGTCGAGCAGGGTTATCGCGTGATCGTCGCCGCGCGCCACCCGCACAAGGGCCGCGCCGCCGCCGAGGCGCTGCGCGCCGAATTTCCCGAGGCAACGGTGCGCTTCGAGCCGCTCGACCTGGACAGCCTGGCCTCGGTCCGTGACTTCGCCGCCACGGTGCAGGCGCAGGAAGCCAGGCTGGATCGGCTGGTCAACAACGCCGGCCTCCTGGCACCGCCGACGCGGGAAATGACCCGCGACGGTTTCGAGCGCCAGTTGGGCGTCAACTACCTGGGGCACTTCCTGCTGACCAGCCTGCTGCTGCCGCTGTTGCAGGCCGCACCGGCACCGCGTGTGGTGCAGCTGTCGAGCCTGGCGCACCGCAGCGGGCGCATCGATTTCGGGGACCTCAACGGCGAACGCGATTACGATCCGTGGCGCGCCTATCGCCAGTCCAAGCTGGCCATGCTGCTGTTCAGCCAGGCGCTGCAACGCCACAGCGACGCCCGAGGCTGGGAGCTGGTCAGCGTGGCGGCGCATCCCGGCCTGTCGCGCACGGCACTGTTCGAGCATGGCGTCAGAAGCCGCGCCCTGGTGGGCAGCCTGTTCCGGCTGCTGATGCCGCTCATCAGCCAGTCCGCCGCCGACGGTGCCCGCCCGGTGCTGCATGCGGCCACCGCCGACGAGGTGCGCCCGGGCGACTATTTCGGCCCCGCCGGCCCCTGGGAGGCGCGCGGCGCACCGAAACGCGCCCGGATGACCGCCGCGGCACGCGATTCGATGCTGGCCGAGCGGCTGTGGGAGGTCTCCTGCGACCTGACCGGGGCGAGGTGGGAAGCACCGCCAGTCGCCACCACGCCATGAACGGCTTCATCGGCTGGCGGCGGGGCGCCCAGGCCCCGGGGGTTCCCTCATGCTGCGCGGACCCCCGTCGACCGATATAGCACCGTCTTTTTGGGCTGGCCGGCAAAAATTGTTTGACTCCAGAACGAAAGGCCCGCACTATGCCGTCAGTTGGTTAGCAAGTCGCATATTGTCAGTTGTACTCGAAGCATTCGGTTACCTGGACATATCTCTTGTCTCACCCACTTCATTCCGGGGTGTCCCCGGTAACCGCAAAAGCGTTCAACGCATAAGGAATTCGATCATGGCAACTGGCACAGTCAAGTGGTTCAACGACTCCAAGGGTTTCGGCTTCATTTCTCCCGCTGACGGCGGTGACGATCTGTTCGCCCACTTCTCCGAAATTCAGGCTGACGGCTTCAAGTCTCTGCAGGACGGTCAACAGGTTTCCTTTGACGTCACTCAGGGCAAGAAAGGCCTGCAGGCTGCGAACATCAAGCCGCTCTAATATCGATTAGACCGCGCTTTCGAGCCGCAAGGCTTCGAGCACCAGGGCCCGCTTCGGCGGGCTCTGGTGTTTTTGCATGCCTGAAAAGTGAGTCAATGATTCCCCCTCGCCGCCAGGACATGCCGATATTCCCCCCGCCAGGCTTCAATGTGCCGTGCCGGTTCCTCGGGGAAACGCCCCAGCGCCACGGCGTGATCGAAGAAGCCCCGGGCGGGCAGGCCCTGCCCTTGTCGGCTGACGACCAGGGCCGCCATGAAGGGCTGCTCCGCTTCGGCGTCTTCCCGCATCGTTTCCTCCAGTGCCAGAGCCACCTGCTGAATGATTCGCGGTGACTGCAGCCCGAGTGTTTCCGCGACCTGGTGATAGGTCATGGGAAGCGCCTCGCGGGGCGTCGTCTCGAGAAGGCGGCGAACCTGAGCGGCAAGCCGTGTCCGGCTATCAGCCATGATGGGTCAGGCACTCGGATCGAAGAACTTGACCTCACGGATCTCGATCCGCTCCCAGACCTTCCCGGTCACATAGGGCTCTGCTGCAAGCCAGTCGTCCAGCTCCCGCCGGTCGGGAAACTGAACATGCACGCTGGAGCCGACCATGCGCCCGGCGTCATCGAGAATCGCCCCGCCACTGAGGAAGCGCCCCTGATCGGCGAGCTGGCGGACACCCTCCAGGTGGGCTTCCCGACGGCTCAGGCGGCGGTCAAGCGCCTCGTCATCCGTGTAATCGTGGGCCACTACCGCGTACTGGTTCATGCCGGCCATTTCCTCTCTGATGGATCGCGTCGGCCAACATAGCCCGCGCAACCGATGACGGCAACGCATGCCTGGGCACCCAGCCCCGGCAATGGACCCGGTGGGTCGACAATCAGCCGGTCGTGGCCGCCCGGCAACGCGTGCGCTGGTCGAGCGTGCCGGAAAGCCAGGTTAGCACCAGCGCGACGAGTACGATCAGCGCCCCGATCCAGGCAGTATCGGGGAGCGTCATGGCGTCGACCACGTGACCACCGGTCACCGAGCCCAGGGCGATGCCGATGTTGAAGGCGGCGATATTGAGTCCCGAGGCGACATCAACCGCCTGCGGCACGAAACGCTCAGCCTGCTGGACCACGTAGACTTGTAACCCGGGCACATTGCCAAAGGCAAAGGCGCCCCACACAAGAACGGTAAGCACGGCAGCCACAGGGTGGCCGGCAGCCACGGTGAGTACCAGCAATACGGCGGCCAGACCGGTGAAAATCAGCGTCAGCGCGCGAATCGCACCCAAGCGATCGGCCAGCCGGCCGCCATAGAGGTTACCGACCGCCACAGAGGCTCCGTAGACCAGCATGATCAGGCTGACCGCATTGTCGCCAAAACCGGTGACCTGCTGGAGAATCGGTGCCAGGAAGGTGAAAGCGGTAAAGGTGCCACCGTAGCCGAGGATAGTGATGACATAGACCAGCAGCAGCCGAGGGTGAGTGAGTACCTTGAGCTGCTGGCTCAGGGAGGCTGGGGCGGACTGCTTGAGGTTGCTTGGTACCAGCAGAGCGCTGCCGACCAGAGCGATCACCCCCAGCCCGGCGACGGCCAGGAAGGTCGCCCGCCAGCCGAGGTGCTGGCCGATCCAGGTTCCCAGCGGCACGCCGGTAACCAGCGCCACGGTCAGGCCGGTAAACATCAGGGCGATGGCGCTGGCCTCCTTGTCCTTGCTGACCAGGCTGGTGGCAATGGTCGAGCCGATCGAGAAGAACACCCCGTGAGCCAAACCGGTTAGCACCCGGGCGGTGATCAGCGAAGCATAACCGGGCGCCTGCCAGGCCAGCAGGTTGCCGGCGATGAACAGCGTCATCAGGCCGAGCAGCACCCACTTGCGGTTGAGCCGGCCGGTGAGCGCGGTGAGCACCGGGGCGCCAACGGCGACTCCGGTGGCGTAGAGGCTGACCAGCAGCCCCGCCGAGGGCAGCGTGACGCCCAGATCCCCGGCGATGGTGGGCACCAGGCCGACGATAACGAACTCGGTGGTGCCGATGGCGAAGGCACTGAGCGTCAGTGCAAATAGCGCGATAGGCATGAGAAGACTCCTTGGGGAAGTGCCTTGGATGGCACGGAGTCTGGCCTGGCTGCCCTGAACGAAAAACCAGCGTAAACTCGAAAGACTTTTACAATTCCAGCAACAATCGACAGCGCGCAAGGTGCGGGAGGAAAGCTTGCAGAGCCGGTCGGACAACCTGGAACTGCTGCTCGCGGTGATCGACAGCGGCGGATTCAGCGCGGCGGCACGCCACCTGGACGTGCCGGTGGCCAAGATATCGCGGGCGGTACAGCGTCTCGAGCGCCAGCTGGAGACGCCGCTGCTCAACCGCACCACCCGTAGCGTGGTCCTCACCGCAGAAGGGCGACGCTTCGTCGAGCAGGTTCGCGAGGGACTCGGCCAGCTGGCGGCCGCCGAGGAGGCGCTACGCCTGAGGCATAGCCAACCGAGCGGCCCGCTGCGGGTCGACGCCGCCACACCGTTCATCCTTCATCAACTGGTGCCACTGGTGGGCTCTTTCACCGACCGCTATCCGGGGATACGCCTGGAGCTTTCGGCTTCCGACGACATCATCAACCTGCTGGAACAGCGCACCGACGTGGCCATCCGCATCGGCCCCCTGACGGATTCCACATTGCATGCCCGGGTTCTTGGCCGATCGCCACTCCAACTGGTCGCCAGTCCCGAGTATCTGGACCGTCACGGCATACCCGGCAGCGCAACGGCGCTGCGCGATCATCGCCTGCTGGGTTTCCTACATGCCGACAACCTCAATCACTGGCCGGTCGAGGGCCTGGCTCAGGAAGGCGCCAACATCACACCTTCGCTCACCTCGTCCAGCGGTGAAGTGATCCGCGAACTGTGCCTGACCGGCCAGGGCATCGCCTGCCTGTCGCGGTTCATGATCCACGACGACCTTCGACACGGCCGGCTGGTCACCCTGCTCGGCGACAGAATGCGGACACCCAACGCCCGCGAGGCGGTGCAGGCGGTCTACTACCGTGGCAGTGCCCTGTCGCCGCGCATCGAGGCGTTTCTCGACTTCATCGCCTGCCGGCTGGCACTCTGACGTCTGCTATCCACCGTCACACGCCACACCGGGGCATTCTCGCATGACGCCACCCACCACCCACGATACTTGGGTGCCCATCCCCCAAGGCCGCCTTTTTGTCCGTAGCTGGCTGCCGTCGGGTGTCGTCGATGCCCCGCCCATCGTGCTGTTCCACGAGTCGCTGGGCTGCATTGCCCTGTGGCGCGACTTCCCCGCGCAACTGGCCGATGCCACGGGCCGCCGGGTGATCGCCTACGATCGCCTTGGCTTCGGCCGCTCCGATCCCTACCCCGGGCAGTTGCCGCTCGACTTCATAGAGATGGAGGCGCAGGAGGCCTTCGCGGCGATACACGCCCACCTGGCACTGACACACTTCATCGCCTTCGGGCACAGCGTGGGCGGCGCCATGGCCGCGCATGTCTCGGCAGCCTTTCCCGAAGCCTGCCGGGGCCTGGTGACCGAGTCCGCCATGAGCTTTGTCGAAAGGCGCACACTTGACGGCGTGCGCGAGGCGAAACAGGCCTTCGCCGCGCCGGAGCAGCTGGCGCGGCTGGCCCGCTATCACGGTGACAAGGCCCGTTGGGTGCTGAACGCCTGGGTGGACACCTGGCTGAGTGAGGCGTTTCGCGACTGGGAACTCGCCGGGGTGATGGCGCGGGTACCCTGCCCGTTGCTCGCGCTGCACGGCGACCGTGACGAGTATGGCTCGCCACGCCATCCCGAACGGCTCGTCGCACATGCCGCCGGCCCCGCCATGCTGCGTCTGTTTGGCTGTGGCCATGTTCCTCACCGGGAGCGACCGGAAGCGGTTCTCGAGGCGGTCGTGGCATTTCTCGAATGACAGCTCCCGGGCCGCTGCGGCCCTGATGGCCCCGAACCTCGGCTCTGCACGCAGCCTCTGGGCCTCACCGTCCGGATGCGTTATGATGCTTAGCTATCAAATGATATTTTAACTACTTGTTAGCGCCTGACTGGCGCCACCGTCTGCTGTTCAAGAGCTTCGGGCCGGTTTCCCCCCACCCCAGGGAGGCCGGCCCGCCTGCTTGGATGAGTGGTGGCCCGCGGCACAACACGAGGAGAGGTTCCTGTGTTCGAGAACGTCCATTCCTGTCCGGCCCAGTCGCCGGGAAGGTATCGGCCATGAGCCAGGTGGATCTGCTGTTCGAACGCTACGGCCCCCGTTACAAGCTGTGGGTCACGCTCACGGTGATGCTGGGGCTGGTGGCACTGGGCATGTCGATCACCATCGTCAACGTGGCGATCCCCTACATCAAGGGCTCCTTCGGCATGAGCGCCTCCCAGGTGCAGTGGCTGTCCACCGGTTTTCTGGCCTCGACCACGGTGTCGCTGCTGATCGCGCCCTGGCTGGTCTCGGCGGTCGGCCAGCGCGCCACCTTCATGGGCCTGCTGCTGGTGTTCATCGCCGCGTCGATTCTCGGCGGGCTGGGCCAGGGCATGACGATGCTGATCGCCGCCCGCGTCATCCAGGGCGCCATGACCGGGCTGATCCGCCCGGTGGCGATGCAGGCACTGTTCGCCGCCTACCCGCCCGAGGGCCGCGGCATGGCGGTGGCCATGTACGGCATGTGCCTGGGTCTGCCGCTGACGCTGGCCACGGTGATCGGCGGCTGGCTGGTGGAGAACTTCACCTGGCGTTACGTGTTCTTCATCACCCTGCCGATCTGCGCGGCCGCCGTGGCGATGGGCTACTTCTTCCTGCCGCCCCGCGAGGGCAAGGGGCCGCGCCCGCCCTTCGACTGGGCCGGCACGATACTGCTGTTCATCGCGGTGTTCGCGCTGCTCGCGGCACTCTCCAACGGCCAGCGCTGGGGCTGGTACGACCCGCGCATCCCCGAGCTGATCGGCACTTCGCTGCTCTGTGGCACCATCTTCGTCGCCTGGCAGCGGCGCACCGCGCATCCGCTGATCGACCTGGCGATCTTCCGCTACCGGATCTTCATGGTCGGCATCCTGGCGATGCTGCTCTTCGGTGGTTCGTTCTACGGCATCATGTACCTGCTGCCGCAGTTCGTGCAGTCGGTGCTGCACTACAGCCCGGTGAGCGCGGGGATGATCTTCGTGCCATCGACGGCGGTACTCGGCGTACTGGTGCCCCTGGTCGGCTGGCTGAGCGACCGCTACCCGCCGCACTGGATCACCCTGCCGGGACTGGCCTGCACGATGATCGCGGTCTGGCACATGGCGCAGATGGACTGGAACACCTCCTTCGCGTTCCTCGCCGGCAACATGGCGATCATGGCCATCGGCATGGCGGCCTTTCCGCCGCCCACGCTGTCCAATGCCATCGCCGCCCTGCCCCGCGAGCTCACCGGGCACGGCTCCGGGGCGATCAACTTCGTCATGCAGCTGGGCGGCGCGCTGGGCACCGCGGGTCTGGTGATCCTGCTCGACCGGCGCACCGCCCTCCATGGCCAGCATCTCAACGCCGGGGTCACCGCCGACAACACCCAGGCCCGGGAACAGCTGGGCCAGCTGGCCCAGCTGACCGGCCATCTGGGGGTGCCGGATATCCACCAGTCGGCCATGGCCGGTTACCTGATGGGCCGCATCGAGACGATCTGGGCCTCGATCCTTGCCTACCAGGACGGCTTCTGGCTGCTGGTCGGCAGCCTGCTGGTCGTCGCGATCCCGTCGATCCTGCTCAGCCGCTGGCAGCGTGCCTGACGCCTTTCTTCCATTCGTTCGTTCAAGGATTCCGCCATCATGACATCGTCGACGTCGAATGCCGTTTCCCGCCGCCCCGGCAAGGTCACCAAGCTGACGCTGCTGGCCCTGGTGGTGCTGGCCGTGCTGGTCTGGGGGGGCTTTGCCATCCACCACCGGATGACCCACGTCAGCGCCCAGGATGCCCGGGTGATGGCCGACCAGGTCACCGTCAGCAGCCGCCTGGCAGGCTGGGTGACCGACTTCTCCATCATCGAGGGCGACCGCCTGGACAAGGGCGACACGGTGGCCCATCTCTACAGCCGCCCGGACGAGGAGAAGCTCAAGACCCTCGAGGCCGGGGTGGCCGCCATGCAGGCGCGGCTCGACTACCAGCGCGAGCGGCTCAAGCTCGCCGAGAAGCAGTTCAAGGGCGGCTTGAACATGACCCATCAGGAGCTGACCGCCAGCAAGGCCGCCATGGCCGCCGCCAAGGCCCGGCTGGTGCAGGCGCGCAAGGACTATCAGCGCTCCGACGCCCTGCTCGCCAAGCACTCGGTGTCGCAGCAGCAGCGTGACGCGGACTACTATGCGTATCTGGCGGCCCAGGCCGAGTATCGTCAGGCCAAGCAGGAAGTCGCGGTCAGCCAGGCCCAGGCCGACAACGCCGAGGTGGGCTTCACGCAGATGCCGCTGCCCAACCCCTCGGTGCTGCGCTCCCAGCTGAAGGTGGCCAGGCAGGAGCTGGCCCAGGCCCGGGCCAGGCTGTCGCAGGAAAAGCTGCGCATCGCCGACCTGACGGTGCCCAGCCCGATCGGCGGCGTGGTCAACAAGACGCTGGTCGATGCGGGCGAATACGTCAGTGCCGGTCAGCCGCTGCTGATGATGCACGATCCGGACAAGCTGTGGGTGGAGGCCAACATCAAGGAAACCGACATCGGCGAGCTGCGCGTCGGCCAGCCGGTCGACATCACCGTCGACGCCTACCCGGACCGGCCCTTCCACGACCACGTGACGGTCATCGGCCGCGCCGCCACCAGCCAGTTCGCGCTGCTGCCGGACCCCAACCCCTCCGGCAACTTCACCAAGATCACCCAGCGCATCCCGGTACGCATCGCCCTCGACGACGGGCCGGTCAAGCAGATCGGGCCCGGGATGATGGTCGAGGTGGACATCGACGTGAGCGGCGACGACACCCAGCACGGTTGAGGCGGAGACCAGCAACGTGACCGACATGCAAACACCCGGGACGGCCCTGCGTCCCAACGCCCTGCTGACCTTCGTTATGGCACTGGCCTGCGGGGTGGCGGTGGCCAACATCTACTATGCCCAGCCGCTGCTCGATACCCTGGCCCGGGATTTCTCGGTATCGCGCGGCACGGCGGGCATGATCATCACCATGACTCAGCTCGGCTACGCCACCGGCCTGGTGCTGCTGGTGCCGCTGGGCGACCTGCTCGAGCGCCGGCGGCTGATCGTCACGGTGTCGCTGGCCACCGCCGTCGCCCTGGCCGGCACCGCCCTGGCGCCCGGCATCGAGCTGTTCATTCTCTGTGCCCTGGCCACCGGCCTGACCGCCGTGGTGGCCCAGATCCTGGTGCCCTTCGCCGCACACCTGGCCGACGATGACCAGCGCGGCCGCGTGGTGGGCCGGGTGATGACCGGGCTGCTGCTGGGCATCCTGCTGGCGCGCACCGTGTCCGGCGGGCTCGCCGATGCGCTGGGTTGGCGGGCGGTCTACTGGCTGGCCGCCGGGGTGATGGTCTGCCAGGCACTGCTGCTGGCCCGCCTGCTGCCGCGCGAACCGGGCCAGACCTCACTGTCCTACGCGGCGCTGCTGGCCTCGGTGCTGACCCTGATGCGCGAGGAACCCCTGCTGCGCCGGCGCATCGTCTATGGCGCGGCCGGCTTCGCCGCCTTCAGCGCCTTCTGGACCACCCTGCCCTTCCTGCTGGCCCGACCGCCCTACGGCTACAGTGATTCCGTGATCGGGCTGTTCGGCCTGCTCGGCGCCGCCGGCGCGCTGTGCGCCAACGTCGCCGGCAGTCTTCACGATCGCGGCCTGTCGCGGGTCGGCACCGGCAGCTTCCTGAGTCTGATCACGCTGAGCTTCTGGGTCATGACCCTCTTCGCCCATGAGCTGGCGGCGATCGTGCTGGGCATCGTCCTGCTCGACATCGGCGTGCAGGGCAACCAGATCCTCAACCAGGGCGCCATCTACCAGATTCGCCCGGAAGCCCGCAGCCGCATCACCACCGCCTACATGACCTGCTACTTCCTGGGCGGCGCGCTGGGCTCGGCGGGCGCGGCCTGGCTCTACACCCTCGCCGGCTGGACCGGGGCCTGCGCGCTGGGCGCGGCGTTCGGGCTGATCGGCGTGCTGTTCTGGCTGACCGAGTGGCGCGAGCCAACGCGGTGACCCGCCACTCGACCATCGCCAGGCACCGCCGCCTGCGATTGTCGGGCGATGGCAGGCTGCCGTCAGGCCGGTGCGCGCTGCGGCTCCAGCATCTTCCGGTACAGCGCCGTGCCGTCCATGTCCTTGAGCGTCACGGTGAGCGCCTCGCTCTCGCCATCGAGATCGACCTGGCCGAAGAACTGGTAGCCCGCCGAGGGCGGCAGGTTGGACTGGCCGTCGGGCGGCGCCTTGCTGAACACCACCTCGGGGCCGAAGGTGGCATCGAGGGTATTGGGTCCGTAGGTGCCGGCGTTGAGCGGGCCGGTGACGAACTCCCAGAACGGCGCGAACTGCCGGAAGGCGGCACGCTCCGGCGCGTAGTGATGGGCGGCGGTGTAGTGGACGTCGGCAGTCAGCCACACCACGTTGCGGATGCCGTCGTCGCGGATCGCCTTGAGCAGCCGGGCCAGTTCCAGCTCGCGCCCCAGCGGCTGGCCGTCGTCGCCATTGGCCACCGCGTCGAAATTATCGCCATCCGGCACGTTCAGGCCGATCGGCATGTCGGCGGCGATCACCTTCCAGGTCGCGGTGGACTCCCTGAGCGCCCGACGCAGCCAGGCGAACTGGGTCTCGCCGAGAAAGGCCGTGTCGTCGGAGGCGGTGTCCTGACGATTGTGGCTGTTGGGGCCGCGGTAGCTGCGCATGTCGAGCATGAACACCTCGAGCCCGGGGCCATAGGCGAAGCGCCGGTAGATGCGCTGCGGCGCGTCGGGCGCCAGCCGGATCGGCGCATACTCGAGAAAGGCCCGGCGGGCGCGGGCGGCGAGCAGCGAGACGTTCGTCTCGGTGTAGCGCGGGTCGTCGAGGATCTCGCCCGGATACCAGTTGTTGAGGGTCGCGTGGTCGTCCCACTGGGCCAGCATCGGCACCTCGGCGGTGAAACGCCGATAGTTGACATCGAGTCGGTTGTAGGCGTGCTGCCCCCGGTACTCGGCCAGGGTCTCGGCGACCTTGCGCTTGGCCGGGGTGACCCGGTTGCGCCAGAGCTCGCCACCGCCGAGGTCCACCGTTTCCTCGAGCGGCCCGTCGGCGTAGACGCTGTCGCCGGAGTGGATGAAGAAGTCCGGTTGCTGGCGGCGCATGGTCTCGAAGATGCGCATGCCGCCGCGCGACTCGTCGATGCCCCAGCCCTGGCCGACCACGTCGCCAGACCACACGAAGCGCACGTCGCGCGGCTGGCGTGGCGGCAGGCGCAACCGGCCGGTCACCGGCTCGCTGACGGCGCGCTCATCGCCCAGCGCGGCGAAGCGCAGCCGATAGTGCAGCGTGTCCCGGCCGCCCAGCCCGGTGGCATCGACCTTGCCGATCAGGTCGGTGTCCGGCAGCACGTCCAGCGACGGCAGCGTCCGGGCACCGCGGAACTCGGGATTGTCGGCCACCTCGAGCCACATCCGTGCCGGGCGGTCCGCCTGGCCCCAGAGCATCGCCCGATCGTCGAGCATGTCGCCGCTCATCGCGCCGGACACCACCTGCGGCCGCCGCGCCTCGGCCATCACGATCGCCGGGGCGCCGAGCAGGCTGCCGCCCAGCACCCCGAGTCCCAGGCGCGAGCCCCGGGCGAGAAAGTCTCTGCGAGTCAAGGTCATGTCGCGTTCTCCTCCGTGTCGTAACGCTGACCGGAGTATCCACGACGCAGATGACAGCCCGGGGACCGCGCGATGACGATCCCGTCACGTGCTGACTACCGGCCCGGCCGACCCGTACTCACCGCTTGAAAGGGCGATCTTCCAGCGTGGTCTGCACGATACGCCCGCTCTCCCAACTGTTGGCTCCGGGTGCCACCACCGGTTCGGGGATATCGCTGCGCTTCTGGCGCCGCCAGTCGGTCGAGATGCCCAGCCGCCGGTCACGAGCCGCCACCAGCGCAGGATCGGCCTGCCCGTCCCCGGTGAAGCCCATCATCAGCTGCGGCACGCCGTAGGGAAAATCGTCGCGATCGTACTGCCAAGTGTGGAAGGTCTTGCCGTAGGTGGTGACCAGATCCTCGAAGTAGGCATGCTCGGCCATCTCGGGAATACCCGGCGCCACCAGCAGGCCCGACTTCACCTCGTAGTGATGGCTGTGCCAGAGGCGCTTCTCCTCCTCGGGCAGGGCGCGAAAGCGCGCCTCGCTGATGATGTACTCGATGCCGATCAGCCGCGCGTCGGGCCGGTTGGAATCGAAGATCACGCACTGGTGCAGGTCCGGCTCGAGATGGCTGCAGAAGTGCGAAGCCTCGACCTGACGCCCCATGTCGTCGGCATACATGTGAAAGCCGTTGAGGTAGGTGCTCATGGCCTCCAGCGGAATCTTGCGCTGCAGGGTGCTGGAGGCGGCGTCGAGCAGGCGATGCTTGCGCGGATGGCCCCGGCTCAGCCGCGCGGTGGTGGCGGCCCTGCGCCCCGCCAGCACACCGGCCGCCGCGGCCACGCCGGCCACCAGCCCCAGGCCGATGGCGCCCGCCGCGCCGAGGGAAGAACAATGCGAACAATGCCTGCCGTGATGGAGTGACATGACTGGCTCCTTGCCATGGGTGAAGGTCTTCCCTGGAGCGGCACTTTCATGACGACGCCGCTCACTCCTCACCAGCGTAGTCACTCATTCGGGCCTTGCCCGTCAGGTCTGTCCTGTCACCGGGCGCCCTGCCGCAGCAGCTCGTCGCGGCAGCGATCGGCGGCGTCCTGCAGATCATCTCGCGTACGGGTCAGCGCCTCGCGCTCGGTGTCGTCATCGAGACTCGCCAGATTGGCGTCGACACCGAGCAGCAGCGCGCTCAGCCCCGAGTGCAGCATCAAGGCGCCGGCGCGGGTATCGCTCTGCAGGTTGGCATCGGTGAGCGCCAGGACCTCGACGCTCAGGGCCAGGCCTTCGCGACAGACCCGCGCGGCTCCCAGCGGCACGGCATTGGCCCGCTCGGCGGCGTGGGCGATGGCCCGCTCACGCCGCTCGCCTGCGGCCTCGTCGTCGTGGGGCAGCCTCACGGCCGCCAGATAGGCCTCGAAGGCGTTGACGTCCTCGTCGGCGTAGTCGCCGAGCCGGGCCAGCAGCGCGTCGGCGCGCTCGATCGCCCGGTGCATGGCGTCCGGCGCATCGTCGTGCTTGCCCCGGGTGATGCGCAGCCCCTTGAGCACCAGCGCCAGCCCGAGCCCTGCCGAGGCCGCCGCGGCGGCACCGCAGCCCGGCGTGGAGCGCGATTCGATGGCATCGCGAAAGCCCGCCAGCGTCATGTCCCAGAGACTGGACGATACGGTCATGACGTTTCCCTCCTGATGGATGGCCGTTCGGGACCCGTGGTGCAGCCCTCCACCATAGCAGCGACTGCCCCGGCCGGGGCGAGGGACCCCGACAAGCCGTCTTCAGAGCACGCCGTCAGGACGCCTCGTATTGCGCCTTGCGCCGGTTGAAGGCCTCGACGAATTCGTCCATCACCGTCGCGTCGTAGGGCTGCAGCCCGCTGACCACCAGCTTCTTGGCGCCGGTGCCGATCGGCTCGCCGCCGGCGGTCATGCGGAAGGCCAGGCGGGCCTCGCCGCGCTTGCCCTGGACCTCGAACGAGGCCCCGTCGAACTCCACCGCCAGGCTGGCATCGGGCAAGGCGTCGAGAGTGAAACCCATGCTGTCGTAGATCACCAGCGGCCGCCGGGGGTTGAACATCACGCCGTTTTCCTCCAGCAGGGGCTTGAGGAAATGCGGGAAATTGCGCCCGGAAAAGGCGATGTAGCGGCGGGTGAAGGCCTCGATGGCGACGTCATCGTGGCTGATGGCACCGCCACGCTCGACCACCAGGAACGCCTTGCCGGCGGCATCGACCACCTGCAGCGTGCCATCGTCGTGTTCCTCGACCGCCAGCGGAACGTCGTCGCCGACCATGCCGCGGAAGTGGAAGGTCATGCGTTGAGAGAGCCCGTGACGCGCCAGCACCAGCGCGAAGAGCAGGTCACCGGGAACGCAGAAGCGTCGCGCTTTTGCATCATGGAGGGGGTTGTAGTCACCGGCCATCTGCTTGGCGAAGCGGCTCGCCTGCGCGGCGGTGATACGGATCCAGCCTTCCGCCACCGTATGGAAATCGTCGAGAAACATGCCAGTCCTGATACCTTGAAAGCCCGGAGCCCGAGGGGATGCTCGGCGAGTCATGGATTGGCGTTGTTGTGCGCGACCCGGCCGACCTACGCTGGCGTTCTACCATCGTTGGGCGGTCCGTGGCCAGTCGGGGCGCGAAAAAACCGCAGGGGTACTTCCGCACCGCCGGGTTGCTCCGGCTAGGTCGGCGGTGGCGAGTCCAGCTCGGGGTAGTGGCGAAAGATGCCCTGCTCGCTGAACGGCAGCCGGCGCTCGGAACTCAGGTAGGCGGCGATGCGCTCGCGGCGGGCGACCCGGCTGACCAGCGCGGCGATGCCCGGGTGATTGGGCATCGCGCCCTCCATGGCCCGCGGAAAGGCATAACGCAGGCCACTGACGACCTGGAACAGCGACAGGTCGACATAGCTGTGCCCGCCCTCCACCAGGCAGTCGTCGCTGCCGGGATTCTGCGCGATCACCTGCTCGAAATAGCCGAGGAAGCGGGGAAGGCGTGATTCGAGGAACGCCTCGGCGCGCGCCTGGGCGGTATCGCGCTGCGCCTCGTAGTAGTCGTCGGAACTGATCGGGTGGTGGACATCGTGGATCTCGGCGACGAAGTCGGTCACGGTGAGCTGAAGCCCGTGGGCCCAGAGCCGGATCGCGTCACCCTCGGGCACCAGCCCCAACCGCGGCCCCAGGAACTGCAGGATGTTGGCCACGTGGGAGACGAGGATCTCGCCGGCCCTGAGAAACGGCGGCGCGAACGGCGGGTAGAGCGTGCTCTCGCCGTCCAGGAACTCGCTGATCTCGGTGATACCGGCATCCGAGGCGTTGCCCACGTCGATATAGTCGGCACCGGCATCCTCGAGCGCCAGACGCACGAACTCGCCGCGCCCCTGAATGGTCGGCCAGTAGTAGAGCTCGTAGCGCATGTCACCTCCTGCAGCCTGCTGCTCCCGGATCGCCTCCTCAAGGTAGCAGAGCCTTGCGCCCTGTCATCTTCCGCCGCGATTCACCGGCCGCCACGACCGAGTCTTGACGCCCATCAAGCCACCTCCCTGCGTCCCGTGACTATCTTTTATCCGCAAGCCGGCAAGGGCTTGTTCACACCGTTCACCTTTTCCGGATCGCCACCATGGCGGGAGGGTCATCATGGCCAAGCCAAGCAGTGACACGAGCAACGTCAGCGAGATGAAGGAAGCCACGCCCGCACGCGAGTCATCGCCCACGCCGCGCTCGAGTGGCCAGGCACTCACCCCCTTCGAGGAGTTCGACCACATGCTGGAGCGCTTCTTCGATCGTGGCTGGATGCGTCCGCTGTTCCGGGAACGCCAGGCCTGGGACCGCTTCGACCTTGCCGCCCCGCGGGCACCGCGGGTCGACCTCATCGAACGCGACAACGAATTCGTGCTGCGTGCCGAGATCCCCGGCATCTCGCGCGACGAGCTGGACGTGTCGATCAGTGACAATCGAGTCACCATCAAGGGCGAGCACAAGAGCACCGAGGAGGAGGAAAACGGCGAGTTCTATCGCAGCGAGATCGCCCAGTCGTCCTTCGCTCGCACGCTGACCCTGCCCGGTGACATCGATGCCGACAACGCCAGCGCCTCCTTCAAGGACGGCATGCTGGAACTGGTCCTTCCCAAGCTGCGGGAAGCCCGTCGCCGGCGCCTCGACATCCAGTGATTCACGCCGCGCCGGGCCTGACGGTCCGGCGCGGCAGTGGCGCAATCAGGAACCGATTCGCAGTACCTTGGCCCCGCGCACCGCGCGGGTCTTGAGTTCGAGAAGCGCCTGGTTGGCGTCCTCCAGGTCGAAGCAGCGCACCGTGGGCCGCAGGCCGATCTCCGCGGCCAGCGCCAGGCACTCGACGATATCCCGCCGCGTGACGTTGGCCACCGACTGCAGGGACTTTTCCCGCCAGAGATGCGTCGGGTAATCCAGCCCCAGCAGGGCCTCGAGATCGCGGCGTTCCTTGCGAATCGCATTGACCACCAGCCGCCCGCCCGGCGCCAGATACTCGAGCGCGGCGACGATCGGTTCCCAGGCCGGGGTCGTGTCGATGATGGCCGCCGGCGGGCGCGGCGGCCGCTCATGGGTATGTCCGGTCCAGTGTGCCCCCAGCTGTCGGGCGAACTCCCGCTCCGCGGCGTTGCGCGCGAAGACGTACAGCGGCGAATCCGGATAGCGATGCCGGGCCATCTGCAGCACCAGATGGGCACTGCCGCCGAAGCCGGTCAGGCCCAGCGGTTCGCCGTTGTCGAGCGCCGCCAGACGCAGGGCACGGTAGCCGATGGCCCCCGCGCACAGCAGCGGCGCCGCTTCGGCGGCATCCAGCGTCTCCGGCATCGGGCAGGCGAAGCGCGCATCCACCACCATCCGCTGGGCATAGCCGCCGTCGACATCGCACCCGGTGGCCGTGTACTCGGGGCACAGGTTCTCGCGCCCTTCCCGACACGCCGGACAGTCGCCGCAGGCCGAGGCGATCCAGCCGACGCCGACGCGCTCATTGAGCCGCCGACGATCCACGCCCTCGCCGACGCCGATGATGCGCCCCACGACCTGATGTCCCGGAATGACGGGCAGATGCGGCGGCGGCAACCGCCCCTCGATCTCGTCGAGCTCGGTGTGACAGACACCGCAGACCGCCACCTCGATGAGCACCTGACCCGGGCCGGGGCTCGGCTCCGGCACCTCGCGACACACGAGGAGCGCCCCCCGGCGGGACACACTACCGAGCTGTTGCAGTTGCATCGCGCGCATGGCGGCCTCCCGAAGGTTCGCTCCCGACTCGCCGAGTCTAGTCAGGCCCGCCGTGACGCGCGTTGACCCGCGTCATGCTCTGGCGACGCCGACCCTCGTTGCCGCTCCCGTCAGCCGGGGCGGCCGCGCCTGTTAACCCATGTGATTTTTTTTATCCACAGCACTTCATAATATTGCCGACACCCCCTTATCTTGTCATCCTCTAGCCTCCCGACTGAGAAAAGCCGTTACCCGGCGAAGGGGAAACTCAATACAAAAACCCTGAAGTTTACTTAACCATTTTCATAAAAAATGTCGGGGCATTCAGCAGGCCTTTTCTTCAGCAATCCGGATAAAAAACCTGTGCTGATGACGAATTCCCGGGACACGCTAGTATGAAAAAAGTACCTGGGCGGGAGCAGCACGTGACGACGACACGACGATGGGGCGACGGAATCGCGGCATGACCTCGAGACGGGCAGGGAGCACACGACACGCCATTTCCGCCGCGCGGCAAGCGGCCGGATATCGCGCCGACCGCGTTCTCCCCGATTCTCGCCACCTGCCGGTCGGCCGAGGGCGCGCCTGGTGGTGGCTGTGGCTGTGGCTGTTCTGGCTGCCCGGGGGCGTGGCCGGCGCGGACGAGGTGGTGGTGATCGCCAATCCGGATGTCGAGATAGACACCCTCTCCCACGACATGGCCCGCGCCATCTTCGCCATGCGCCAGCGCACCTGGCCGGACGGCCGCAGCGTCGACGTCTACGTGCTGCCGGGCGATCACCCCGTGCACAAGCGTTTCGTCAAGTCACGGCTCAACGTCTACCCCCATCAGCTGCAACTGGCCTGGGACCGCGCCGTCTTCTCGGGCACCGGGCAGGCACCGCATCAGGCCGACGATCAGCAGACCATGCTGCACCAGGTGGCCACGACCCCCGGCGCCATCGGCTATCTCGAACGCGACCACCTGGAGGACAGCGTGCATGTCATATCGCTGGCGAACTGAACGCCGCATCGCGGGACTGCTGCTGGCCCTGGCCGGCGCCCTGCCCTCCGCGTCCCGCGCCGGTGACGTCATGGACACCTTTCAGGTGCACGGCTTTCTCAGCCAGGCCTGGCTGATCAGCGACGACAACGACCTCTTCGGCCCCAGCAGCCAGGGCGGCGGCAGCTTCGACTACACCGAACTCGGCCTCAACCTGTCCCTGCGTCCGCGTCGCGATGTGCTCGTCTCGGCCCAGTGGCTCAGCCGCCGCAACGGCGATGGCGATGCCAGCCCCGTGCTGGACCATGGCGTGGTGGACTACCAGGCCTTCTCCAGCCGCGACCGGCGCCTGGGCATTCAGCTGGGCCGCTTCAAGAATCCCTTCGGCTTCTACAACCAGACCCGGGACGTGGCCTTCACCCGCCCCAGCATCCTGCTGCCCCAGTCGATCTACTTCGAGAGAACCCGCTCGCTGGCACTGGCCGCCGACGGTGTCTCGCTCTACGACGAGGAATACCTGGACGCCGGCACCCTGCGCTTCCAGGCCGGCATCGGGCAGCCGCAGACCGGCAACGACCTCGACGCGACCCTGGGGCTCGCCGACTGGCCGGGCTCCTTCGACGGCCGGACCTCCTATATCGGCCAGGTGCTGTTCGAGGACGACGGCGGCCACTGGGTCACCGCGCTGAGCGCCGCCGATGTTCGCGCCGGCTACGAGCATGGCACGGCCGCGCTCGACGATGGCCGCTTCCACTTCCAGCCGTGGATCGTCTCGGTGCAGTACAACGACGCGTTCTGGAGCCTGACCGCGGAGTACGCGCTGCGCCGCATCGCGCTCGATGGCTTCGCCAACCCGGCCTACAACGCCAGCCAGGTCGGCGAGAGCTGGTATGTGCAGTACACCCGACGCTTCGCCGACGACTGGCAGTGGCTGTTGCGCTACGACAGCCTGGTCAGCGACCGCGACGACCGCGACGGCTCGGCCTTCGCCGCCGCCCGCGGCGGGCCGGCCTATGCGCGCTACGCCCGCGACACCACCGGTGGCCTGCGCTGGCAGCCCACCCCGCGCTTCATGCTGGCCGCGGAGTGGCACCACATCGAGGGCACGGCCTGGCTGCCCGCCACCGCCACCTCGCCGCCCCCGGCCAAGTACTGGAACCTGCTGCTGTTTCAGGCCTCCTTGCGTTTCTGAACCGAGACACGCCTCGTGAACCCGATGGACGATGCAGCCCATGCGACACCGAACCGCTAGCGACGACCGCCCCCGCTTCAGCCTGACCTGGCGCGCCATCGTGCTGTCCAGCCTGCTGCTGCTGGGTATCGCCTCGCTGTTCACGTTCATCGGCCACAAGAGCCTGACCGACCAGTTTCGCCAGTCCCGCGAGACCATCTACCAGGCCCGCCAGCGCGAATACCGCCTGACGACGACCAAGTCCGCCGGTACCCTGGCCCAGCTGGCGAGCCTGGCGGCGGCGTCGGACAATCTGGGCGGCGCCGTGCGCTCCGGCAGCCCGACCCGGGTATCGCTGGCCATCGACCCCTTCTGGCCCACGCTGCAGCTGGATGTCGGCGTCGACGCGCTGAGCGTGCTCGATGCCCGGGGCACCCTGCTCGGCCAGCGTGGCCAGCCGCTGCCCGGCGACGATCCCCCGCTGGCGGAGTGGACCCGCACCGTCATGCAGGACGAGCAGCCGCTGACCCAGCTGCGCTGCGTGCGCGACTGTCGTCAGTATGCCGTGGTGCCGGTGCTGTCACGCGGGACGAGCGTGGGCGTGGTGGTACTCTCGCGTTCGCTGGCCGACCTGACCCGTGTCGCGCAGCACATGAGCGAAGGCGACGTGGCCCTGCTGGTCAGCGGGCCACCGCGGCTGATCGTCTCGCCGCAGGCGTCGCTGTACCCTCACCCGGATCGCTACCTGTCGCCCTGGCAGGGCGCGCTGCTCACCCTGACCAACCAGGAGCGCAGCATGCCGGTGCTGCGCGAGGCCGCCAACCGCATACCGCTGTCGCGCCTGACGGATCGCCCCTGGACCTTCGAGCAGGGCGAGCGGACCTACGAGCTCACGGCGTTCGGCCTGGACGACGCCGCCCGCTTCCCCTCCACCGGCTATCTGGTGATGCTCTCCGACATCACCCCGCAGGTCCGTGCCATCCGTCGCGACACCCGCCACATCCTGGGCCTGGCGCTGGTCGGCTGGCTGGCGGCCGAGGCCCTGCTGCTGCTGATCCTGTGGCGCCCCATGGCCCGCCTGCGCCTGCTGGCCACCCTGCTGCCCCGTCTGGCGCGGCGCGACTTCACCCGGGTCCGCGAGGCCCTGCCGCCCGGGGGGCGCCTGTATACCGACGAGATCGACACCCTCGAACGCACCACGCTGCAGTTGGCCGAGCAGCTGGAAACCCTCGAGCACACCGTCTCCAGCCGCGACCGGGAGCTGACCCAGCGTCTGAGCGAGCTGAGCCAGGAGCGCGACTTCGTCGCCGGGCTGCTGGATACCGCGCACGTGCTGATCCTCACCCAGGACGCCCGCGGTCGCATCACCCTGGTCAACCACTTCGCCGAAACCCTCTCGGGACGCCCGCGGGAAGAACTGCTGGGCCAGCCGTTCTCGGCCTGCTTCCGGGTCGCCCAGTCTCCCGACACGCTGGCGTGCCCCGGCCAGGAAGAGGGCACGCTGGTCACCCCCGACGACGAGCGGCGCACCATCGCCTGGTTTCATGCGCCCCTGCCCGGCGAGGGGCAGGCAGCCGGCACCCTGATTTCGGTGGGGCTGGACATCACCGACCGCAAGCATGCCGAGGAGCGCCTGTCCTGGCTGGCGCACCGTGACCCGCTGACCAACCTCTACAACCGCCGCTACTTCCAGGAATCCCTCGAGAAGGCCCTGGTCCCCGAGGCCCGGGGCGCCGTGCTGTTCATCGACCTCGACCAGTTCAAGGAGGTCAACGAGCTCAGCGGCCACAACGCCGGCGATCAGCTGCTCAAGCTGGTCGCCGAGGCGCTGTCGCGGGAGCTCGGCGGCGAGGCGGTCATCGCCCGACTGGGCGGCGACGAGTTCTCGATTCTGCTCAAGAACGCCGAGGAGGCCCAGGCCGGCCACGTGGCCCGACGCATCATCCAGGTGCTCGAGATGATCGACTTCTCGGTCGCCGGGCGCCGCCATCGGGCCATGGGCAGCATCGGCATCGCGCTCTATCCCGAGCACGGGCTGACCCCCACCGACCTGATGGCGAGCGCCGACCTGGCCATGTACAAGGCCAAGGAAAACGGCAGCCAGCGCTGGCATCAGCTGTCAATGGTGCACCGCTCGCGGGAGGAGCTGCAGCAGCGCGTCTACTGGGTGGAACGCATCCGCCAGGCGCTGCGCGACGACGACTTCGAGCTGGTCCTGCAGCCCATCCTGCATCTCGCCGACAACAGCGTCCGCCACTACGAGGCCCTGCTGCGCATGCACGGCGACAACGGCAACCCGGTGATGCCCGGTCTGTTCATCCCCATCGCCGAGCGCAGCGGGCAGATCGTCGAGCTCGACCGCTGGGTGCTGCGTCACGGCCTGAAGCTGCTGGCCCGGCTGCAGCGGCGCGGCATCAGCCTGGCGGTCAACCTGTCCGGCCAGTCGCTCCACGACCCGGAGCTGACCGGCTTCCTCGCCGACGCCCTGGCGGCCTCCGGCGCCGACCCGCGGCGGCTCATCCTCGAGGTCACCGAAACCGCCGCGGTCACCGACTTCGCCACCGCCCGCGGGGTCCTGCAGGGCATCCGCGAGCTGGGCTGCCGGACGGCACTCGACGACTTCGGGGTCGGCTTCAGCAGCTTCCACTACCTGGGTCAACTGCCCGCCGACTACATCAAGATCGACGGCTCGTTCATCCAGAAGCTGATCGACAGCCCCGAGGACCGCCTGATCGTCAAGGCCATCGCCGACATCGCCAACGGCTTCGGCAAGCGCACTATCGCCGAGTTCGTCGATCGCGAAAGCATGCTGCCGCTGCTCGCCGCCTACGGCATCACCTATGCCCAGGGCTTCTACATCGGCCGCCCCATGGCGGTGGCGGACGTCATCGATGTCGACCGCTCCCCGGCGACCGAGTACGTGCAGGGCGGTTCGGAAGACTCACCATAATCACAACCAACCGGGGCTCATCGCCCCTTCCTGAAAGGGACTTGTCGTGAATGCACTGGATCGTTTCGAGGCCACGTTTGATTTCCACCTAGCCACTACCTCCGTCCTGCGGGAACGGGCCTATGCCCTGCGTCATGCCGTCTTTCGCCGGGAACTCGATTACCGGATGCACGAGGACCCGGAGGCTCGCCTCGAGTACGACGACCACGATACGGCCTCCCTGATCGTGCTGCTCGAGCATCGCGCGAGCGGCATCCCGGCGGGCTGCGTACGCCTGGTACCGTCCCTGACCGAGGGCCCCGAGCCATTGCGCCGCCTGCCCCTGGAGGCACACTGCCGGGACAGCCTGACGCACCCCGTGCTGCATCCAGATTACCTGCCGCGCGATCGTCTCTGCGAAATCTCTCGTCTGGCCATCTCCCCGGTCTTCCGCCACCGCGCCGAGACACGTGACCACTCCGCCGCCCCCTCGCTGTTCCCGGCCGAGGAGCGCGCCGGCTTTGCGCTGATCGGCGTCGGCCTGTTTCTGGCGGCGACGGCGCTGGTCGGCCTGGCCGGCCGGCACCATGTCTTCGCCATGATGCAGCACCGCCTGCCGCGGCGGCTGGCAATCCACGGCCTGCGCTTCACCTGCGTCGGCGAGCCCGTGACCTTCCACGGCCTGCGCCGCGCCTACTACATCGATCAGCGCCAGGCGGTCAGCGAGCTGCCGCCCGAGCTGCGGGCCCTCTACTCGCGCATCGAGGCAACGCTGACGCATCAGACCCGGGTGCCGGCCCCTCACCGGGCCGGTCTTTCATCGGAAATATGACCCTCTCGTCGTGCTCGCCGAGGGCAGCGGGCCAGGCCCTTCAGGAATACGCCCCGGGAAGTCAATTCCCGGGGCGATAGAGGCGGCTAGATGTGGTCTCTCGGTAGGTTGTTCATCCGCAGTCTGGCCGTGGGAGCGACTTCAGTCGCGATGAGCGCGCCACCGAGACACCGCTGTCGGGGATGAATCCCCTCCCGCAAGCTCCCTTCAGGGCGGGGATCCCCCTTCCGGCAGGCCGGTCAGCTTGGATTACTACCCTCCAGATCAGCCGGCGGGGCCTTTCCGTGAACAACCTGATGGGTTTACACCGCTAGAGTGAACCTTCGGCAGCCAGGATATCCGTCAACCCCGTGGTGCCGACCAGCTTGATCGAGAAGTCACCATCGCTGAGAAAGCCCGTTCTCCTGCCCTCCGTATCCCCGAGAATACGCGTGCTGTCGTCGGTCTCGAAGGCCACGTAGGCGCCCCCATTCTCGCCCGAGACCTCGATTGCCTGGTGCTCGGCATTCATCAACGCGTCTCGGTCCCAGTTTTGGGTATCGGGCTCGATCACCTTCACATCGCCGAACTCGCCGCTGATCACGTCCAGGCTATCCTCGCCGACATCGAACCCCGTGATCTCATCGGCGGCATAGTAGTTGGACTTCCCGGCCATGTTCAGCGTATCGGCGCCCTCGCCCAGGAAAACATGCTCCCAGACGTAGGTCTGGCCCGAGAAGGTCAGGCCGCCCGTCAATGACGACGCGTCGATATTCTCGAAGCCCCGCCCGGTATCTTCATAGCTGACGGCGCCATTGCCCGAGAGCGTCAGGGTGCCCAATTCGTACGGGATAGGGCCACCAATCTCCTCGCTGGTCGGCTCGACGACCAGCTCGAGGGTTTCGTCCGGATCCACATGCCCGCCCGGTCCGGAGAAATCCGTGACGATATCGACCGCCTGCCCCGCCTCGCGGAGCACCAGGGGCTCATCCTCGCCGTCGAGGCTTCCGTTCAAGGCGGTGACGGTCTGCTCGTTGCCCAGGTTGAGCAGGGTTGCGCCGTTGTCGAGGATGATGTCGCCGACCTCGCTGAAGTCGCTGGCATCGGCCATCACGTGGCTGGTGAAGCGCAGGGTATCGATACCCTCGAGCCGGCCCTCGAAGGTCGAGGCGTCCAGCGTTCCCGATTCGTCGATGACCAGCGTGCCCGACGGATCACCGCCTGCCTGGCCGTTGTCGCGGCCAGCCCCCGTCGACGGGGATCCCGTCGGCTTCGGGCCGGCGTGCTCGTCGGCCGGCCGGGTTTCCAGCATCTGGTTGACGGCAGACCGGACGGGCTCGCCGCCATGGGCATCAGCCGCCACGGACGCCACGATCCGCCCCGGCGGATCGAGATCGTCCGGCCCGTGATGCAGGCCTCGTCCGGCCGCGCCCCGAGCCATGTCGGCGTGCCCGGCGAAGGCCGTCACGTCGTCGTTTCGGACATCCCGGGTGATACCGGCGGCCGGGTCGATCAGGGAGCCATCGCCCCGGTCCGACAGGCCGGTGTAAGGCGCGGCACGGAACGGCTTGCCCATCATCTGGATTCCCATGAGTCTCTCCTTGGCTGTTGGGACATGGCAGGGTCGGGCTACAGGTCCTTTCCTGCGCTCAAGGCCGCCCGACCTTTGGCAAAACTATCATCCTGAAGCCTGCCGAATATACGGATACGCAGTGCCATTCGAGACATCGCCGACCTCTGGGCATGACGCCCTCTCGAGTCGCCGGTGCCACTCATCCCAGGCTCCGCGCCATCAGCGTCACGGTTTCGCCGCGATAGTCGACGCTCTCGAACGCCAGCCAGCCCAGCCGTCGGTACAGCGCCTGCCGATCGGGCGTGTAGAGATACAGTGTCGCCACCCCCGCCTCCCGCGCTTCGCGCTCGACATGTTTCACCAGGGCCGAGGCGATGCCGTGCCGACGCCACTCGGGATGGACGAACACCGAGGCGAGCCAGGGTGTCAGCTCGGGCCGGGAGGGCATGTCGTCGATGATCAGGCTCGCCGTGCCCACCGGCGTCTCGCCGGCCAGGGCCACGAACACCGACGGCACCCCGGCCTCGCCGCATTCACTGTGGGTCTCGGCCAGCCGTTCGGCAGGACTGCGCGTCGGGTCGAGATGCCCCCAGGTCGCGTGAGTCCAGCGCGCCACGGTGGCGACATGGGGCGAGTCGGGCAGCAGGCGCTGCAGGGTCCAGACGGTATTCATGGTTCCTCGCGGGTCGATAACGGCGACCGCCGACATTGGCAAGCGTCGACCGGCCTCTTAGACTTCCATGAACAACGACCAACAACAATCGCCTGCGCCGCGGAACCCACCCGATGAACAACACCACCGAACTGCTCGCGGCCCTTTCGCAAGGGGGACGGGCCCTGGCGGAAACGGCCCGATTCACCGATGGCGTCCAGCAGCTGCTGGCCCGCATCGGCGAGGCCACGGGGGCCAGCCGGGTCTGGATCTTCCAGTTGATCGACCTTCAGGACGACGCCATCGTTCAGGACTATGTGTTCGAGTGGTCGGCCGGACCGCGCTTCCGCCAGCTGACCCAGCGCCGCTTCCGCTTCTTCGCCACCCTGTTCGACGACCCGCAGTTCCTGACGCTGGTCGATCAACGCCGGCGCGGCCAGAGCCAGAGCACCATCACCGCCGCGCTGCCGCCCGGGTCGCTGCGCGACAACCTCGAAAGCCAGTCGATCCGGTCGATGGCGACGGTGCCGATTCTGGTCAACGGCCAGTGGTGGGGCACGCTGGGCATCGATGACTGCGAGCGCGCCGTCGACTGGAAGGGCCCGGGGCTCGACGCGCTCGGTCTGGCGGCCGAGCTGATCGCCTCCGGCATCTACCGGCAGCAGCTTTCCAGCCGCTCCTCCCAGCTGGAGCTGTTCCACAAGGTCACGGACTGCGGCGTGTGGGAGCTGGACCTCGTCAGCGGCGCCCCCTGGTGCTCACAGGGGCTGCGGCGACGCCTCGGCTACCCCGAGACCTACCCGCACGTGCCGTTGCGGCGTCTGCTGGAGGGCATCCTCGAGGCGGACCGCGCCGCCCTGTTCCGGCAGCTGCGCCAGGCCCTGCACGACCGCTCGAGCCACTGCCGCCAGGACGCCCGGGTGCGAACCGCCGGCGGCGAGTACGCCTGGAGCGAGATCGTTGCCGACATCACCTACGACGAGCAGGCCCGGCCGCTGAGCATCGCCGGGCTGCTGATCGACATCAGCCAGCGCAAGCGGCAGGAAGAGCAGGCGCTGATCGCCTCTCACCACGATGCGCTTACCGGCCTGCTCAACCGGCGCGGTCTCGACCGACGCTTTGCCGAGCTGGCGCCCCGCGATCCGACCGATGACCGCGCCCCCCACCTGCTGCTGCTCGACATCGATCATTTCAAGCCGGTCAACGACCGCCACGGGCACCCCGCGGGCGATCAGCTGCTGCGGCTGCTGACCCGGCGGCTGCGCCAGCAGCTGCGGCAGGAAGACGCCCTCGCCCGTATCGGCGGCGAGGAATTCGCCATCCTCACCACCGCGATGACCACCGCCCAGGCCCGCGACCTCGCCGAGCGCATCCGCCGCGCCATCGCCGGGCATCCCTTCACGCTGAGCGTACCGGACACGAAGACGCCGCTGACGCTGTCGATCACGCTGAGCATCGGGCTGGTCGTGCTGCCTGCCGTGACCGACCCGCACGGCTGCCAGGCGGATGCCGTCGCCCGGGCCGATCGGGCGCTCTACGCCGCCAAGCACCACGGCCGCAACCGCGTGGTGGTGGCCGACGCCTGCCCGACCGAAGGCTCAGCCGCCCCGCCGCCGCAGGTGCTGGACGAGAGTCACCCCGGCCAGCACCAGCGCGCCGGCCGCCAGCCCGATCGCCAGATTGAACAGTGACGGGCCGAGGCCATGAATCAGGGCGTCGAGGCCGGGCACGCCGAGTTCGGCCTCGGCCGCCCCCTCCACGAGGTGATGCAGCAGCGGCACGCCGTGGCTCAGGATGCCGCCGCCGACCAGGAACATCGCCAGGGTACCGACCACCGACAGCCCCTTCATCAGCCAGGGCGCTCCGGCCAGCAGGCCGCGCCCCAGCGACGCCGCCGCGCCGTTGCGACGACTGAGATACAGCCCCAGGTCGTCGATCTTGACGATACCGGCGACCAGCCCGTAGACCCCCGCCGTCATCAGAATGCCGATGCCCGTCAGCACCGCGATCTGCTGGGTCAGCGTCGCCCCGGCCACGGTGCCCAGGGTGATCACGATGATCTCCGCGGAGAGGATGAAGTCGGTGCGTATCGCGCCCTTGATGCGGTCGCGCTCGAAGGCGCGCATGTCCACCGTGGCATCGGCCATCGCCGCGAGCCGCCGGCGATGTTCCTCGGTGTCGTCGGCGCGATGCAGGAACCTGTGGGCGAGCTTCTCGGCACCCTCGAAGCACAGGTAGGCGCCGCCGAGCATCAGCAGCAGCGTCACCGCCCAGGGCACGACGGCGCTGATCAGCAGGGCCGCGGGAATCAGGATCAGCTTGTTGCGCAGCGACCCCACGGCCACCGCCCAGACCACCGGCAGCTCGCGGTCGGCGTTGACGCCGGTGACCTGCTGGGCGTTGAGGGCGAGGTCGTCGCCGAGCACGCCGGCGGTCTTCTTCGCCGCCACCTTGGTCATCAGCGACACGTCGTCGAGCAGGGTGGCGATGTCATCGATCAGGGTAAGCAGATTGCTGCCGGCCACGGTGGCTCCTCCCGCCAGGATTTTCCGCCAGCTTACCGGCAAGCGCCATCCCCTGTCCCGCGCCCTCGCCCCGGTCGCTGTCACCTCGGGCCCGGGTCGACTATGCTGACGGCGAGACGATCACTTAGCCTGCTCACGAGACGTCGTGACGGCCCGATACACGAGGAAGCAACGATGGAATTACGCCCGCTCGGCAACAGCGGCCTGAAAACCGCCCCGCTGATCTTCGGCGGCAACGTCTTCGGCTGGACGCTCGACGAGCGCGAGTCGTTCGCGATGATCGACGCCTGGCTGGACGCCGGCTTCAACGCCATCGACACCGCCGATGTCTATTCGCGCTGGGTGGACGGCCACGCCGGCGGCGAATCCGAGACCGTGCTGGGCCGCTACTTCAAGGCCCGCGGCAACCGCGACAGGGTGCTGCTGGCGACCAAGGTCGGCAAGCCCATGGGCGACGGCGAGCAGGGCCTGTCGAAAGCCTACATCATGCGCGCCGTCGAGGCCTCGCTGAAGCGCCTGCAGACCGACGTCATCGATCTCTACCAGTCCCACGACGACGACGCCGACACCCCGCTCGAGGAGACCCTCGAGGCCTATCAGCGGCTCATCGAACAGGGCAAGGTCCGCGCCATCGGCGCCTCGAACTACCGGGCACATCGCCTCGACGAGGCCCTCACGGTCGCCGAGCGCAACGACCTGCCGCGCTACGAGACCCTGCAGCCCTTCTACAACCTCTATGACCGCAGCGACTACGAGGCCCGGCTGGCCCCGCTGTGCGAGGAGCGCAACGTCGGCGTGATTCCCTACTTCGCGCTGGCCAGCGGGTTTCTCACCGGCAAGTATCACGACCGCGAGGACGCCCGCGGCACGCCCCGCGAGGCCTTTCTCGACAAGTACTTCGACGAGCGCGGGATGCGCATCCTCGACGCTCTCGACGACGTCGCCCGGCGGCTCGACACCACCCCGGCGAGCGTCTCGCTGGCCTGGCTGATGACCCGCCCCGCGGTCACCGCGCCGATCGCCAGCGCCACCTCGCAGCGCCAGCTGGAGGCCATGATCGCCGCCACCCGGCTGACCCTGGACAAGGACGCCCTGCGCCGCCTGGAGGAGGCCAGCAACCCCTTCCAGGCGTGAGGCCGCACCCATGAACAGTCCTCCAGCCCCCGGCGGGCTGGAGTGGGAGCGACTTCAGTCGCGGTGCATCCCCCACCGAGCCACCGCCATCGGGGATGAATCCCTCCCACAGGACCCGGCCTCGAGCACAGCGGCTTCACCGTGGGAGCGACTTCAGTCGCGACACCGCGGCCTCGGTGCCAGCCGCTACAGCTGGAACGGATAGACGCTGCCGATCTCGAGCAGCCGCGTCAGCTCGTCGAGCGCGGTGAGCGTCTCCTCGGCGAGCTGCGGGTCGGCGAGATCGGCCGGGGTCAGGGTGTCGCGATAGTGACGCTCGACCCAGGCGACGAGATCGCCGTAGAGCGCGTCGTCGAGCAGCACCCGCCCGGACAGCCCGGCGCGCTCGGCGGCGTCGAGCACCACCCGCAGCCGCAGACAGGCCGGGCCGCCGCCGTTGCGCATGCTCTGCTTGACGTCCTTGACCACCACCTCGCCGATCGGGTTGTGGCCAGCCAGCAGCAGGTCCTGGATGGTCCGCCACACCGCCTCGTTCTCCTGACACTCGCCGGGCACCACCAGGGTCATCGT
The DNA here is from genome assembly GCF_010993675.1 of Modicisalibacter sp. 'Wilcox'. Taxonomy (NCBI): domain Bacteria; kingdom Pseudomonadati; phylum Pseudomonadota; class Gammaproteobacteria; order Oceanospirillales; family Halomonadaceae; genus Modicisalibacter; species Modicisalibacter sp. 'Wilcox'. The sequence goes on from NZ_WNXF01000001.1 coordinate 380,635, forward strand.
CCCGCTGCCGTCGGGGTCGGAGAGCAGCTGCGAATTGAACAGGTACGAGCTCACCGCGTCGTCGAGGCTCACCGCCTCGCCGGGCACGCGCACCGGGATCAGCGGCGAGGCCATCTTGCGGCGCAGCTCGTCGAGCGTGCCTTGCTCGTCGAGAAACGCCATCTCGTGATAGAGCAGCACCGGGCCGTTGCCCACCGCGATCACGTCGTTGTGGAAGACGCCGGCATCGATGGCGTCGGGATGCTGCTGAGCGAACACCACCTGCGTGGCGTCGAGGCCGTGCTGGCGGGCCACCGCCTGACTGGCTTCCAGGGTCTGGCGGGCCGGGAAGCGCTGGGGCTCGCGGCTCGCCGGCCCCTCGCCGGGAAACGCCCGACGCCCGTAGACGTAGAGATGCACGCCCGGCTCGCCGTGATCGCTGCACAGCCGGGTATGGTTGGCCGCGCCCTCGTCGGAGAACGCCGGGGTCGCCGGCAGCGCCGGGTGATGGGCGAAGCGCGCCTCGTCGCGGAAGATCGCCGCCAGCACACGGCCGGTGGTCCGCGGCTCGAGGAAGCGGTGGAAGCTCGACTGCAGGTTGGCCGGGGTGACGTGCACCCGGCCGTCCGGCGCGTCACGGCTCGGCGTCACCGTGGCGGCGTTGGCCGTCCACATCGACGACGCCGAACACACCGCGCGCAGGATCTGCGGCGCCTCGCGGGCGGCGCGCTCGAGCACCTGAGCGTTGCTGCCGGAGAAGCCCAGATCGCGCAGCGCGCCGAGGTCGGGGCGCTGCTGAGGGGGCAGTACCCCCTGGGCGTAGCCCGCCTCGTGCAGGGCCTTCATCTTGGCCAGGCCCTGCAACGCCGCTTCCTTCGGGCTGGAAGCCAGGCCGCCATGGCGCATCGATGCCACGTTGCCGTGGGCCAGCCCGGCGTAGTTGTGGGTGGGCCCGACCAGGCCGTCGAAGTTGACCTCGCGGGCGTCGGCCCGCGGTGTGGAGTCGCTCATGGCATCGCTCATAATGTCACCCCCGGCGGCAGGTTCTCGGGCAGCGCCAGCGACTCGCTTTCCATCGAGGCGACCGGATAGGCGCAGTAGTCGGCGGCGTAGTAGGCGCTCGGCCGATGGTTGCCGCTGTCGCCGATGCCGCCGAAGGGCGCGTCGCTGGAGGCGCCGGTGGTCTGGCGGTTCCAGTTGACGATGCCCGCGCGGATGCGCAGCAGGAAGTCGTCCCAGTCGGCCGTCTCGCCGCCGATCAGCCCGGCGGAAAGCCCGTAGCGGGTATCGTTGGCCAGGGTGATGGCCTCGTCCCAGTCGCGGTAGCGGTGCACCTTGAGCAGCGGGCCGAAGTGCTCCTCGTCGGGCACGTCGCAGCCGGTGACGTCGATCAGCCCGGGGCTGAGCAGGCTGGTGCCCTCGACCAGGCGACGCATCCGCGCCAGCACGGTGGCGCCGCGCGTCTCGAGATCGTCCTGGGCCGCGAGCAGCCCGTCGGCGGCGGCCACCGTGGCCAGCCCGCCGTAGAACGGCGCCGGTTCGCTGAACGGTGCGGCGACGCGAAGATCACCGATGGCCGCGACCAGCGCCTCGATCAGGCGGTCGCCGACGGCGCCCTCGGGCACCATCAGCCGCCGCGCGCAGGTGCAGCGCTGGCCGCCGGAGAGGAACGCCGACTGCAGAATGGTCAGCACCGCGGCGGCCTCGTCCGGCACGTCCTTGACCACCAGCGGGTTGTTGCCGCCCAATTCCAGGGCGAGGATCTTGTCGACCTGGCCGGCGAACTGCTTGTGCAGCAGCTTGCCGGTACGCGCGCTGCCGGTGAACAGCAGCCCGTCGATGTCGTCGGCCCCGGCCAGCGCCTGACCCACCGGCGCGCCGCCCTGCACCAGGTTGATCACGCCGTCGGGCAGCCCGGCAGCCTGCCAGCACTGCAGGGTCAGGTCGGCGGTGCGCGGAGTGATCTCGCTGGGCTTGAAGACCACGCTGTTGCCGGCCAGCAGCGCCGGGACCATGTGCCCGTTGGGCAGGTGGCCGGGGAAGTTGTAGGGGCCGAACACCGCCAGCACGCCGTGGGGGCGATGACGCAGCACCGCCGTGGTGCCGCCCGCATCGCGGCTGCGCTCGCCGGTGCGCTCGTGATGGGCGGTCACCGAGATCGCCACCTTGGCGATCATCGCGCCTACCTCGGTCCGCGCTTCCCACAGCGGCTTGCCGGTTTCCCGGGCGATGCTTTCGGCCAGGGGCTCGCGATGAGCCTCGAGCTGGTCGCGGAAGCGCTCGACCACCGCCAGCCGCGCCTCGAAGGTCTGGCGCGCCCAGCCGGGAAACGCCGTGCGGGCGGCGGCCACCGCCTCGCCCACCTGGGCGGCACTGGCGCTGACGCCCTGCCACAGGGCGTCGCCGGTGATCGGATCATGCTTGGTCAGCGTGTCGGCGGCGCCGTCGACCCAGGCGCCGCCGATGAAGAGTTGTTGTCGGGCTTGCATGAGGGACTCCCAGGTTTCGAGCTTAGGTTTCCAGAACCCGCAGGCTGTCGCCGGTGGTGACACCCAGGCGGCGGGCTTCCGTGTCGCTGAGGGTCAGGGTGCCGTCCGCGCCGGGCCCGCGACCCACCCAGGCGGCCCGGAAGTCGGCCATCTCGGTGGTCGCCACCAGCCAGGCGGGGCGCTCGGTGGCTTCCGGCTCGCTGCCGGCGACTTCCACCGGGCACAGCCGCGAATGGCGAACCGCGCGCACGTCATCGATGTAGGCCTCCACGGTGGGGCCGCCGTCGAAGATGTCGATGTAGCCCTCCCAGCGCAGGCCCTCCTTCTTGAGCATCTCCAGCGCGGGTCGGGTGTCGTCGTGGACGGCACCGATGCAGGCCCGCGCCTCCTCGGTGAGGAAGGGCGTGTAGATCGGGAACTTGGGCATCAGCTCGCCGATAAAGCTCTTTTGGCCTAATCCAGTCAGTCTGTCCGCTTCATTGAAGTCCATGGGGAAGAAGTGGCTGCCCAGACACTGCCAGAAGGGGCTGATGCCGTTGGCATCGAACTTGCCGCGCATCTCGGCGAGCACCTTGTCGGGAAAGCCGCTGCGGAACTGCGCCATGAACAGCCAGCGCGCCTTGGAGAGCAGCGCGCCGTTGCGGTGGCGACGATACTCCGGACGCAGGTAGAGCGAGGCCACCTCGGCGTCGCCGGTGTGGTCCGAGCTCAGAAACAGCGTGTCGATGGTGCGGTGCAGGTCGAGCTGCACCGACGAGTGCGCCAGCGTGCCCACCCGGTAGTGGTAGAACGGCACCTCGCGGCCCACCTGCGCCTCGATGGCGCAGCAGCCGGCCAGCTCGCCGCGCTCGTCGTCCTCGAGCACGAAGAAGTACAGCCGCTCCTCGGCCGGCACGCGTTCCTCGAAGGCCCGGGCGGCGGACTCGATCTTGCCGGCCAGGAAGTCGCGGTTGTCCGGCAGCGAGGTGAAGCCGACGCCGGTCTCGCGGGCGAGCCGCTGCAGGCCGTCGAGATCGCCGCGGGCGATGGGTCGAATGCGCATTACAGTTCCCCCTCGTCGAAGGCGTCATCGGCGTCCGGCAGGCCCAGCGGGGCGGCGAGCACCGCACGGCCCTCCTCCACGCCGAGCTCAGCGGCATGCTCGGGCGAGAGCATCAGCTGGCCGGTGGGCGACAGCGCATAGCGCGCCACCACGCAGCGGAAGCCCTCGAGCTTCTGGTTGGCGATCAGCGCCGGCTCGGCATCCGGCAGCGCCGTGGCCGGGCGGATGCGCACCGGATGCCAGGTGCTGTGGCGGAAGGTCGCCAGCCGCTCGCGCTCGGCCTTGATCACCGGGCCGGCGTCGAAGATGTCGACGTGCCGCGAGCGGGCGAAGCCCTCGGCGAGCATTTCCGCCAGCGCCGTCTCGTGGGCCGGGTGCTCGCGGCCGATCGCCGCCCGCGCCGCCGGGGTGAGCAGCGGCAGGTAAAGCGGGAACTGCGGCATCACCTCGGCGATGAAGCTCTTCGAGCGCACCCCGGCCAGGTGATTCATCTCCTGATAGCCGCGGGCGAAGAAGTGGCGGCCGACACTGTTCCAGAACGGCGACTCGCCGTCGGCATCCAGATAGCCGGGAAAGGCGATCGCCAGGAGTTCGGCGAAGCGCTCCGGGTACTGGGCGATGAACATCAGCCGCGAGCGGCGCAGCAGGCTCTCGGCGCTGGTGCCCTTGTAGCGCGGGTCCAGCGACAGCGCGCACAGCAGGCTGGCGTCCGAGACCTCGTGGGACAGCGACAGCGTCTGCACCTCGCGGCGCACGTTGAGCTGCTGCGAGGCGTGGATCAGCGTTTCCTGGCGATAGGTGTAGTACGCCTCGTGGGCGCCGGCATGGGCACGGATGGTGGCGGTCCCGGCGATCTCGCCGCGCTCGAGGTCCTCGAGCACGAAGGTGTAGCTCTCGTCGCCGGGAAAGTCGATCTCGCGGGCCAGCGAGCGCTGCGAGCGGGTGATGCGTTCCTCGAGGCGATCGCGATGCGCCGGCAGATTGGTCAGCCGCGGGGTGGCCGTCCCCGCCAGGCGCTCGAGGCCCGGCAGGTCGGCGGGCTTGGCAGGGCGCACGACCAGCATGGCGTTTCCTCCCGTGGTTGGCGCGTGACCGTTCATGCGGACGCGACGAAGCGGGCCAGGGCGCGGTCGAGACGCGCCATGCCCTCGTCGATGTCGGCCTCGGGAATCACCAGCGACGGCGCCATGCGCAGCACGTTGGGACCGGCGATCAGCGCCATCAGCCCTTCCTCGATGGCCAGCGGCAGGACGTCCTTGGCCCGCCCCTCGTACTCGGGCGCCATCGCCGCGCCGATCAGCAGCCCCATGCCGCGCACCTCGCCGAACACGCCGTACTTGGCGTTGAGCGCCTCGAGATGCTCGCGGAAGCGCTCGTGGCGACGCTGCACGCCCTCGAGTACCTCGGGGGTGTCGATGTGCTCGAGCGCGGCCAGCGCCACGGCGGAGGCCAGGGCGTTGCCGCCGTAGGTGGAGCCGTGGGTGCCCAGCGTGAAGACCCTGGCGACCTGTTCGGTGGTGAGCATCGCCCCTACCGGGAAGCCGCCACCCAGCGACTTGGCGCTGGTCAGGATGTCCGGGGTGACACCGTAGCGCATGTAGGCGAACAGCGTGCCCGGGCGGCCCATGCCCGACTGCACCTCGTCGAAGATCAGCAGTGCCTGGTGCTCGTCGCACAGCGCACGCAGGCCTTCGAGAAACGCCTGGGTGGCCGGCACGATGCCGCCCTCGCCCTGCATCGGCTCGACGATCACCGCGCAGGTGTCGGCGTCGATCAGCTCGCGCACGCTGTCGAGGTCGTTGAACTCGCCGTGGACGATGCCGCCCGGTACCGGCCCGAAGCCCTGCGAATACTTGGGCTGACCGCCGACGCTGACGGTGAAGAAGGTGCGGCCGTGGAACGACTGGCGGAACGAGACGATCTTGTGCTTGCGCTCGCCGTGGGTGTCGTGGGCCCAGCGCCGGGCCAGCTTGAGCGCGGCCTCGTTGGCCTCGCCGCCGGAAGAGCACAGGTAGACCTTGTCGGCGAAGGTGCGCTCGGTCAGCGCCCGCGCCAGCTTGAGCGCCGGCTCGTTGGTATAGACGTTGGACAGATGCCAGAGCCTGTCGGCCTGTTCCTTGAGCGCGTTGACCAGTACCGGATGGCAGTGCCCCAGCGAGTTCACCGCGATGCCACCGGCGAAGTCGATGTACTCGCGGCCCTGCTGATCCCACAGGCGACTGCCCTCGCCGCGCACGGGAATCACTTTCTGTGGGGCGTAGTTGGGCACCATGTAGCGATCGAAGTCGTCGCGGGTCGGGGTGTAGTCCATGTCGGTCTCCATCCGGTGGGTCTGGGGAAATGCGATGCAGTGATCGAGTCGATCCCTCGAGTATAAGGAGCGCAAGCCCCCGGGGCTTACAGCGATGGGACGGCGAATTATGAAAAGCGGCGAGAGGGTAATCGTCGAACAGGCCTTGAAGTCGCGCCCGGGCACCGCCACCTCTTTTAGCAGACTACACATTGGGATCGGCGCAGCGTCGCCGTCTTATCCGCACACGACAAGTTATCCGCACACGACAAGGAGTGTTTCGCATGCAGATCGACCTTTCCGGGAAGAGCGCCATCGTCACCGGCTCCACCGCCGGCATCGGCTTCGCCATCGCCCGGGGGCTCGCCGAGTCCGGCGCCGAGGTCACCGTCACCGGGCGCACCCAGGCCCGCGTCGACGCGGCGATCGAGACCATCAGGCAGGCCGTGCCGGGGGCGGCCGTATCGGGCGTGGCCGCCGACCTGGGCACCGCCGAGGGCTGCCGTGCGTTGATCGACGCTCGGCCGGAGACTGATATCCTGGTCAACAACGTGGGCATCTTCGGTCCGCAGGACTTCTTCGAGGTCGACGACGCCACCTGGCAACAGTTCTTCGACGTCAACGTGATGAGCGCGGTGCGCCTGTCGCGCCACTACGCGCAGGGCATGAAGGCCCGCGACTGGGGGCGCATCCAGTTCATCTCCAGCGAGTCGGGGCTCAACATCCCCAGCGAGATGGTCCACTACGGCATGACCAAGTCCGCCGTGCAGTCGATCTCGCGCGGGCTGGCCAAGGTGCTCAGCGGCACCCGGGTCACCGTCAACGCCATCCTGCCCGGGCCGACCCGCTCCGAGGGCGTGCTCGAGATGATCCGCCAGGCCGCCGAGGAACAGGGCGTGTCGCAGGAAGAAATGGAGGAACGCTTCATCCGCGAGAACCGTCCCTCCTCGATCATCCAGCGCCTGGCCACCCCCGAGGAGGTCGCCAACCTGTGCGTCTATGCGGCCTCCGAACAGGCCAGCGCCACCACCGGGGCGGCCCTGCGCGTCGAGGGCGGCATCGTCGATACCATGGCCTGACACCCGTGCCCGACGCCGCCCGATGACCTCCGTCATCGGGCGGTCTTTCCTGACCGACGCTCCCGGCGCATGATGGACTACCCAGCCTGGCTTCCCGGGAGACCCCGCCCATGATCGATTCCACCACCTGGAACCGCTGGCGCTATGCCTGCTATGCCCCGGTCTACGACGTCGTCGCCGACCGGGCCTTTCGCCGGGCCCGGCGCCGTGCGCTCGAGGCGGTGGACTGGGCCGGCGGCCAGCGGGTGCTGATCGTCGGTTGCGGCACCGGGCTCGACCTGCCCTGGCTGCCCCGCGACATCGAGCTGCACGGCTGCGACCTCACCCCGGCGATGGTGCGGCGCTTTCGTGCCCGGGCCGAGACCCTGGGCTTCGACGGCCAGGCCGGGGTGATGGACGCCGCGGCGCTGAGCTACCCGGACGGCTACTTCGACGTGGTGGTGATGCACCTGATCCTGGCGGTGATGCCGCACCCGGAGCGCGGGCTGGCGGAGGCGCACCGGGTGCTCGCCGACGACGGCCAGCTGTGCGTGATGGACAAGTTCCAGCCGGACAGCCATCCCGCCGGCCCGGGACGGCGCGCGCTCAACCTCGTCACCCGTGTCATCGCCACCGACATCACCCGTCAGGCGGGGCCGCTGCTGGAGGGCGCCGGGTTCGTCGTCGAGCGCGACGAGCCGGTGATGATGGGCTCGCTGTTCCGCGCCCTGCTGGCGCACAAGGCATGACGGGGCCAAGGCTATCGCAAGTCAAGCCAGGGGCTGGTCCGTGGACAACGCCCCTTGCCAGAGCCCCAACTGCGATTGTCTTGATGACGAGGCGGCGCCGTCAGGTCAGCCGCTCCTCGCGGGGCGTCATGCCGAAGTGGTTGCGGTAGGCGGTGGAGAAGTGGGCGCCGGAGGAGAAGCCGGTCTGCAGGGCGATGTCGCCCACCGCCTGGTCGGTCTCGCGCAGCAGCTTGCGCGCGCGCTGCAGGCGCAGGTCCAGGTAGTAGCGGCTGGGCACCGCCTGCAGGTACTTCTTGAACAGCCGCTCGAGCTGGCGCCGCGAGATGCCCAGATGCTCGGCCAGCTCATGGGTGGTCAGCGGCTCCTCGATGTTGGACTCCATCAGCGCCACGGCGTCGACCAGGCTCTGCGGGGCGTGGCCGAGCCGGGTGCGCAGCGGCACATGCTGGGGCTCGTCGCCCATGCGGATGCGCTCGCAGACGAAGTGCTCGGAGATGCGCTCGGCGAGCCGCTGGCCGTGATGCTGGCCGATCAGGGTCATCATCATGTCCATCGCCGCGGTACCGCCGCCGCAGCTCAGACGGTCGCGATCGATCTCGAACAGCTGATGGCCGACCCGCACCGCCGGATGCGCCCGGGCGAAGGCTTCCAGATTCTGCCAGGGCAGCGTGGCACGGTAACCGTCGAGCACCCCGGCCCGGGCCAGTACCTCGGTGCCCCCGGCGACACCGCCCAGCGCCACGCCGCGCCCGGCCAGGCGCGTCAGCCAGGCCTCGAGCGCCGGGTGCGCGCCGACGCCCTGGGAGGGCGCACAGACCAGCAGCAGGTCCAGCGCCCCGGCATCGCTGCCGGCCACGCTGTTCGGCGACAGCGCCAGCTCCGCGGCGCTTTTCACCGCACGGCCGTCCAGGCTGAAGATCAGCGGCGTGTAGAGACGTTCGCCGGCCAGCCGGTTGGCCACGTGCAGCGGCTCCAGCGCGCAGGCCTGGGCGAGCAGCGAGAACCCCGGCAGCAGCACGAAGCCGACCTGCCGGGGTGTCGAGGCGACCGGGCTATCGTGCAGCATCGCCGCCCTCGCCGTCCCGGCTGCCGGCATGCCTCACCGGCAGGCGCTCAGGGCTGCACGACATCGAAGTCGACCACCGGGTCGACGTCGGCGTCATAGTCCACGTCATCGCGCTCGAAGCCGAACAGCTTGAGGAACTCGTGCTTGTAGCCGGCGTAGTCGGTGATCTCGAACAGGTTGTCGGTGGTCACCGTCGGCCACAGGTCCTTGCAGGCCTGCTGGACATCGTCGCGCAGCTCCCAGTCGTCGAGACGCAGCCGGCCGGCCTCGTCGGTGGCGGGCGCCTCGTCGGCGTAGAGCCGGTCGCGGAACAGCCGGTTGAGCTGATCGATGGTGCCCTCGTGCAGGCCCTGCTCCTTCATCACCCGGTAGACCATGGCGATGTACAGCGGCATCACCGGGATCGCCGCGCTGGCCTGGGTGACCACCGACTTGAGCACCGCGACGTTGGCGCCACCTCCCGTCTCGCCAAGGCGCTTGTCGATCTCGCCGGCGGCACGGTCGAGATCCTCCTTGGCCTTGCCCAGGGCCCCGTGCCAGTAGATCGGCCAGGTGATCTCGGTGCCGATGTAGCTGAAGGCCACGCTGCGCGCACCGTCGGCCAGCACGCCGGCCCTGTCGAGCGCGTCGATCCACAGTTCCCAGTCCTCGCCGCCCATCACCGCGATGGTGTCGTCGATTTCCTGCTGGGTGGCCGGTTCGACCTCCGCCTCGATGATGGCGTCCTTGTTGGTGTCGATGGCGGTGGCGCGGTAGGTCTCGCCGATCGGCTTGAGCGCGGAGCGCTTCACCTCGCCGCTGTCGGGCAGCTTGCGCACCGGCGAGGCCAGCGAGTAGATCACCAGGTCGACCTCGCCGAGGTCCTCCTTGATCATCTCGATGGCCTTCTCGCGGGTCTCGTGGGCGAAGGCGTCGCCGTTGATCGCGCGGCTGTAGAGCCCCTCTTCCTTGGCGTAGCGGTCGAAGGCGGCGGCGTTGTACCAGCCGGCGGTGCCGGGCTTCCTCTCGGTGCCGGGCTTCTCGAAGAACACGCCCAGGGTACTGGCGCCGTAGCCGAAGGCCGCGGTGATGCGCGCCGCCAGGCCGTAACCGCTGGACGCGCCGATGACCAGCACCTTCTTCGGCCAGGCGTCGCCGGTGCCGCGCGCGCCGATCGCCCGGCGGGTCGCCTGGATCTGCTCGAGCACGTTCATCGCGCAGCCGGTGGGATGGGTGGTGGTGCAGATGAAACCGCGAACCTTGGGTTTGATGATCACGTCAGACCTCGGCGTTGCTGGAGCTTGCGGGGCACTCCCCGGACCGGGAAGCGACTGATGCGGGTATTCTAGCGATTTGCCGGAGACCTGTCCGCCCTGCCCCGCCGTCCGCCACTGTGTGACAATGACGCTCCGTTTCGCATCGCGAGGAGGATGGCGTGAAGGACGCCCAGACCCTGGTCGACGAGCGCGGCGAGCTGTGGCTGGCCCTGGCACCGCTGTGGCGCGAGCACGAGCCCCGCGAGACCGAATACGCACGCATGGTCGCGGTGATCGAGCGTCACGACCTGACGCTCGAGCAGCTGGAGTGGATCTTTCGCCTGGAACTGGCTCCGGTGCTGACCCGCCAGCAGATGTCCGTGGCCGGCGACGACACCCTGGACGATCATCAGCTGCTGCGCCGGCTGGTCGCCCACAACCGCCGCCTGTTCGGCTGGCGCAAGGGCTTCTGGGCGCTGTTCTCGGGGATGATGACCATGCTCGCCCGCCCGCGCTGGAACACCCTGATCGAACGCCTGCTGGTGGCCAGCGGCCAGACGCCGCCGGACTGACGGATAGGACGGTTCAGGCCGAGAACGGCGTCTCCAGGGCCCGCTCCAGCTCCGGCACGATGCGCGCCATCCGGTCGCGGGGCGAGAAGCGGCGGATCACCTGGCCATCGCGACCGACCAGGAACTTGGTGAAGTTCCACTTGATCGGCGTGCTGCCCAGCACCCCGGGCGCCTGGCGACGCAGCATCACGAACAGCGGGTGCGCCCCGGGGCCGTTGACCCGAACCTTCTCCATCACCGGAAAGGTGACGCCGTACTCGCGCTCGCAGAAGGCACCGAAGGCCCGTGCCGTTTCCGGCGACTGGCGCGCGAACTGGTTGCAGGGGAAGGCCAGCACCGTGAAGCCCTGGTCGCGATAGCGCCGGTAGAGACGCTCGAGCTCGCCGAGCTGCGGGGTGAAGCCGCAGCGGCTGGCGACATTGACCACCAGCAGCACCTGCCCGCGCAGCGCCCGGAGATTGAAGGGCTCGCCACTCTGGGTACGACAATCCTGGCTGTAGATCTGCATGGTCCACGTCTTTGCTGTCGCTGAACGCTAGACGATGCCACGATCGCCCTGCCCCTGTCATCGCTGCGCCATCAAGGAACAGGCATCGAATGGCAGCACGGCCGTGGCCCCAGGAGGAACGTCGATTGACCCGCTGCCCGCCCCGGCCCATGCTCAGTCCATCGGCCGTTTTCCGTGCGCCCGTGGAGTCCCGCCATGACCGATCGCGCCCCGCGCCGCCAGCTCGCCACCCACCGGGTGGACAACCAGCCTCCGCCCCCCGGCGACCGCGATCTGTTCGCTCTCGACCGTCCGCTTCAGGATACCCTGGCCCGCGAGGCGCCAGACTGGGTCGCCCGCCGCCTGCGTCCGCTGGGCGCGGCCGTGGGCAGCCGCGCGGTCCAGGCGCTCGGCGAGGAGGCCAACCGCCACCCGCCGGAGCTTCGGCCGTTCGACCGCTACGGCCGGCGTCTCGACGAGGTCCGCTACCATCCCGCCTATCACCAGCTCATGCACCTGGCCTTCGACAACGGCTGGCACGCCGTGGCCTGGGAAGAGGAGGGCCGCGGCGGTCATCAGGCGCACGTCGCCGCGCTCTACCTGCTGACCCAGGCCGAGCCCGGGTTCTGCTGCCCGGTGACCATGACCCACGCCGCCACGCCGGCGCTGCGCCAGGCGCCTCGCGTGCACGACGAATGGCAGGCCCGGCTGCTGGCCTGGGACTATGACGAGCGCGCCGTGCCCGCCCGGGAAAAGCCCGCCGCGACCCTGGGCATGGCGATGACCGAGAAGCAGGGCGGCAGCGATGTGCGCGCCAACTCGACCCGCGCCCGAGTCGTCGGCGACGGCTACCGCCTGACCGGCCACAAGTGGTTCTGCAGCGCGCCGATGTCCGACGCCTTCCTGACCCTGGCCCTCACCGAGGCGGGGCTGGGCTGCTTCCTGGTCCCGCGCTTCACCCCCGACGGCGAACGCAATGCCATCGAGCTCCAGCGCCTCAAGGACAAGTGCGGCAATCGCGCCAATGCCTCGGCGGAGATCGAGTACCGCGACGCCTGGGCCGAACCGATCGGCGAGCCGGGTCGCGGCATCGCCACCATTCTCGAGATGGTCCAGCAGACCCGGCTGGACGCCGCCACCGCGCCCGTGGGCATGATGCGCCAGGCGCTCGTCGAGGCCTGGGACCATGTGCGCCAGCGTCAGGCCTTCGGCAAGCCCCTCGCCGAACAGCCGCTGATGCGCCGGGTGGTGGCCGACCTGGCGCTGGAAACCGAGGCCGGCCTGGCGCTGGTGCTGCGCGCCGCCCGCGCCTTCGACAGCCCCGACGACGAGCGCGAAAGGCTGCTCGCCCGCCTGCTGCCGACGCTGGGCAAGTACTGGCACAACAAGCGGGCCCCGGGCTTCATGGCCGAAGCCATGGAGTGCCTGGGCGGCATCGGTTACGTCGAGGAATCGCCGCTGGCGCGGCTCTACCGGGAGGCTCCGGTCAACTCGATCTGGGAGGGCTCGGGCAACGTGATCTGCCTGGACGTGCTCCGGGTGCTGCAGCGTCACCCGGCCTGCATCGAGGTCCTGCGCGACGAGCTCGCCGCCGCACGCGGCCTGTCGGCCGACTATGACCGGGCCGTGGCCGCCCTGGTGGCGACCCTGGGCCGGCCCGCCGAGGCGCTCGAGGCCGAGGCCCGCTGGCTGACCCAGCGCCTCGCCCAGTGCATTCAGGCGTCGCTGCTGCTGCGGCATGCGCCCAACGAGGTCGCCGAGACCTTCTGCCGCAGCCGGCTCGGCGAGGCGGTCAGCCCGGCCTATGGCGTGCTGCCGCTCGATGCCCCGCTCGACACTCTACTGGCCCGCATCGAGTCGTGAGCCTCAGCCGATCAGCACGCGCAGCGCCAGCGCCAGCAGCAGCACGCCGGTCAGGCGGTTGATCCAGTGGGCACGCGCCTGCAGCCAGGGCAGCACCGCCGAGTGCGACAGCGCAACCGCCACCAGCACGTACCAGAGACCATCGATCAAGGCGGCCGTGGCCACGATCAGCGCCTTGCCGGCGATGCTCATGTCGGGGCTGACGAACTGGCTCAGCAGGGCCACGAAGAACAGGATCAGCTTGGGGTTGCCGAGCGCGACCAGCACCCCGTCGCGGGCCGCCTGCAGCGGATCGGTGACCGCCGCCTGCGCCTCGAGTGCGCCGCCCCGCCCGGCCTGCAGCGCCTTGATGCCCAGCCATGCCAGGTAGGCGGCGCCGCCCCAGGTGATGAGGCGAAACAGCACCGGCTCCTGACTGACCACCGCCCCCAGTCCCCAGACGGTCAGCAGGGCATACAGGCCCACGCCCAGGGCATGGCTGAGCCCCGCGACGACGCCCGGCGTGCGTCCGCCGCCCAGGGTATGACGCAGTACCATGGCCAGGCTGGGCCCCGGCGACATGGCCCCCATGGCACAGACCGCCGCCAGGGACAGCCAGAGTGTCAACGGCATGATTCTCTCCTCGGCTCACAGGAGCCTCGATCATACTGCCTGGCGCGTACCGGCGTCAGCCGATCAGGGGGCGAGCAGAGCCGGGCATGGCTCTTCCGGTGCCGTTTGCGGACATAAAAAAACCGGCGCCCGAAGGCGCCGGTCAAATTACAGGGATGCTGGGATGCAGCAGGCTCGATTCTACGGAGTGAACGGCATTGTCAATGCGCCGAATTGGCGAAGTTTATCGATGTTAATTATGGTAAAAGCCCAATGAAAAGGGCCTTGAGATTCAATAAGTAACAATCAAATCTCACGAAAGCCTCGAAGACAAGAACAGGAAAAACGGAAACACCAGGAATGCTATTCCTGCCGCTTTCTCGCCGAGCAAGGAAGAGAGTGGCAGGCACCGCAACCGCCGCAACCCAGGCCGGAATACGCACCACCGACTGGCAAGAGCCGTGGACATTTTGTGGACACTGAGGGGAAATACAGAGAAACCAAGCCAAGGAAGGAACCGCTAAGTGCTTGATTTCATGGTGCCGGTGGTCGGACTCGAACCGACACGCTATCGCTAGCGGCGGATTTTGAATCCGCTGCGTCTACCAATTCCGCCACACCGGCAGCGGGGCAGAATTATACGGGTCCTCCCCGCCGCGTCAATGACGGGACTGACTTCGCGGCGCGTCTCGACTATCATGTTGCGCCGTTTCATTCATGCGCCGCCGCTTCGGCGACGCCCCGTGACTCCCGATTACCGGCCTTCGTGGCGAGCTTTCATGCAGCGTTCCGACTTTCATTTCGACCTCCCCGAGGACCTGATCGCCCGTTATCCCAGCGAGCAGCGCAGCGACTGCCGGCTGCTGTGCGTCGACGCCGAGTCGCAGACCCTCGCGCACCGTCGCTTTCCGGACCTGCTGACCCTGCTGGCGCCGGGCGACGTGGTGGTGTTCAACGACACCCGGGTCATCCCCGCGCGACTCCATGGCCACAAGACCAGCGGCGGGCGCGTGGAGATGCTGCTCGAGCGCCCGCTGGACGCCCAGCGCGGCCTGGCCCATCTGCGTGCCAGCAAGTCGCCGAAGCCGGGCACCGAGCTGATCTTCGAGGGCGGCATCCACGCCGTGGTCGAGGGGCGCCGCGATGCACTGTTCGAGCTGCGCTTCCTCGGCGATACCCCGCTGATCGAGCTGCTCGAGCGCCACGGCCACATGCCGTTGCCGCCCTACATCACCCGCGAGGACGAGCTGTCCGACCGGGAGCGCTACCAGACCGTCTACGCGCGGCGCCACGGCGCCGTCGCCGCGCCCACCGCCGGGCTGCACTTCGACGAGCCGCTGCTGGCCGCCATGCACGAGCGCGGCATCGAGACCGCCTTCGTCACCCTGCACGTCGGCGCCGGCACCTTCCAGCCGGTACGGGTCGATGACATCCGCGAGCACCACATGCACAGCGAATGGCTCGAGGTCGACGAGCGGGTCTGCGCACAGGTCAACGCCGCCCGCGCACGCGGCAATCGGGTGATCGCCGTGGGCACCACCAGCGTGCGCTGCCTGGAGACCGCCGCGGAAGGCCGCGAGGACGGCACCCTCGCCCCCTATCGCGGCGAGACCGACATCTTCATCTATCCCGGCTATCGCTGGCGCTGCGTCGACGCCCTGGTCACCAACTTCCACCTGCCGGAATCGACGCTGGTGATGCTGGTCAGCGCCTTCGCCGGCCACGAGCTGACCCTGCGCGCCTACCGGGAGGCGGTGGCCGAGCGCTATCGTTTCTTCAGTTATGGCGATGCCATGTTCCTGACCCGCAAGGCGCCCTGACACGCCGTCCCGAGCGATGACCGCCTTCGCGGCACCCAGCATTTTCGAGAGCCCCATGCGTAACGACTGCTTCATGAGCTTCGAGCACCTGGCCAGCGACGGGCGCGCCCGCCGCGGCCGGCTGACCTTCCCCCGCGGCACGGTGGAAACTCCCGCCTTCATGCCGGTGGGCACCTATGGCACCGTCAAGGGCATGACGCCCGAGTCGGTCAAGGCGATCGGCGCCGAGATCATCCTCGG
This sequence comes from Modicisalibacter sp. 'Wilcox', assembly GCF_010993675.1. Classification (NCBI taxonomy): domain Bacteria; kingdom Pseudomonadati; phylum Pseudomonadota; class Gammaproteobacteria; order Oceanospirillales; family Halomonadaceae; genus Modicisalibacter; species Modicisalibacter sp. 'Wilcox'. The sequence continues at coordinate 396,116 of NZ_WNXF01000001.1, forward strand.
CAACACCTTCCATCTGTGGCTGCGCCCGGGCATGGAGGTGATCGAGGCCCACGGCGACCTGCACGACTTCGCCCAGTGGGACAAGCCGATCCTCACCGACTCCGGCGGCTTCCAGGTGTTCTCGCTGGGGGCGATGCGCAAGATCACCGAGGAGGGCGTGCACTTCCGCTCACCGGTGGACGGCGCCCGGGTGTTCATGGGGCCCGAGGAGTCGATGGCCGTGCAGCGCTCGCTGGGCTCGGACATCGTGATGATCTTCGACGAGTGCACGCCCTACCCGGCCACCGAGACGGAGGCCCGGCTGTCGATGGAGCGCTCGCTGCGCTGGGCCGAACGCTCGCGGGCGGCCCACGGCAGCTCGCCCTCGGCGCTGTTCGGCATCGTCCAGGGCGGCATGTACCCGGAACTGCGCGAGCGCTCGCTCAAGGGCCTGGTCGACATCGGCTTCGACGGCCTGGCCATCGGCGGGCTGTCGGTGGGCGAGCCCAAGGAGGAGATGCTCCGCGTGCTCGACTACCTGCCGCCCTGGATGCCGGCGGACAAGCCGCGCTACCTGATGGGCGTGGGCAAGCCGGAGGACCTGGTGGAGGGCGTGCGCCGCGGCGTCGACATGTTCGACTGCGTGATGCCCACCCGCAACGCCCGCAACGGCCACCTGTTCACCGCCGAGGGCACGGTCAAGATCCGCAACGCCAAACACCGCCACGATACCCGACCGCTCGAGGAAGGCTGCGACTGCTACACCTGCCGGCACTTCTCGCGCAGCTACCTGCACCACCTGGATCGCTGCGGCGAAATGCTCGGCTCGATGCTCAACACCATCCACAATCTGCGCTATTACCAGCGTGTAATGGCCGGTTTGCGCGGTGCTATCGAAGCGGGTACATTGGCTGACTTCGTGGCCGCGTTCTACGCGCGCCGGGGCCTGCCGGTTCCCGACGCACCGCACTGACGCGCGCCGCGGAACCCTTTTTCCGGCCGGGGCCCGCGCGTCCCGGCCCCGCTTTGGCAAGAGCCTTTTCGCAACCTTCCGGGAGACACTGACCCATGCTGGATTTCTTCATCTCACAGGCGCACGCCCAGGGCGGCGGCGGTGCGGCTGCGGGCGGCGGCATCGCCCAGATCGCTCTGCTGGTCGGCTTCGTGCTGATCTTCTACTTCCTGCTGTGGCGCCCCCAGTCCAAGCGCGCCAAGGAACACAAGAAGCTGATCAGCAACCTGGCCAACGGCGACGAGATCGTCATCGGCGGGGGCCTGGTCGGCCGGGTCACCAAGGTGCATGAAGAGTTCCTCACCATGGAGATCGCCGAAGGCACCGAGGTCAACGTGCAGAAGAACGCCGTCGCGGCGGTGCTGCCCAAGGGCACCCTGAAGTCCCTCTAACCCGCCTCCCGCTGCCGGTCATCACGCCGGCAGCGCTCTTTTCGCGTCAGCAACAAGGACAGGGCTTCCATGCTCAACCGTTACCCCCTGTGGAAGTATCTGCTGATACTGTTCGTGATCGTCGTCGGGTTGATCTATGCACTACCCAACCTTTACCCCGAAGACCCCGCCGTTCAGATCAGCAGTGCCCGTGGCGATGCCACCCTGGACGACGGCCAGCTCGAGCGCATCCGCAACGCCCTCGGCAAGGCCGACATCCCCATCGAGCGCATCGACACCCAGCCCAACGGCGCCCTGATTCGCCTCGCCAGCGGCGATGACCAGCTCAAGGCCCGCCAGATCGTCGCCGGCCAGGTCAACGACGACTACACGGTGGCGCTCAACCTGGCCGAATCGACCCCCGCCTGGCTCGAGAGCCTCGGCGCCTCGCCGATGAACCTGGGTCTCGACCTGCGCGGCGGCGTGCACTTCGCCCTCGAGGTCGACATGGACGCCGCCATCGAACAGCGCCTGCAGGTCAACGCCAGCGCGATCCGCGAGGCCCTGCGCGACGCGCGCATCCGCTACCGCGATACCCAGATCGATGGCCGGACGCTGTCCTTCACGTTCGCCAGTGCCGAGGATCGCGCCAAGGCCCGCGACGTCATCAGTCGCCAGTTCCCCGACTTCCAGTACGCCGACCAGGCCGCCGAACGCGGCGCCACCCTGGCGATGACCCTGACGCCGAAGAAGGTCCAGGAGATTCAGGACTACGCGGTGGAGCAGAACCTCACCACGCTGCGCAACCGTGTCAACGAGCTGGGCGTGGCCGAGCCGCTGGTGCAGCGCCAGGGCCCCAACCGCATCGTCGTCGAACTCCCCGGCGTGCAGGATACCGCCGCCGCCAAGCGCGTGGTGGGCGCCACCGCCAACCTGGAGTTCCGCCTCGCCGCGCGTCCCGACACCCCCGACTCGCAGACCGAGACGCTGCCGTTCCGCAACGATCAGCAGCGCACCGCGCGGCTGATGCGTGACGTGATCATCACCGGCGAGAACGTCTCCAGCGCCAGCGTCGGGTTCGACCAGAACGGCCGCCCGCAGGTCAACATCAACCTCGACGGCACCGGCGGCACGCTGATGAACCGGGCCACCCGTTCCAACATCGGCCGCTCGATGGCGGTGGTCTACATCGACAACAAGACCCGCACCCGCACGGTGATGGAGAACGGCAAGGCGGTCGAGAAGCGCGACAACTACACCGAGCGCGGCATCATCAGCCTGGCCACCATCCAGAGCGCGCTGGGCAACCGCTTCCGCATCACCGGACTGGACTCGCCCACCGAGGCCAAGGAGCTCGCCCTGCTGCTGCGTTCCGGCTCGCTGGCCGCGCCGATCTACTTCGTCGCCGAACGCACCATCGGGCCGAGCCTGGGGGCCAAGAACATCGAGCGCGGCATCCACTCGGTGGAGATCGGCATGCTGCTGGTCGTGGCCTTCATGCTGATCCGCTACCGCGCCTTCGGGCTGGTCGCCAACCTCGCGCTGGGCATCAACCTGGTGCTGCTGGTCGCCGCCCTGTCGCTGCTCGGCGCGACCCTGACCCTGCCGGGCATCGCCGGTATCGTGCTGACGCTGGGCATGGCGGTGGACGCCAACGTGCTGATCTACGAGCGCATCCGCGAGGAACTGCGGGCGAAGATGCCGATCCAGCAGGCGATCCACGCCGGCTACGAGCGCGCCTTCACCTCGATCTTCGACGGCAACATCACCACCCTGCTGGTGGCCGTGATCCTGTTCTCGATCGGCACCGGTCCGGTCAAGGGCTTTGCCGTGACGCTGTCGCTGGGGATCCTGACCTCGATGTTCACCGCGATCATGGTGTCGCGCGCGATCGTCAATCTCACCATCGGCGGCAAGCCGGTGAAGAAACTCTGGATCTGAGAGGTGGGCATGAACGCTTTCATCAATCGCCGGCTCGACTTCATGGGCAAGCGCCGCCTCGCGTTTTTCGTCTCGGGGGCGATGCTGCTGGTGTCGATCGTCTCGCTGCTGTTCCAGCAGCTCAACCTGGGGCTGGACTTCACCGGCGGCACCCTCGTCGAGGTGCGCTACGCCGCCGCGCCGGCCCTGGAGGCCGTGCGCCAGACCCTGGAAGGCGCCGGCTTCACCAACGTCTCGGTGCAGACCTTCGGCGCGCCCACCGATGTGCTGGTGCGCCTGCAGCAGGCCTTCGACCCCAACGTCGGCGCCCAGGTGACGGACGTGCTGCGCCAGGGCGGTGCCAGCGTCGACCTGATCCGTGCCGAGTTCGTCGGCGCCCAGGTGGGCGGTCAGCTGCGCGACCAGAGCGGCCTGGGCATGCTGGTGGCGCTGGGCGTGGTGATGCTCTACGTCGCCCTGCGCTTCCAGTACAAGTTCTCGCTGGGCGCCCTGCTGGCGCTGATCCACGACGTGATCATCGTGCTCGGCGTGTTCTCGCTGTTCCAGCTCGACTTCGACCTCACCGTGCTGGCGGCGGTGCTGGCGGTGATCGGTTACTCGCTCAACGACACCATCATCGTCTACGACCGCATCCGCGAGAACATCCGCAAGTCGCGCACCGACCACATGCCGACGATCTTCAACGAGGCGATCAACCAGACGCTGTCGCGCACCCTGGCCACCTCCGGCACCACCCTGCTGGTGCTGCTGGCCCTGCTGCTGCTCGGCGGCGACATGATCCACAACTTCGCGCTGGCGCTGATCGTCGGCGTCGGGGTGGGGACCTACTCCTCGGTGTATGTCGCCTCGGCGCTGCTGATCGCCGTCAAGCTTCAGCGCGAGGACCTGATCCCGGCGAAGAAGGAAAACGCCGAGGCCGACGAGCTGCCCTGACCGTTCGACCCTCGACGTCCGCACGACACCCCGCCTCGGCGGGGTGTCGTCGTTTCAGGGGCCGAACGGCCGTGTCCCCGGGTCGTCCTGCAGACATGAAAAAGCCCCGCCTCGCGAACGCGAGTCGGGGCTCTTCAGCAGACGGCGGGCTTACATGTGCGGCTTGAGGCCCTGCACCAGCGCCTTGTAGAGACGCGGCCCGGCCGCCATCAGGTTGGCTTCCGGCGCCACGCCGGGCGAGCCGTCGGGGCCGCCGATCAGCGCGCCGGCTTCCTTGAGCAGCAGCGTGCCGACCAGGCTGTCCTGCTCCTCGAGGCCCAGCACGAAGACCGCATCGGCACGGCCGGCGGCCACGTCGGCCATGTCGAGCAGCGCGCAGCCCGAGGCGGTCAGCGACTCGACCCGCGGGGCGAGCTGCTGGATCAGGGTCTGGTAGGTGGGCAGATGGCGCGGACGCAGCCAAGTCTCCGGCAGCCCCATCGCCAGGCGCATGCCGTCGATGCCGTGGGTCTTGCCGACGCGGATGCGCTTGCCGTTGTACTGCGCCCCGCGGCCGCGGCTGACCAGGTACTCGTCGTCGCTGAACGGGCAGATCACCACCGCATGTTCGGGGCGCCCCTTGACGAGACACACCAGCGACAGGGCGAACTGCACGCTGCCCACGCCGAGATTGGTGTAGCCGTGGAAGGGCTCGATCTTCCAGACCGTGTCCCGACCCTCGCCTTCCCCGTCGCGGTGCGGCGTATAGCGGCCGGCGATCCCGTGCTGCGGGTAGCCGCGGGACAATTGACGGACAATCAGCGTTTCGGCGTTGCGGGCGGTATCTTCCAGGAGGCGGTCGAGACCGCGGTCGTCGCGGGCGACATCGATGCGCTCGCGGATACGGACGAATTGCTCGGCGGCGCTGCGTGCGGCACGCAGCGCGAACTGGACCATCGGATGCATGATCGGGCCTTGAGGGTCGGTAACTGTTAAAGAACGTCGCGCATGCTAGCAGACCCGGCTCCGCGAGGGAATCGCGATGCGTCCCGGCCCGGCGGCTGACATGGTAGACTGGCGCCCCTTTTCATTGCCGCGACGTTGTCTTGCCATGCCTCAACCCGCCTTTTCCCTCGACCAGCTGCGCATCGTGCTGATCGGCACCAGCCACCCCGGCAACATCGGTGCCGTGTGCCGGGCGATGAAGAACATGGGACTCGGCGACCTGGCGCTGGTCGCGCCGCGCTGCGAGATCCAGACCAGCGACTCGATCGCCCGCGCCTCGGGGGCCGATGCCCTGCTGATCGGCGCCAGCCGTCACGAGACGCTGGATGCCGCGGTGGCCGACGCCACCCTGGTGGTGGGTGCCAGCGCCCGCTCGCGCACCCTGCCCTGGCCGATGATCACGCCCCGGGCGCTGGGCGAATCATTGCCCGCCGAACTGGCCGACCCGCAAGGCCGGGTGGCGCTGGTGTTCGGCCGCGAGGACAGCGGGCTGACCAATGCCGAGCTGCAGCACTGCCACCGTCATGTGCACATCCCCACCAACCCTGACTTCAGCTCGCTGAACCTCGCCGCCGCCGTGCAGGTGGTGGCCTACGAGTGCCGCCTGGCCTGGCTGGCCGCCGCCGAGCCCACCGAGGCCGGCAGCGAGGCCGCCCCGTTCGGCATCGACTGGGATCACCCGCCGGCCAGCCACGACGATCTCGAGCGCTACTTCGCGCATCTCGAGCGGGTACTGACCGACACCGGCTTCCACGACCCGCAGCGGCCCCGCCAGCTGATGGCCCGGCTGCGTCGGCTCTACCTGCGTGCCCGGCCGGACACCCAGGAGATCAGCATCCTGCGTGGCATCCTCAGCGCCGTCGAGAAACGCATCGCCGGGCGCTGAGACGGCGCCTTGCAGGGGGCGCCGAGCGCCCCAATAATGAGTGACCAACCCGTTCGCGGCCGGCCCGTGCGCCGACCGACAGCCCAACAAGGAAGGCTTCATGTTTGGTCGTCTGCGTGAAGACATCAACAGCGTGTTCGACCGCGACCCCGCGGCACGCAACTTTCTCGAGGTCCTGACCAACTACCCGGGGCTGCACGCCCTGCTCGCCCACCGCCTGAGCCACCGGCTGTGGGGCCACAACCTCAAGTGGCTGGCGCGGACCATCTCGACCCTGGCGCGCTGGCTGACCGGCATCGAGATCCACCCCGGGGCGACCATCGGCCGGCGCTTCTTCATCGACCACGGCATGGGCGTGGTGATCGGCGAGACCGCCGAGGTCGGCGACGACGTGACGCTCTATCAGGGCGTCACCCTGGGCGGCACCAGCTGGAACAAGGGCAAGCGCCACCCGACCCTGGGCGACGGCGTGATCGTCGGCGCCGGCGCCAAGATCCTGGGGCCGTTCCGGGTCGGTGCCGGCGCCAAGATCGGCTCCAACGCGGTGATCACCAAGGAGGTCCCGGACGGCGCCACGGTGGTGGGCATTCCCGGCAAGATCGTCAAGCGCGCCGAGCCCGACACCGAGGAGGCCCCGACCTTCGATCCCGAACGCCGCGAGGCGATCCGCCAGAAGTTCGGCTTCGATGCCTACGGCGTGAGCCAGGACATGCCCGACCCGGTGGCCCGCTCCATGCAGGCAATGCTCGACCACATGCACGCCGTGGACCAGCGTATCGAGCGCATGTGCACCACGCTGCGCAAGCTCGACACCGGCTACCGCGAAGGCCGCCTGCCCGAGCTGCGCGACGAGGACTTCGCCGAGATCCTCGCCGATGTCGACAGCTGCTGCGGTCCCGACCCCCGCGCCGAACGGCAAGCCGAACGGCGGACCGAACGCCAGGATACCCGGCGCGACGCCGGCGACGAGGACTGAGCCGCATCACGACGGTACGCCGCCGGGCCGGGCGGCGCTATTGTTGACCGCTTTACTGGGTTTTCTCATAATGGAGCGATGATTCCACCGGCGGCCGCGCGCTTCAGCCCGCTCCGGCGCAGCGCGGCCCTGCGACCGATGCCCGACCCGACTCGCTTATGCGCCTGACCACCAAAGGACGTTACGCCGTCACCGCGATGCTCGATCTCGCCCTGCACGGCGACCAGGGGCCGATCAGCCTCGCCGACATCTCGCAGCGCCAGGCGATCTCGCTGTCCTATCTCGAGCAGCTGTTCGCCCGCCTGCGCCGCGCCCGGCTGGTCAAGAGCGTGCGCGGGCCGGGCGGCGGCTACCTGCTGGCCGCCGCCCCGGACACGATGTCGGTCGCGCGGGTGATCGACGCCGTCGACGAGTCGGTGGACGCCACGCGATGCCAGGGGCTGTCGGACTGCCAGCAGGGCCATACCTGCCTGACGCATCACCTGTGGTGCGAGCTGTCGGAGGAGATTCACGGCTTCCTCGACGGCATCAGCCTGGGCGACCTGGTGCGGCGCAACGAGGTCCGCGGCATCGCCGAACGCCAGCGCGGCAACGCCGGAAACAAAAGCAGCACCGACAACACCATCGTCACCTCGTCACCCTGAGACCGGCCAGGACCGCCGGCCTCGCTGTCACGCAGAGAGCCATGAACGCACCGATCTACCTGGACTACGCCGCCACCACGCCGGTCGACCCCCGCGTCGCCGAGGTCATGGCGCGCCACCTGACCCTGGACGGAATCTTCGCCAACCCGGCCTCGCGCAGCCACATGCCCGGCTGGCAGGCCGAGCAGGTCGTGGAGGGCGCCCGCCGCCAGGTCGCCGACCTGATCGGTGCCGACCCGCGCGAGATCGTCTGGACTTCCGGCGCCACCGAGGCCGACAACCTGGCGCTGATCGGCTTCATGCGCGCCAACCGCGCCCGGGGCGGGCACCTGATCACCTCCACCATCGAGCACAAGGCGGTCATCGACACCGCCCGTGCCCTGGAGGCCGAGGGCTTCGAGGTCACCTGGCTCGAGCCCGGCCACGACGGCCGCATCGCCCCCGCCCACCTGGCCGCGGCGATGCGCGACGACACCGTGCTGGTGTCGCTGATGGCGGTCAACAACGAGCTCGGCAGCATCAACGACCTTGCCGCGCTGTCGGCGGTGGTGCATGCCCGCGACGCGGTCTTCCATGTCGACGCCGCCCAGGCGGTGGGCCGGATTCCCCTCGACGTCATCGACCTGGGCATCGACCTGATGTCGCTGTCCGGCCACAAGGTCTACGGCCCCAAGGGCGTCGGCGCCCTCTACGTCAAGCGCAGCCCGGACATCCGCCTCGAGGCGCTGATCCACGGCGGCGGCCACGAACGCGGCATGCGCTCCGGCACCCTGCCCACCCACCAGATCGCCGGCATGGGCGAGGCCTTCGCCCTGGCCGAGCGCGAGGGCGAGGCCGATCAGGCGCGCATCGCCGCGCTGGCCGAACGCTTCCTCGCCGGGCTCGACGATCTCGAGGGCATCCACCGCAATACCGATGTCACCGTGGCCGTGCCCAACATCGTCAACCTGTCCTTCGACGGCGTCGACGGCGAGTCGCTGCTCATGGCGCTGCGCGGCATCGCGGTGTCCACCGGCTCGGCCTGCAACTCGGCGAGCGTCGAGCCCTCCTATGTCCTGCGGGGCATCGGTGTGCCCCGCTCGCGCGCCCTGACGGCGCTGCGCTTCAGTTTCGGGCGCTTCACCACCGAGGCGGAGATCGATGCGGCCGTCGCCGAGATCCGTCATGCCATCACCACCTTGCGCGGTTGACGCCGATTCGGCCGCCGCTACGCAGTCAGGAGGAATTTCCATGGCGCACCTTTCGATCACCCCCGCCGCCGCCGACCAGATCCGTCACGTGCTCGGCGAGCGCGGCCACGGCCTGGGGCTGCGCGTGAGCGTCAAGCCCAGCGGCTGCTCCGGCTACAGCTACGTGCTGGACTTCGCCGACCAGGCGGTCGCCGACGACGTGCCCTTCGAGGCCCACGGCGCCACGGTCTACGTGGCTCCCGACGCCCTGGAGATGCTCGACGGCAGCGAGGTCGACTACGTCAACGAGGGGCTCAACCGCTATTTCCGCTTCAACAACCCCAACGTCAAGGACCAGTGCGGCTGCGGCGAAAGCTTCAGCGTGTGAGCCCGCGCGGCCCGCGGGGTGTCAAGACCCCGCCCGAGCCGCTATAATCAGGCGCTTTTCCGCCCGGCCGCCCGCCGCGGCCGAACCGCGACCCTGCGCGCCGCCACGACAGCGGCGCGCAGCCGTATCCAAGCACTCGATTCCACGGAGAACCCTGCATGGCAACTCAGCGCACGCTGTCCATCATCAAGCCCGACGCCGTTTCCAAGAACGTCATCGGCGAGATCATCAGCCGCTTCGAAAAGGCCGGCCTCAAGGTCGTCGCCGCCAAGATGCTGCACCTGTCCAGGGAGCAGGCCGAGGGCTTCTACGCCGAGCACAAGGAGCGCGGCTTCTTCGGTGAACTGGTCGGCTTCATGACCTCCGGCCCGGTCGTCGTTCAGGTGCTCGAGGGCGAGGACGCCATCGCCAAGAACCGCGACCTGATGGGTGCCACCAACCCGCAGGAAGCCGCGCCGGGCACCATCCGCGCCGACTACGCCCAGTCCATCGACGCCAACGCCGTGCACGGTTCCGACTCGCCGGAATCCGCCGAGCGCGAAGTGGCCTTCTTCTTCAGCGCCGACGAAATCTGCCCGCGCTGAAGCTTGAGCGGGAGCCGCACGGCTCCCGCCCGCCACGCCGGGCCGTGCCTGACCGCCCTCCGACCATCGGTTGACCATCATGACCGCCACCCCCCATACCCCCCGTACCAACCTGCTCGGCCTGTCCCGAGAGCAGATGGAAGCCTTCTTCGTCTCGATCGGCGAGAAGAAGTTTCGCGCCAGCCAGGTGATGAAGTGGATCCATCACGAAGGCTGTGACGATTTCGAGGCCATGACCAACCTCTCCAAGGCCCTGCGTGCGCGCCTGGCCGAGGTGGCCGAGATCCGCGGCCCCGGCGTGGTCTACGAAGGCACGTCGAGCGACGGCACGCGCAAGTGGGTGCTCGAGGTCGAGGACGGCAGCTACGTCGAGACCGTGCTGATCCCCTCCGAGAACGGCAACCGCCGCACGCTCTGCGTGTCGTCGCAGGTGGGCTGCTCGCTGGACTGCAGCTTCTGCTCCACCGGCAAGCAGGGCTTCCAGCGCAACCTCACCGCCGCCGAGATCATCGGCCAGGTGTGGGTCGCCAGCCGCAGTGCGGGCCCGCGTCGCGACACCGCCAACCGTCCGGTCACCAACGTGGTGATGATGGGCATGGGCGAGCCGCTGCTCAACTACGACAACGTCGTGCCGGCGATGAAGCTGATGCTCGACGACAACGGCTACGGGCTGTCCAAGCGTCGCGTGACGCTGTCGACCTCCGGCGTGGTGCCGATGATCGACAAGCTCGGCGACGAGATCGACGTGAGCCTGGCGATCTCGCTGCACGCGCCCAACGACGCCCTGCGCAACGAGCTGGTGCCGCTCAACCGCAAGTACGACATCCGCACCCTGCTCGACGCCTGCCAGCGCTACCTGGCCAAGTGCGACGACACGCGCCTGATCACCATCGAGTACACGCTGATCAAGGACGTCAACGACCAGCGCGAGCACGCCGACCAGCTCGCCGCGCTGCTCGACGAGCTGCCGTGCAAGATCAACCTGATCCCGTTCAACCCGTTCCCGCACTCGGGCTACGAGAAGCCCTCGCGCAACCAGACCATGCGCTTTCAGCAGTGGCTCTACGAACTGGGCTACACGGCGCCGATCCGCAGCACCCGCGGCGACGACATCGATGCCGCCTGCGGCCAGCTGGTCGGGCGGGTCAAGGACCGCACGCGGCGCCACGAACGCTACATCCAGTCGATCCAGCTGGATGCCGACTGACCCGGCGGCGACCTTGACTTCAACCGGTCACGGCGCTTTTATGAGTACGCCTTTTCATGGCGGGTCGGCCCAGCATCGTCACCCCCTATACCTTTGATTCGACGAGGGTTCGTCGCGAGCCGGGCCCGCCACTGTCGAGAGGAGTGCATGATTCGTCGCCAACACTCGTCCTTCGCCCCCCTGCTGGGTGCCGCGCTGTGCGGCATGCTCTGGCTGTCCGGCTGCGCCACGTCCGCGCCGGCCGGCCTGGAGGGCGGGGCCGATCCGAGCCAGGCGGCCGAGCTCAACGTGACGATGGGGCTCGAGTACATGCAGAAGGGCAACCTGCCCCGGGCCCGTCGCAAGCTCGACAAGGCACTGTCGATCGCCCCCGACGACCCCGACGCCCTGCAGGCCAGCGCCCTGCTCTACCAGCGCCAGGGCGAGCCCGAGCTGGCCCGCCGATTCTTCAAGCGCGCCCTGCAGGCGGCGCCCGATTTCACCCGGGCGCGCAACAACTATGCGGCCTTTCTCTACGCCCGGGGCGACACCGCCGAAGCCTGCACCCAGCTCGAGCATGCCACGCAGGATATCCACTACGACAACCGGGCCCAGCTGTTCACCAATCTGGGGCGCTGCCAGCGCCGGCTCGGCCGGAACGAGGCGGCCCTGCAGAGCCTGAACAAGGCCCAGACGATCGATCCCCGTTACGCACCCAGTTATCTGGCACTCGCCGGCGCCCTGCACGACCAGGGCGAGGAAACGCGCGCCTGGGAGGCGCTGCAACGCTTCATCCGGCTGGCCGGCACCACCCCGGAGAGCCTGCGACTGGCCAAGCAGATCGCCAGCGCTCGCGGGGACGCCGCCACCGCCGCTTTCTATTCACGCCAGCTCAACGCCTCCCGGCGCGATCCCTGACCCCAATCGAGAGGACGGCTCAGTCATGAGCGACACACAACAGCGACAGGAAGGCAGTCTTGATCCCGCCGTCGGCACGGCCCCCGAATCGCCGGGCGAGGTGCTGCGCCGCGAACGCGAGAACCAGGGCCTCTCCATCGACGAGGTGGCCACCCAGCTCAACCTGCGCCCCGCCGTGGTCAGCGGCCTGGAGGCCGACCGCTACGACGAGATTCCCGTCGCCGCCTATCGGCGCGGCTACCTGCGCGCCTATGCGCGCCTGATGGGCATCGACGAGGCCAGCGTGGTGGGCGCCTACAACCGCCAGCACGGCGATACCCGCAGCGACATCGAGCGCAAGATCACGCCGGTCAATACCACGCGCCCGCCGTCGCGCCTAGGGGCCTGGGTCTTCAAGCTGTTCACCCTGCTGGTGATCGTCGGCCTGATCGGCCTGTCGCTGCTGTGGTGGCAGAGCCGCAACGGCAACGACCTGCTGGGCCTGGGCGGCGGCGACGAGGCCGCCGCGACCGCCCTGAGCGGCGAACCGGCTGCCGAAACCGGCGCCGAAACCGATACCCCGGACGCCACCACCGACCTGCCGCCGCTGCCCGACGACGCGAAGGCACAGGCCGCGGACGCCGAACCCGCCGCGAGCGCGTCCGCCCCGACCGGCGACACCGCCGTTGCCGGCGCCACGGCAGACACCGCCGGCACGGCGGAAACGAGCGCCACGCCCTCGGCCCCCGCGGATGGCACGGCCGCTGACACGGCCGATACCGGCAGCAACGACGCGCCGGCCGCGGCAGCCACCGACACCGCAAGCGCCACGACCGACACGGCCGCCGAGGACCAGACGCCGACCGCCGACACGGCCCGGCGCCTGGCCTTCACCTTCAACGAACAGTCATGGACCGAGATCCACGATGCCAACGACAAGCGCATCCTGGTCGGTCTGCAGCCCGCCGGTAGCCAGACCACGGTCGAGGGCCAGCCGCCGTTCCGGCTGACCATCGGCAACGCCAGCGGCGTCGAGCTGACCTGGCACGGCGAGACCGTCGACCTCGGCGCCCATACCGGCGGCAACAATGTCGCCCGCTTCACGCTGGGCGAATAACTGGGAGAGGACTTCGCGATGCACGCGCAATCCCCGATCAAGCGGCGCCAGTCGCGCCAGATTCATGTCGGCTCCGTCCCGGTAGGTGGTGACGCGCCCATCTCCGTGCAGAGCATGACCAACACCGACACCCTCGACGTCGAGGCCACGCTCGCCCAGATCCAGCGCCTCGCCCAGGCCGGCGCCGACATCGTGCGCGTCTCGGTGCCGACCATGGACGCCGCCGAGGCCTTCGGCCGCATCAAGGCCGGCTCGCCGGTACCGCTGGTCGCCGACATCCACTTCGACTACCGGATCGCCCTGCGCGTCGCCGAGCTCGGCGTCGACTGCCTGCGCATCAACCCCGGCAACATCGGCCGCGAGGACCGGGTGCGCGCCGTGGTGGACGCCGCCCGCGACCGCGGCATCCCCATCCGCATCGGCGTCAACGCCGGCTCGCTGGAAAAGGACCTGCAGAAGAAATACGGCGAGCCCACCCCCGCGGCGCTGGTCGAGTCGGCGATGCGCCACATCGACCATCTCGAGCGCCTCGACTTCCCCGACTTCAAGGTCAGCGTCAAGGCCTCCGACGTGTTCATGGCGGTCGCCGCCTACCGCGACCTGGCCACGCGCATCGAGCAGCCGCTGCACCTGGGGATCACCGAGGCCGGCGGCCTGCGCTCGGGCACCGTCAAGTCGTCGATCGGGCTGGGCATGCTCTTGATGGACGGCATCGGCGACACCATCCGCGTGTCGCTGGCCGCCGACCCGGTCGAGGAGGTCAAGGTCGGCTACGACATGCTCAAGAGCCTGCGCCTGCGCGCCAAGGGCATCAACTTCGTCGCCTGCCCCAGCTGCTCGCGCCAGAACTTCGACGTCATCGGCACCATGAACGCCCTCGAGGAGTGTCTCGACGACGTCATGACGCCGCTCGACGTCTCGGTGATCGGCTGCGTGGTCAACGGCCCGGGCGAGGCCAAGGAAAGCGACATCGGCCTGACCGGCGGCAGCCCCGCCAATCTCGTCTACATCGACGGCAAGCCGGCCTCCAAGCTGCGCAACGACCACCTGGTCGACGACCTGGAACGGCTGATCCGCGACAAGGTCCGCGAGAAGGAACAGGCCGAGCAGAACACCATCGCCCGCGAGGGCTGAACCGCTTCAGGAGATTCGTTTCGTTGAGCAAGAAGATCCAGGCCATCCGTGGCATGAATGACCTGCTGCCGGACCAGTCGCCGCTGTGGCAGTACTTCGAGGAGCAGGTCCGCACGCTGATGCGACGCTACGGCTATCGCGAGATCCGCACGCCCATCGTCGAGCAGACCGCGCTGTTCAAGCGCTCCATCGGCGAGGTCACCGACATCGTCGAGAAGGAGATGTACACCTTCGACGACCGCAACGGCGACAGCCTCACCCTGCGCCCCGAGGGCACCGCCGCCTGCGTGCGCGCGGCGATGGAACACGGGCTGCTGCACAACCAGACCCAGCGGCTGTGGTACCAAGGGCCGATGTTCCGCCACGAGCGTCCGCAGAAGGGCCGCTACCGGCAGTTCCATCAGGTGGGCATCGAGGCCTACGGCCTCGACGGACCGGACATCGACGCCGAGGTCATCCTGCTCTCGGCGCGGCTGTGGAAGCAGCTCGGGCTCGACGCCCACGTCACCCTCGAGCTCAACTCGCTGGGCTCGCCCGAGGCGCGCGCCGCCTACCGCGACACCCTGGTGGCCTACTTCGAGCGCCATCACGAGCTGCTCGACGAGGACTCGCGGCGCCGGCTGTCCAGCAACCCGCTGCGCATCCTCGACTCCAAGAACCCCGACATGGCCGCGATGCTCGCCGACGCGCCGCAGCTGCTCGACCATCTCGACGACGCCTCCCGCGAGCACTTCGAGGCGCTCAAGGCACGGCTCGACGCGGCCGGCATCGCCTACCGCATCAATCCACGCCTGGTCCGCGGGCTGGACTACTACAGCCGCACCGTGTTCGAGTGGACCACCACGGCGCTGGGCAGCCAGGGCACGGTATGCGCCGGCGGCCGCTACGACGGCCTGGTCGAGCAGCTCGGCGGCAAGCCCACACCCGCGGTGGGCTTCGCCCTGGGCGTGGAGCGGCTGATCCTGCTGCTCGAGACCCTCGAGCTGATCCCCGCCGAGAGCCAGCGAGGCCCCGATGCCTACCTGCTGGCGATGGGCGAAGACGCCGAGCGCGAGGCCCTGCTGCTCGGCGAGCGGCTGCGCGACGCCCTGCCCGGCCTGGCCCTGCAGGTCCACTGCGGCGGCGGCGGCTTCAAGAGCCAGATCAAGAAGGCCGACCGCAGCGGCGCCCGGCTGGCGCTGATCCTCGGCGAGGACGAACTCGCGCAGGGCCAGCTGACCATCAAGTACCTGCGCGAGGAGCGCGAGCAGGAAACCCTGGACCAGGCGGCGGCGATCGCCCGTCTGGGCGAACGACTCGACTGAGACTGAAATAAAGTCCGTGCCCCCGGCACGGGACCTCACGGCATAGGAGGGGCCATCGGTGGCCGAGCTTAGGAGCGAAGAAGAACAGCTGGACGCCATCAAGCGCTGGTGGAAGGACAACGGCAAGTCGCTGATTCTCGGCGTGGCCGTCGCGGTGGCCGCGGTCGTCGGCTGGAAGGCCTGGGAACGCTATCAGCACAACCAGGCCGCTGCCGCCTCGGCAAGCTACCAGGAACTGCTGGGGCTGGCTGGCCAGGACACCCTAGACGACAAGACCATCGCGCGCGCCGACGAACTGATCGGCACGCTGCGCAACGAGCACGGCGGCACGCTCTACGCCGACCTGGCCGCGCTGATCCAGGCCCGCCTGGAGGTCGCCGACGATGACCTCGCCGGCGC
Organism: Modicisalibacter sp. 'Wilcox'; assembly: GCF_010993675.1. Classification (NCBI taxonomy): domain Bacteria; kingdom Pseudomonadati; phylum Pseudomonadota; class Gammaproteobacteria; order Oceanospirillales; family Halomonadaceae; genus Modicisalibacter; species Modicisalibacter sp. 'Wilcox'. The sequence continues at coordinate 412,020 of NZ_WNXF01000001.1, forward strand.
CCGGCAGGCGCTGTCGAGCGTGATCGACACCAGTGACGATGCCTACCTGAAGGGGCTGGCCCGCCTGCGCCTGGCCCGCATCCAGGTCGCCGACGGCCACCCGCAGGCGGCGCTCGACACCCTCGACGCCGGGGTTCCCGACAGCCTGGGCGCCTCGCAGGCCATGACCCGCGGCGATGCCCTGGTGGCCCTGGATCGCGACGACGAGGCGCGCAGCGCCTACCGGAAGGCGCTCGACCTGTCCCGCGAGCAGGGCCAGCCGGTGTTCGGCGCCCAGCTCAAGCTCGACAATCTCGGCGCGGAGGATGCCACGCTATGAAACTCGCCCAGCTGCTCGCCCCGACCCTGCTGCTCGCCCTGCTGGCAGGCTGCTCGAGCAACGTCGAGCCCGAGTATCCGCCCAAGCCGCTGACCGACATCGACCGCCAGGCCGACCTGCAGATGCAGTGGGACCAGTCGATCGGTGACGGGCTGGGCATCGCCCGCTATCCGATCACCCCGGCCCTCGATCAGGACCGGCTGTTCGCCGCCGACCAGTCGGGCCTGCTGCGGGCCATCGACACCGCCACCGGCGAGACGCAGTGGCAGGTCACCCTCGACACGCCGGTCTCCAGCGGCCTGACCGCCGTGGCCGACCGCATCTACCTGGGCACCCGCAACGGCGAGGTGCTGGCCCTCGACCAGGCCGACGGCAGCGTCGTCTGGCGCTCGCGGGTGTCCAGCGAGGTGCTCGCCGCGCCGCAGGCCAACCGCGACCTGCTGGTGGTCCAGAGCGTCGACGGCGCGGTCACCGCGCTCGACCGCGCCACCGGCAAGGAACAGTGGGTCTACACCAGCAACCAGCCGGCACTGACCCTGCGCGGCACCGGCACGCCGCGGGTGATCAACCAGGTCAGCTTCGCCGGCTTCGCCAACGGCCGCCTGGTGACGCTCGACAACCGCAGCGGCCAGCCGCTGTGGGACATGCGCGTGGCGGTGCCCAAGGGCCGCACCGAGGTGGACCGGCTGGTGGACCTCGACGGCCAGCCGCTGCTCACGTCCGACGGCCGGCTCTACGTCACCAGCTACAACGGCCGCCTGCTGGCCCTGCAGGCCACCAGCGGCAAGGTCCTCTGGTCACACGACGCCTCCAGCTACCTGAGTCCGCTGCTGGTCGGCGACTTCCTGTTCACGGTCAACGCGGACAGCCACGTGCTGGCCCTCGACGCCCGCTCCGGACGGGTGATGTGGGAAACCGACGCCCTCGAGGGCCGCAGCCTGACCGCGCCGACCTTCATCGACGGTCGCCTGGCCGTGGGCGACTATGCCGGCTACGTGCACCTGCTCGACGCCGAAAGCGGCAAGCTGGTCGGCCGCACCGAGCTCGGCGACGGCATCAGCCTGGCCCCGCTCAGCGACGGCAAGCAGCTCTACGTGATGGACAACGACGGCGATCTTGCCGCCTATCGCCTCCAGGACGGCCAGTAAGATCATGTCCAAGCTCCCGGCGGTGATGGCGCCGGGGGCAAGGCGAAGCGAGGGTCCTTTGCCATGGATGGCAAAGGTAGCGCCCAGGGACGGGTTTACAGCGCCCTCGGGAAGCCTTGCCGCCGGAAAAGCCGCACCGCCTGAGAGAGGGAAAGTGAATGAGGCGCAAAGCCGTGTTCCGACGGGCCGCCCCGGCCCGTCGGCATTCCCTTCTTCACCACGTCCCCATTGAACATTGGGCGCCCCGCCCGGGGGATGCTAGAATCGCCCCCCTGACCGCGCACCCCGCCCGGGGCCGCGCGAAATTCCGTTCCTGAACCTCGACTCGTTGACTCCCATGACTCCCGTGATCGCCCTGGTCGGCCGCCCCAATGTCGGCAAATCGACCCTTTTCAATCGCCTGACCCGCTCGCGCGATGCCCTGGTGGCCGACTTCCCGGGGCTGACCCGCGACCGCAAGTACGGCAACGGCCAGCTCGGCGGCAAGGAATACACCGTCATCGACACCGGCGGCATCAGCGGCGACGAGCAGGGCATCGACGCCGCCATGGCCGAGCAGTCGCTGCTGGCCATCGACGAGGCGGACATCGTGCTGTTCCTGGTCGATGCGCGCAGCGGTCTGATTCCCGCCGACGAGGCGATCGCCAATCACCTGCGGGTCAACCAGAAGAAGACCTGGCTGGTGGTCAACAAGACCGACGGCCTCGAGGAGCACTCGGCGATGGCCGAGTTCTGGGGGCTGGGCCTGGGCGACCCGCGCCCCATCGCCGCCAGCCACGGGCGCAACGTCACCGCATTGATCGACGAGGTGCTCGCGCCCTTTCCCGAGCGCGACACCGACCCTGACGCGGACGCCCTCCCCCCCGCCGACCAGGGCATCCGCATCGGCGTGATCGGCCGCCCCAACGTCGGCAAGTCGACCCTGGTCAACCGCCTGCTCGGCGAGGACCGTGTGGTGGTCTTCGACGAGGCCGGCACCACCCGCGACGCCATCGAGATCCCCTACGAGCGCCGCGGCCGCCCCTACGTGCTGGTCGACACCGCCGGCGTGCGCCGGCGCAAGAACGTCAGCCTGGTGGCCGAGAAGTTCTCGATCATCAAGACGCTCGAGGCGATCAAGGAGTGCCATGTGGCGATCATGGTGCTCGACGCCCGCTCCGGGCTGGTGGAACAGGACATGCACCTGCTCGACTACGTGCTCTCCTCCGGGCGGGCGCTGGTGCTGGCGGTCAACAAGTGGGACGGCCTGGAAAGCGAGCAGCGCGACAAGATGCGCAGCGAGATCAAGCGTCGTCTGGGCTTCGCCGACTACGCCGACCTGCACTTCATCTCGGCGCTGCACGGCACCGCGGTGGGCGACCTCTACCCGTCGATCGAGCGTGCCTACAAGGCCGCCACCGCCCACTGGTCGACCAACCGCCTGACCACCATCCTCCAGGACGCGGTCAGCGAGCACCAGCCGCCGCTGATCAACGGTCGGCGCATCAAGCTGCGCATGGCCCACCAGGGCGGCAGCAACCCGCCGATCATCGTCGTCCACGGCAACCAGACCGCCTCGCTGCCCGAGGCCTACAAGCGTTACCTGACCAACACCTTCCGCAAGGTGCTCAAGGTGCGTGGCACGCCGATCCGCTTCGAGTTCCGCTCCGGCGCCAACCCCTACGACCCCAACGCCGGGGCCAACGACCGCGAGAAGGCCCGCGCCCGCCAGCTGGCACGGACCCGCGAGGCCCGCCGCAGCCGGCGCTGACCCCGCCCGGGGCGCGGGTCAGCCGACGCCGCTGCCCACCCACTGGCAGGCGAACTGCCAGGCGGCCCGCCCGCTGCGCGTCCCGCGCAGGGTGGCGTGTCGCAATGCCGCCTCCCGGGCCGCCTCGCTCCAGCACTCCGCCCCGCCCAGGTGCGCCACCCAGTGACGGCAGGCCTCGAGATAGGAGTCCTGGTTGAAGGGATGGAAGGCCAGCCACAGGCCGAAGCGGTCCGACAGCGAGATCTTCTCCTCGACGGCATCGCCGTGATGCAGCTCGTCGCCGACCAGCCGGGTGTCGGCGTTGTCGGCCAGCGACTCGGGCAGCAGATGGCGACGGTTGGAGGTGGCGTAGAGCAGCACGTTCTCCGGCGGGCCGGTCAGGGTACCGTCGAGCACGCTCTTGAGCGCCTTGTAGGCGTCGTCGTGGCCCTCGAACGACAGGTCGTCGCAATAGACGATGAAGCGGTGCTCGGTATCGCGCAGCTGCGCCACCAGCGCCGGCAGGCCGGCCAGGTCGTGGCGGTCGACCTGGATCAACCGCAGCCCTTCCGGCGCCAGGGTGTTGAGCAGCGCCCGCACCATCGACGACTTGCCGCTGCCCCGTGCGCCCCACAGCAGGGCGTGGTTGGCCGGGCGGCCGGCCAGGAAGGCCCGCGTGTTGGCGAGCAGCGCCTCGCGCTGCCGATCGACGCCCACCAGGTCGTCGAGGCGCACCGCATCGCGGGCCGCCACCGGGACCAGCTGGCCGCCGAGCGGATGGCGCTGCCAGATCGCGGCCACGTCCCGCGACCAGTCGGCGGCCTCGGGCGCGGGCGGCAGCCACGCCTCGAGGCGATCGAGCAGCCCGTGCAGGCGCCGGTTCAGACTCTCGTCCATGGATTCCCCCTCTTTCCAATCCGGTTGACCCCATGTGGCAACGGGGTATCTTGAAGGCGATCACTGCCACGGAACGCGACCGCCGCTGTCCAGCGCGGTTCCCCCAGCCCATTCTCAGGGAGAGACCCATGACACTTCGCACCCTCGGCGCGCTCAGCCTGACGCTCGTGCTGGCCGCCTGCAGCCAGACCCCCACCGGGCGATCGCAGCTGACCCTGTTCTCCGACCAGGAGATCAATCAGATGGGCGACCAGAGCTTCCAGCAGTACCAGCAGAAACTGCCCACCGTGGGCGGCGCGACCGCCGACTACGTGCAGTGCGTGGCCCATGCCGTCACCGCCCAGACCAACAGCGGCGAAAACTGGGAGGTCAAGGTCTTCAAGGATGACTCCGCCAACGCCTTCGCGCTCCCTGGAGGACATATCGGCGTCAACACGGGACTTCTTGAGGTCGCCAAAAATCAGAACCAGCTGGCCACCGTGCTCGGTCACGAGGTCGCCCACGTGCTGGCGCATCACGCCAACGAGCGGGTCTCGACCCAGGCGGCCACCCAGACCGGCCTCTCGGTACTGCAGTCCGCCGCCGGGCTCGAGGGTCAGGGGGGGCAGCAGCTGATGGGCCTGCTGGGCATGGGCGCGAAGTACGGCATCCTGATGCCCTTCTCGCGCAAGCAGGAAAGCGAGGCCGATACCCTGGGGCTCAACCTGATGGCCCGCGCCGGGTTCGACCCGCGCGAGAGCATCGACCTGTGGCAGAACATGGAGGCCAACAGCCAGGGCCAGCCGCCGGTGTGGATGTCCACCCACCCCAGCCACGGCCAGCGCATCGACGGTCTGCAGGCACAGATGGATCAGGCGCTCACGCTTTACCGTCAGGCCCGCGACGCCGGTCGCACGCCCGATTGTCACCAGCCGGGCTGAACCCGGCTAGAGGCGCTAGAGTGAGCGGCGCAGCATCTCGCGCACCGGCCCCGTGTCCGGGCGCGTGTTGCGCCAGATGAAGAACGACTCCGCCGCCTGCTCGACCAGCATGCCCAAGCCGTCGACGGTCCGCGCACCGCGCTGCGCCGCCCACTGCAGGAACACCGTGGGCTCGGCCCCGTACATCATGTCGTAGGCCAGCGCGCCGTCGGCGAACAGCGCGTCGGGCAGCGGCGGAAGCTCCCCCGCCAGGCTGGCGCTGGTGCCGTTGATCACCAGATCGAAGGGGCCGGCCACGTCGGCGAAGCCGCCGCCCCGCACGTCGCCCAGGTCGGCGAAGTCCGCCGCCAGCGCCTCGGCCCTGGCGGCGGTGCGATTGGCGATCGTCAGGCTCGCCGGCTGCGCGGCCAGCAGCGGCTCGAGCACACCGCGCACCGCCCCGCCGGCACCCAGCACCAGGATGCGTGCGCCGGCCAGCGGCGCGGCATGCGCCTCGAGATCCCGCACCAGCCCCACGCCGTCGGTGGTGTCGCCGTGCAGGCGGCCGTCGTCGTCGAGCCACAGGGTGTTGACCGCCCCGGCCCGCCGCGCGCGGGGGCTCAGCGCCTCGGCCAGCCGGAAGGCGTCTTCCTTGAAGGGCACGGTGACATTGGCGCCGCGACCGCCGGCCGCGGCAAACGCCCGCCATGCCCCGGCGAAGTCGTCCCGCGGCGCCTCGATCGCCTCGTAGGTCATCGCCTCGCCGGTCTGCTCGGCGAAGGCGGCATGGATCCGCGGCGACTTCGAATGGCCGATCGGATGGCCGAACACGCAGTAGCGATCACTCATGGGCGTCTCCTTGTGCCTCGCCCAGCCAGTCGCGCGGGCGCAGATAGTCCCGGTAGAGCGTCTCCTCGGCACTGCCCGGCTCGGGCGTCCAGCCGTAGTGCCACTCCGCCACCGGCGGCATCGACATCAGGATCGACTCGGTCCGCCCGCCGCTCTGCAGGCCGAACAGGGTGCCGCGGTCCCAGACCAGGTTGAACTCCACGTAGCGCCCGCGCCGATAGCGCTGGAAGGCCTGCTCGCGCTCGCTCCAGGGGGTGTCGCGTCGCCGCTCGACGATCGGCAGGTAGGCGTCGAGGAAGCTGTCGCCCACCGCCTGCTGGAAGGCGAAGCAGCGCTCGAAGCCGCCCTCGTTGAGGTCGTCGAAGAACAGCCCGCCGACACCGCGGGTCTCGTCGCGATGCTTGAGGTAGAAGTAGTCGTCGCACCAGCGCTTGTAGCGCGCGTAGACGTCGTCGCCGAAAGGCGCGCAGGCGTCGCGGGCGACCCGGTGCCAGTGCAGCACGTCCGCGTGGACCGGATAGAAGGGCGTCAGGTCATAGCCGCCACCGAACCACCACACCGGCGCCTCGCCGGCCTTCTCGGCGATGAAGAAGCGCACGTTGCCATGGCTGGTGGGAATGTGCGGATTGGTCGGGTGCAGCACCCAGGACACGCCCACGGCGTGAAAGCCGCGACCGGCCAGCTCGGGGCGTGCGGCCGTGGCGGAAGGCGGCAGGGTGTCGCCGTGGACGTGGGAGAAGTTCACCCCACCCTTCTCGAACACGCCGCCGCCCTCGATCACCCGGGAACGGCCGCCGCCCCCCTCGGGCCGCTCCCAGGCATCCTCGCGGAAGGTCGCCCCGCCATCCGCCTCGGCCAGCTGTCGGCACAGGCGGTCCTGCAGGTCGAGCAGGTAATGCTTCACGTCATCGAGATAGGCATGCGCCACGGCAGGCTCCTCGTCACAATGGCTGGATGGAGTGGATTCGCGTGCGCTGCGCCGGGCTCACGCGCGCAGCGTGTCCCCGGTAAGCAGGTCGCGGATGCGGCTGGGGCGGGCCTGACCGCCCAGTGCGCCGTCCACGGCGACCAGCGACGCCCCGAAGTAGCGGCGCACGGTGGCCAGGTCCCGGGCCGGCTCGGCGCCCGCCGGGTTCGCCGAGGTGGAGACGATCGGCCCGCCGTGGGCGGCGCACAGCGCGGCGACCAGCGGATGGTCGCTGACCCGCAGGGCGACGCGGTCATGCTCGCCACGCAGCAGCGGATGGGCCCGGCCGTTGTCGGGCACCAGCCAGGTGTTGGGTCCGGGCCAGGTGGCCAGCAGCGTCTCGCGCTGGGCCTCGCTGATGCCCTCCAGCCACGGCGCCACCTGGGCGATGTCGCCGGCGATCAGGATCAACCCCTTGGCCGGGTCGCGCTGCTTGAGGGTCAGCACGGCCTGCAGCGCCGCGGGGTCGTCCGGGTCGCAACCCAGCCCCCACACCCCTTCGGTGGGATACGCGATCACGCCGCCGTCGCGCAGGGTCGCCACGGCGGCCTCGAAACCAGTCGCGGTGCTCATTTCGCCCGTTATCTCCGCACGTCCGAAAGCCGACCATTCTAGCATGCCGCGCCGGGGGTCACAGCGCCCTCAGGCCCCGGGCAGGCGGACCCAGCCACCGGGCACCTGGGCCGCCCGGCCGTCCAGTTCGAACTCCAGCAGGCGCTGCTGGCAGTGCAGCACGCCCTGGCCGGACAGCTCGATGAGCAGGTCCAGCGGCGTGGGCGAGTCGCTGAGCAGGGCCAGCAGCGGCTCCTCCGGTGTCGCCGGCGGCGATGCCGCGCCGGCAGGCTCGCCGAATGGCTCGCCGAATGGCTCGCCGCGCGCCGGGATCCAGTGGGCGAGCTCGGCGAGGATGTCGTCGAGTTCCGTCACCAGGGTGGCGCCCTGGCGAATCAGCGCCAGGCAGCCGCGCGCCTGGGGGTTGTTCAGGGAGCCGGGCAGCGCGAACACTTCGCGGTTCTGCTCTCCGGCCAGCCGTGCGCTGATCAGCGAGCCGCTCTTCTCCGCCGCCTCGACCACCAGCACGCCCAGCGACAGCCCGGTGATCAGCCGGTTGCGGCGCGGGAAGAACGCCGGATTGGCCCGGGTGCCGGGCGGGTGTTCGCTGAGCAGCAGGCCGGTCTCGCGCATCGCGCGGTAGAGCGCGCCGTGCCGGGCCGGGTAGACGCCGTCGATGCCGCAGCCCAGCACGCCGATGCTGGAGCCGCCGGCCTCGAGCGCGGCCTGATGGGCACGACCGTCGATGCCCATCGCCATGCCGCTGATCACGCAGAACCCGGCACCGGCCAGCTCGCCGGCGAAGCGCGCGGCATTGCCCAGGCCGTCGCGGGTGGGCCGGCGGGTGCCGACGATCGCCAGCCCCGGCGCGTCGAGCGCGGAAAGCTCCCCCCAGGCCCAGAGCAGCGGCGGTGGATCGGGCAGTTCATCGAGCAGGGCCGGCCAGGCCGGATGCCCGGGATACAGCAGGTGATGGGTCGCCGACGCCGCCTCCCAGGCCAGGGCGCGGTCGACCAGCGCCTCGAGCGGGCTCGCCGCCGGGCGAGCCAGCCACAGCCGCAGGGCGTCCCGCGCCGGTGCCGGCAGCACCGCCAGCCAGCCGTCCGGCCAGGCGGGCCGGGCCGCCCTCAGCTCGGCCAGCCGCCGCGGCCCCACCTTCGGCAGATGGCACAGCGCCAGCCAGTCGCGCCGTTCCGGGGTCATGGCGCTCGCCCTCCCGCCGGGCGCGGCGCCCGCACCCGGTCGCCCACCGCCAGGCTGCGCGTGGCATGCATGACCAGGGCATAACTGACCCGGTCGTAGACCCGGAACACCATCAGCCGGCCCGCCTGCTCGTCGGGCAGGGTCACGGCCGCGTCGGTCAGCGGGTCGCTCAGCGTCTCGCCGCGCTGCTCGACGGCCAGTACCGTGCCCGGCGCCATGCCCTCGCGACGCCCCAGGTCGAGCGCCACCACGTCGAGACGACCGATGTAGCGCACGCCGCCGGGCACCGAGAGGATGTGCCCCGCGACCGGGTGCGAGGGCGGGCGGGGCTGGAACTCGGGCGTCACCGGCAGCGACTCCAGCGGCAGCAGCCGATCCCCGGGGCGTATCTCCTGACGCGAGGCGGTCACCACCAGCCGGGAGACGTCCCCCTCGCGGCGCAGCACACGGGCCTCGCCCAGGGTCTCGAGCTCAAGGCCGAGGAATTCGCCGGTATCCGGGGCGACGTAGCGCTCGCCGGGGCGATAGAGCCCGAAACGCTCGCCCGGGGGCAGAGCGCCACGCACGTAGACATGATCGCCGGCCCCGCTGATCAGGCGTCGGTCGTCGCCGGCGATCACGTAGGGCGCCTGCGCCAGCCGGTCGGGCGCGACGATGCGATTGGCCTCGAGAAAGCGCTGCACCTTGTCCAGCGGCAGCGGCGGCACCGCCCGGCGCCGCGGCACCCGGCGCACCTGCGGCGACAGGTGCACCACGCCCTGCCCGCGCTCGAGCCCCAGGCGCGGCGTGCCGTCGGCAGCACGGTAGAGATGGATCACGTCGCCGGGATAGATCCAGTGCGGGTCGTCGACCTGCGGGTTGCCCCGCCACAGGCGCGGCCATTGCCAGGGGTCGGCGAGGAAGCGCCCGGCGATGTCCCAGAGCGTGTCGCCGCGCTGCACGGTGTAGCGGGCCGGCGCATCGCGGCGCAGCACCGTCGAGGACGTGCCTGCCTGCGGCGCGGACGCGCCCGTTTCGCTGGCGCCGGCCGCGGGGAGCACGGCGACCAGGCTCCAGGCCGGGATCAGCAGCCATGCCGCCAGCAACCTGACGAGCCACCGTCGCCGGCGGCCGGCACCCTTGCATTCATTCATGGTGGTCTGTGCCTTTTCCTGCGTACTTTCTCTTCTGCGTACTCTTCTGCGTACTTCGGGAGCGCACCGACGGGAACGCCGCGCGCCCCGCGGGGTCGAACGAGCGACACGACGCGACGCCTGCCGCGCTCCATAGCCGAGCCCTATCGCGGCGATGCCCGGCCCGGCGGTTCCGTAATGCGCCGCCGCGGACTACAATTGGGGCAACATTGTTGCATAAACCGAATACGGTACCTTCAACGCCATGGCCAAGCTAGAAATCCTCGAATTCCCCGACGAACGCCTGCGTACCCGGGCGGCGCCGGTCGAGACCGTCGACGACGAGGTCCGCGCCCTGGTCGACGACATGCTCGAGACCATGTACGACGCGCATGGCATCGGCCTGGCGGCGACCCAGGTCGACGTCCATCGTCGGGTGATCGTCATCGATGCCAGCGAGGACCGCAGCGAACCGCTGGTCCTGATCAACCCCGAGTACGAGCCGCTCGGCGACGAGCGCGAGCCGATGCAGGAAGGCTGTCTGTCGATCCCCGAGTACTACGCCGAGGTGCCCCGCGCCCTGCGCGTGCGGCTCAAGGCGCTGGGGCGCGACGGCCAGCCCTACGAGCGCGAGGCCGAGGGGCTGCTGGCGCACTGCATCCAGCACGAGTGCGACCATCTCGAGGGGCGGCTGTTCGTCGACTACCTCTCGCCGCTCAAGCGCGACCGCGTGATGAAGAAGATGCAGAAGCGTCACCGGCAGATGCAGTCCGCCTGACGACGCTTCCCTGCCCGAGGGCGCTCGGGGCGAGATTCCCTCCCACAAAAACCCGCACCCCGGTTGACCGAGGTGGTCAGCCGGATTGCGGGAGCGACTTCAGTCGCGATTCGGCCTTCCCGTCGCTCCTGTTATCATTGCCTGATCGGGATGCCGGGGCCGCCCATGAGGTGCTCCGGCGTTTTTCGTTCGCCGCCCCATCCGCTACGCTATCGTCCATTTTCCCGTCAGCAAGGCCCTGTCGATGACCCGATCCCTGCGCGTCGTTTTCGCCGGAACCCCGGACTTCGCCGCGGAAAGCCTCCGCGCACTGCTCGCCGGCCGCCACGAGGTAGTCGCCGTGTACACCCAGCCCGACCGCCCCGCCGGGCGCGGCCGCAAACTCACCCCCAGCCCGGTCAAGGCGCTGGCGCTCGAGCACGGCCTGCCGGTGCACCAGCCTGTCAACCTCAAGGCGGAAGACGCCCAGCGCGAGCTCGCCGCGTATCGTCCGGACGTGATGGTGGTGGTGGCCTACGGCTTGCTGCTGCCCCAGGCGGTGCTCGACATCCCACGGCTTGGCTGTCTCAACGTCCACGCCTCGCTGCTGCCCCGCTGGCGTGGTGCGGCACCGATCCAGCGCGCCATCGAGGCCGGTGATCGCGAGAGCGGTGTGGCCATCATGCAGATGGACGCCGGGCTGGATACCGGCGACGTGCTGCTGGAACGCCGCACGCCGATCGAGACCACCACTACCGGCGGCGAGCTGCACGACCGGCTGGCCACGCTGGGCGGTGAGGCGCTGGCCGAGGCGCTCGACGCCCTGGCCGGCGACGGCCTCGCCGCCACACCCCAGCCCGATACCGGCGTGACCTACGCCGCCAAGCTCTCCAAGGCCGAGGCGGCGCTGGACTTCACCCGCCCGGCGGCCGAACTCGCCGCCCGGGTACGCGCCTTCAACCCCTGGCCGGTGGCCTGGACACGCCTCGACGGCGACACCCTGCGGCTATGGCTGGCCGAGGCGGAACCGACGCCACGGGCCGCCGGCGCCGCTCCCGGCACCCTGCTGGAAAGCGCGCCCGATGCCCTGCGCATCGCCTGTGGCCCCGCGGGGCGCGAGGTGCTGCGGGTGACCCGGGCCCAGCTGCCCGGCGGCAAGCCGCTGGCGGTGCGCGACCTGCTCAATGCCCGCGGCGAGCGCTTCGTCGCCGGGCAGCGTCTGGGAGAGACCACCGATGACTGACGTTCGCGCCTTCGCCGCCCGCCAGCTCGCCCCGGTGCTCGCCAGCCAGGGGTCACTGTCCGGGCTCGACGCCGCTCTCGCCGACAGCGGCGTCGCCACCCGCGACCGGGGCTTCGCCAAGGCGCTGTGCTTCGGCGTGTGCCGTACCCAGCCTCGCCTGCAGGCCCTGGCCCAGGAGCTGCTGCGCCAGCCCTTCAAGCAGCGCGACGACGACATTCACGCCCTGCTGCTGCTGGGGCTCTATCAGCTCCTGTACATGCGGGTGCCGCCCCACGCCGCGGTCAGCGAGACCGCTGGCGCCGCCCGCGCCCTGAACAAGGGCTGGGCGACCCGCGTGATCAACGGCTGCCTGCGCCGCTTCCAGCGCGAATCGGTCGCCCTGCAGGGGCGGGTCGACCGCGATCCCGGCGTGGCCCTGCTGCACCCGACCTGGCTGCTCAAGCGGCTGCGCCAGGCCTGGCCGGACGACTGGCGCGCCATCGCCGAGGCCAACAATCAGCCCGGGCCGATGACCCTGAGGGTCAACGCCCGCCGCACCACCCGCGAGGGCTATCTGGCGCGGCTGGCCGAGGCGGGCATCGCCGCCGAACCGTGCCGTCATGCCGCCACGGGGATCACCCTCGAGACGCCCTGCGACGTCAGCGCCCTGCCCGGCTTCGCCGAGGGCGAGGTCAGTGTCCAGGACGAGGCCGCCCAGCTCGCCGCGGACCTGCTCGCTCCCGCGCTCGCCGGCCGAGCCACCCCCCGCGTGCTCGACGCCTGCGCCGCACCCGGCGGCAAGGCGGCCCATCTGCTGGAAACCTGCGACGCCGAGCTGACGGCACTGGACGTCGACGCCCAGCGCCTGGCCCGGGTACGCACAACCCTCGAGCGCCTGGGCCTGGCGGCACATCTCGAGGCCGCCGATGCCGGCTCGCTCGACGGGTGGGATGGCACGCCCTACGAGGCCATCCTGCTCGATGCGCCCTGTTCGGGCACCGGGGTAATCCGTCGCCACCCGGACATCAAGCTGCTGCGCCGCCCCTCGGACCTGCGCGAGCTGGCCGCCCTTCAGGCACGCCTGCTCGACAGCCTCTGGCAGGCACTGGCCCCGGGCGGCACCCTGCTCTATGCCACCTGCTCGGTAATGCCCGAGGAGAATGCCGAGCAGATCGCCGCCTTCCTGGCACGCACCCCGGATGCCCGGGCCGAGACCGTGGATGCCGCCTGGGGCCGCGCCGCCGGTGCCGGCCGCCAGCTGCTGCCGCAGACCGGCGGCCACGACGGCTTCTTCTACGCGCGGCTGGTCAAGGAGTCGACAACGCCCGGCGCCTGATGCCTATACTGACCAGGGCGCCGCTGAACGATGCACACCAGCGGCGCCTTCGTTTTGCAACGGCAAGGAGCAGCCCATGACCCAGCACGTCTACAAGCACATCGAACTGACCGGTTCCTCACCCAAGGGGATCGAGGATGCCGTCGAGCAGGCCCTGGCCAAGGCCAACGAGACGCTTCACGACATTCGCTGGTTCGAGGTCACCGACACCCGCGGCCACGTCGAACACGGCCGCATCGCCCACTGGCAGGTGACCGTCAAGGTCGGCTTCACACTGAGCTGACTGACTCGCCCGGGCCGTCGCGGCGGCCCGGGGCCCCGAAATCCCGCCCCGAACCGCGACACACCTGTCCCCGCCCTGCCCGGGTGGTTTATGCTACCTCGCGTCTGATACACCGCCTCGCGGCCCGGCCGCGCGATGGCATCGAACCCTGCGGACTCGACATCGATGAAGATCATCATACTGGGCGCCGGCCAGGTCGGCGGCACACTGGCCGAGCATCTGGCCCACGAAGAGAACGACATCACGGTGGTGGATACCGACACCGAGCGGCTGCGTGAACTGCACAACCGCCTCGATATCCGCACCGTCACCGGGCCCGCCTCGTATCCGATGGTGCTGCGCCAGGCCGGTGGCGAGGACGCCGACATGCTGATCGCGGTGACCAACTCCGACGAGGTCAACATGGTCGCCTGTCAGGTGGCGCACACGCTGTTCCGCACCCCGACCAAGATCGCCCGGGTGCGCGCCGCCGCCTATCTGACCCGCAAGGGGCTGTTCTCCCACGACGCGGTGCCGGTGGACGTGCTGATCAGCCCCGAGCAGGTGGTCACCGACCACATCCGCCGGTTGATCGTCTACCCCGGGGCGCTGCAGGTGCTCGAGTTCGCCGGCGGGCTGGTCCAGCTGGTGGCGGTCAAGGCCTACTACGGCGGTCCGCTGGTGGGCCAGGAACTGGGCTTTCTGCGCCGCCACATGCCCAACGTCGACACCCGCGTGGCGGCGATCTACCGCCGCAACCGGGCGATCATCCCGCGCGGCGACACGGTGATCGAGGCCGACGACGAGGTGTTCTTCATCGCCGCGCGCAAGGACATCCGCGCGGTGATGAGCGAGCTGCGCAAGGTCGAGCGCGACTTCCGCCGGGTGCTGATCGCCGGCGGCGGCAACATCGGTCAGCGCCTGGCCGAGCAGCTCGAGCACAGCCATCAGGTCAAGATCATCGAGCACGACCTGGACCGCTGCACCGCACTCTCCGAGCGCCTCGACCGCACCGTGGTGCTGCACGGCAGCGCGACCAGCAAGCGGCTGCTGATCGAGGAGAACATCGAGGACTGCGACATCTTCTGCGCGCTGACCAACGACGACGAGGTCAACATCATGTCGTCGATGCTGGCCAAGCGACTCGGCGCCAAGAAGGTGCTGACGCTGATCAACAACGCCGCCTACGTCGACCTGGTCCAGGGCGGCGAGATCGACATCGCCATCTCGCCGCAGCAGGCGACCATCGGTGGTCTTCTCACCCATGTACGCCGCGGCGACATCGTCAATGTCCACTCGCTGCGCCGCGGCGCGGCCGAGGCCATCGAGGCGATCGCCCACGGCGACTCGCGCTCCTCCCGGGTGGTGGGCCGGGCGATCGACGAGATCGACCTGCCGGCAGGCACCACCATCGGCGCCGTGGTGCGCGGCAAGGAAGTGCTGATCGCCCACGACGACGTGGTGGTCGAGTCCGGCGATCACGTCATCCTGTTCGTCATCGACAAGCGCCGCATCCGCGACGTCGAGCGCCTGTTCCAGGTCGGCCTGACCTTCTTCTGACCCGGACGCCGTCACTCGTCATGCCTCACCCAGACGGAACGCCGTCATGAGTCCGCGCGTCGCCCTGCGTATCCTGGGTCTGCTGCTGATGCTGTTCAGCCTGACCCTGGTGCCGCCGATCCTGATCTCCTGGCTGTTCGCCGACGGCGACTGGCATGCCTTCGCCATCGCCATGGTGATCACCGCCGGCACCGGCGCGCTGGTCTACTGGCCCAACCGCCGCGCCCACAAGGAGCTGCGCACCCGCGACGGCTTCCTGATCACCGTGCTGTTCTGGAGCGTGCTGGGCCTGTTCGGCTCGTTGCCGCTGATGCTGTCCAGCGCCCCCTCGCTGTCCTGGACCGATGCGGTGTTCGAGTCCTTCTCCGGGCTGACCACCACCGGCGCCACCGTGCTCACCGGCATCGACCTGCTGCCGGAGGGCATCCGCTACTACCG
This sequence comes from Modicisalibacter sp. 'Wilcox', assembly GCF_010993675.1. NCBI lineage: Bacteria > Pseudomonadati > Pseudomonadota > Gammaproteobacteria > Oceanospirillales > Halomonadaceae > Modicisalibacter > Modicisalibacter sp. 'Wilcox'. The sequence goes on from NZ_WNXF01000001.1 coordinate 427,270, forward strand.
CCAGCAGCTGCAGTGGCTGGGCGGCATGGGCATCGTGGTGCTGGCGGTGGCCATCCTGCCGACGCTGGGCATCGGCGGCATGCAGCTCTACCGCACCGAGATTCCCGGCCCGCTCAAGGACTCCAAGCTTACCCCGCGCATCACCGAGACCGCCAAGGCGCTGTGGTACATCTATGCGGCGCTGACCATTATCTGCGGGCTGGCCTACTGGCTGGCCGGCATGAACTGGTTCGATGCCCTGGGCCACAGCTTCTCGACGGTGGCGATCGGCGGCTTCTCGACCCATGACGCCAGCATCGGCTACTTCGACAGCCCGACCATCGAGCAGATCTGCGTGGTCTTCATGGTGATTTCCTCGGCCAGCTTCGGGCTGCACTTCGCGGTCTGGCGCGAGAAGCGCCTGAGCCACTACCTGCACGATCCGGAGTTTCGCTTCTTCGTGAGCTTCCTGGCGCTGTTGAGCCTGCTCAGCATCGCCACCCTGCTCGCCGACCCCAACTACACACAGTGGAAGGCGCTGCGTCACGGGCTGTTCGAGGCGGTCTCGGTGGCCACCACCACCGGCTTCGGGGTCGCCGACTTCTCGCTGTGGCCGGGCGCCCTGCCCTTCATGCTGTTCGTCGCCGCCTTCGTCGGCGCCTGCTCGGGCTCGGCCGGCGGCGGCATGAAGGTGATCCGCATCCTGCTGATCTTCAAGCAGGGTATGCGCGAGGTGACCCGTCTGATCCATCCCACCGCGGTGATCGCCATCAAGGTCGGCAAGATACGGGTGACCGACGGCGTCGCCCAGGCGGTGTGGGGCTTCTTCGCGGTCTACGTGCTGCTGTTCTTCCTGATGCTGATCGGCCTGCTGGCCACCGGGCTCGATCAGGTCACCGCCTGGTCCGCGGTGGGCTCGGCACTCAACAACCTGGGGCCGGGGCTCGGTGAGGTGGCCACCGACTTCGGCGAGATCCCGGCACTGGCCAAGTGGATCCTGGTGGTGGCGATGGTGCTGGGGCGTCTGGAGATCTTCACGGTGCTGGTGTTATTCACGCCCGCCTTCTGGCGACGCTAGGCTTTATACGAAAACTGCCTGCGCTCGGCAATACGGCGTTAAAAATCGGCTCAAAGTACTCATTTACAGTTCAATCACCGCTGGCGTTTGCCCCCCCGGCCATGGCGTGGATAATCGAGTTTCTGCCTGAAACAGCGAGCCCTCATGACCGACACCCAGGACATCGCCTCGCCGGACACCACCCGCGGCCCGCGCCAGGTGATCGACGCCGGCGACACCCGCTACACCCTGCTGGGCACCGCCCACGTCTCGCGCGCCAGCGCCGACGAGGTTCGCGAGCTGATCGACTCCGGCGAGTTCGACGCCGTGGCCGTCGAACTGTGCCCCTCGCGCCACCAGAACCTCACCCAGCCCAGGAGCATGGACGATCAGGACCTGTTCCAGATCTTCCGCCAGGGCAAGGCCGGCATGGTCGCCGCCAGCCTGGCACTGGGCGCCTTCCAGCAGCGCGTTGCCGAGCAGTCCGGCATCGAACCCGGCGCCGAGATGCGTGCCGCCGTCCAGGCCTGCCGGCGTGCCGACCTGCCGCTGCTGCTCATCGACCGCGACATCGGCGTGACCCTCAAGCGCATCTATACCCGGGTGCCCTGGTGGCAGCGCGCCGGCCTGATCGGCGGCCTGGTGGGCAGCCTGTTCTCCCGCGACACGGTGTCCAGCGAGGACATCGAGCGGCTCAAGCAGGGCGACGTGCTGGAATCCACCTTCGCCGAGTTCGCCGAGCGCTCCGAGACCCTCTACGAGCCGCTGATTCGCGAACGCGACCGCTACATGGCCCTGCGCCTGGCCGAGGAGCGCCGCGACCCGCCTCATCGCCACGTGCTGGTGGTGATCGGCGCCGGCCATCTCAAGGGGCTCGCCGAACATCTTTCGCAACCGCTGCCCGAGGATCCCGGCGCCGAGCGCGCCGAACTGGAGGCCACGCCGCCGCGGACGCGCTGGTGGAAGGCCCTGCCCTGGCTGGTCACGGTGCTGGTGCTGGCCGGCTTCGCGATCGGCTTCTCGCGGGACACCCAGCTCGGCTGGCAGCTGATCGCCGAGTGGTTTTTGATCAACGGCGTGCTCTCGGCGCTGGGCTCGGCGATCGCCCTGGCGCATCCGCTCACCATCCTGGCGACCTTCGTCGCCGCGCCGCTGACCTCGCTCAACCCCACCATCGGCGCCGGCTTCGTCGCCGCCGGCGTCGAGCTGGCCCTGCGCAAGCCCAAGGTGCGCGATTTCTCGCGACTGCGTCACGACGTCAGCTCGGTGAAGGGCTGGTGGCGCAACCGCGTCTCGCGCACGCTGCTGGTGTTCCTGCTCGCCACCCTCGGCTCGGCGGCGGGCACCTGGATCGCCGGGCTACGGATCGCCGAACAGCTATTCTGAACGCCGCGCCAGCAGACGCTGCATCGCCGGGGTCGGCCCCTCCAGCTTGCTGTGCCGCCGACTGGAGGCATAGCTATCGTTGAAGGCATCGAAATAATCATCGAGCACGTCCGCCGCCGCGCTGTCGCCGACCTGACGCAGCAGCTCGGCGGCGACCTCCGCGGTACACAGGTGCGAGGCCGAGGCCGGCTTGCGCAGGTGATAGCGCGTGTGCCGCGAGGTGTGCAGCGGCAGCACCGGCAGGGTGTCGAGATACGGACTCTTGCGGAAGATCCGTCGCGCCTGGCGCCAGGTGCCGTCGAGCAGGATCAGCACCGGGATGCGCCCGTCGTCGCGCGCCTCGTGCACGGCCTCCGGCCCCACCACCCGATGGGCGTAGTCCGGCTGGTCGTCGGGGAACACCACGAAGGGCGCGAAGCGCGGGTCGTCGAGCCGGGCGAGAAGGCCTTCGTCCGGCTCGGTGCGCCGCCAGGTGAAGACCTCGGTGTCGGCCAGCACGTCGCCGATCAGCCGCCCGGTGTTGGTGGGCTTGTAATGCTCCAGCGGGTGGGTCAGCAGCCACACGCGCGTGGTGCTCTCGGCGGTGACGCAGTAGGGACACAGGCAGTTGAGCACCGGCAGGCGGCACTCCTCGCAGCGCTCGACGAAGCTGCCGCGGGCCTTGAAGGGCTTGCGCGGCGGGTCGGCCTGCGCATCGGACGCCACGTCCGGCGCGGGCGCCCGCTCGGCGATCGGAGCGTCGGAATCATCTTTCATGGGCAGGACAGGCCATCAACGACAGGGCCGGGCATTCTAGCATGCCCGGCCCGGTAGCCCGTCAATCGATGGCGTCCCGCCCCGGCAGGGCGGGCATCACGACGGCGCGAGCAGCCGCCCCGCCGCCAGCCACTGCTCGACCAGTCGTGGCACACCACGGCTCGCCAGCTCGTCGAAGGCGGTGACCCAGCGCGGCGAGACCTCGCTGGCCCGGGGATCGACCAGCAGGCAGGGGCACTCGACGGGGGCGGCATCGAGCAGCATCGCCGCCGGCATCACCGTCAGCGAGGTGCCCACCACCAGCAGCAGGTCGGCCTCGGCGACGCTGTCGCAGGCCGGACCATAGGCCGGCACCGCCTCGCCGAACCACACCACATGCGGGCGCAGCTGGCTGCCCTTGTCGCACAGGTCACCCGGGCGGATGCCGCCGCGGGCCAGCGGATAGAGCAGGCGCGGGTCGACGCTGGAGCGCGCCTTGAGGATCTCGCCGTGCAGGTGAAGCACGTCCGAGGAGCCGGCCCGCTCATGCAGGTCGTCGATGTTCTGGGTGATGATCCGCACCGCGAAGCCCGCCCGCTCGAGGCGCGCCAGGGCCTGATGCGCCGGGTTGGGGCGGGCGCGGCGCACCTGCTCGCGGCGCTCGTCGTAGAAGCGCAGCACGCTCTCGGGGTCGCGCGCCCAGGCCTCCGGCGTGGCGACGTCCTCGATGCGATGGTTCTCCCACAGGCCGTCGCCGTCGCGAAAGGTCTTCAGGCCGCTCTCGGCGCTGATGCCGGCCCCGGTGAGGACCACCAGGCGGCGGGAATCGGGCTGGCTCATGGCGGGCTCCGCGTCGATCTCGGCCCTTGACTATACCATCGCCGCCCGCCTTCATAGGTCCCGGCCTGCAGCACTGTCGCGAGAGGCGCCGGGGACAGACCGGAGAGGGGGTCCTCGGCCCGGGGATGGCCGAGGTAGCGCCCAGGGAAGGGTCCACAGCGCCCCCCTCGAAGACTTGTCGTCGGCACCAGCCGCGAGCGAGTCAGCCGTCTACGCCGCCCCGCAAGAAGGGTGACAGCCACCGCCACGAACGGCGACAATGCCCGCCCTTCTGCCACACGACACGTCTTGCCGCGATGAACGAGCCACTGCCGATCCTCTACCGGGACGACCATCTGGTCGCCGTGCGCAAGCCCCCGGGCCTGCTGGTGCATCGCACCGCCCTGGCGCGGGGCGAGTCGCGCTTCGCCCTGCAGCTGCTGCGCGATCAGCTTTGCCAGCGCGTCTACCCGGTGCACCGCCTGGACCGGCCGACCTCCGGCGTGCTGCTGTTTGCCCTGGACGCCGACACGGCGCGGGAGCTCGGCGAGGCCTTCGCCGCGCACCGGGTGCACAAGCGCTACCTGGCGGTGGTGCGCGGTGTCGGCCCCGAACGGGACCGCCTCGACGGCCCGCTGCGCGACGAGGACGGGCCGCGCCCCAAGGCCGAGATGCCCGCCCAGCCGGCGCTCACCGAGGTGTGCCGGCTCGACAGCGTGGAACTGCCGGTGAGCGTCGACCGCTACCCGACCACGCGCTATTCACTGATGGAGGCGCGGCCGCTGACCGGACGTCGCCACCAGATTCGCCGTCATCTGTCGCGGCGCGGCTACCCGATCATCGGCGACGCCAAGCACGGCAAGGGCGTGCACAACCGCTTCTTCCGCGAGCGGCTGGACTGCCCGCGCCTGCTGCTGGCCGCCGTCGAGCTGCATGTCCGGCATCCGCGAGCCGAGGCCACCCTGTGTCTGCGCGGCGCGCTCGAACCGGACATGCAGCGGCTGTTCACGCGCTTCGGCTGGTCGGCGCATGCGCCGGGCGACGGCTACCACTGGTCCGAGGCCGCCCCGTCGGCCTCTCGCGGCATTGCCGAGGAGACGCCATGAACGACGATTACGACCTTCGCTTCGGCGGCATCCGTCGCCTCTACGGCGCCCGGGCCGCCGAGCACTTCCGCCACGCTCACGTGGTGGTGGTGGGTGTCGGCGGTGTCGGCAGCTGGACGGTGGAGGCGCTGGCCCGCGCCGGCATCGGCCGGCTGACGCTGATCGACCTGGACGACGTCTGCGTGTCCAACGTCAACCGTCAGCTCCACGCCCTGGACGGCACCATCGGCCGCCCCAAGGTCGCGGTGCTGGCCGAGCGCTGCCGGGCGATCCATCCCGGGATCGAGGTCGTCGCCGACACCGCCTTCGTCACCCCGACCAATCTCGCCGAGCGCCTGCCCGAGGACGCCGACCACGTGGTCGACGCCATCGACAGCGTCGTCGCCAAGGCCGCGCTGATCGCCTGGTGCAAGCGCCGCAAGCTGGGCCTGACCGTCACCGGCGCCGCCGGCGGCCAGACCGACCCCACGCGCATCCGCGTCGCCGACCTGGCCCGCACCGAGCACGATCCGTTGCTGGCCAAGGTGCGCGCCCGGCTGCGCCGGGATTTCGGCTTCTCGCGCAACCCGAAACGCCGCTTCGGCGTGGAATGCGTCTATTCTGACGAGCAGCTCGTCTATCCGGGCAGCGACGGCGAGGTCTGCCTGCAGAAGCCGGGCAGCGGCGAGGCCACCCGGCTCGACTGCGCCAGCGGCTTCGGCGCGGCGACCTTCGTCACCGGCAGCTTCGGTTTCACCGCCGCCGCACGCGTACTGGCCAGGCTGGCCGCACGCCCGGCCCCGACACCCATTACCGAGGAGAGCGCCGATGTCTCGTGAATCCAGCCACCCGGTGCCGGGCATCTACCGTCACTACAAGGGGCAGACCTACGAGGTGCTCGGCGTGGCCCATCACAGCGAGACCGAGGAGCCGCTGGTGGTCTACCGGGCGCTCTACGGCGATTACGGCCTGTGGGTCAGGCCGCTTTCGATGTTCAGCGAAACCGTCGAGGTCGCCGGCGAGCCGGTGCCGCGCTTCGAGCTCGAGGCCTCTTTCATCTAGGTCCAGGGCTATGTAGATAGCTGCAACATGACTCGGTCTGATCCGTCGGCAGGTCTGCTAGGGGGCGCTGTGACCCCTTCCCTGGGCGCTACCTACGCCATCCATGGCGTAGAACCCCCTCTTCAACCTGCCCCCGGCGCCCTCATCAGAGTCAACGGCGATTGCCCTGCATCCAGACCCCGACGGCATGCCCCGAGGGCGCCGCGATGCTATAATCCGGCGCCTGCTTCGCGGGGCCCGACGCCCCGCCCGGATCATCCACAGACGAGCGAGCGCGTCCCGGCCGCCGGCCCCGTCGGCAACGGCCCGACGTCGCAAGGGGAAAAGAGCATGAGCGCACTGGTAGGCGTCATCATGGGGTCGAAGTCCGACTGGTCGACCCTGTGCCACACCACCGAGACCCTCGACAGGCTGGGCATCGAGCATGAGGTGCAGGTGGTGTCCGCCCACCGCACCCCGGATCTGCTGTTCGACTACGCCGGCAGCGCCGCCGAGCGCGGCCTCGAGGTGATCATCGCCGGGGCCGGCGGCGCCGCTCATCTGCCCGGCATGGCCGCCGCCAAGACCGTGCTGCCGGTGCTCGGCGTGCCGGTGCAGTCGAGCATGCTCAGCGGCGTCGACTCGCTGCTGTCGATCGTCCAGATGCCCGCCGGCATCCCCACCGGTACCCTGGCGATCGGCCGCGCCGGCGCGGTCAATGCCGCGCTGCTGGCCGCGGCGATGCTCGGCAACAAGTACCCCGAGATCCGCGAACGCCTCGAGGCGTATCGCGCCGAACAGACCCGGGCCGTGCTCGACGCGCCGGACCCGCGCCCGCAGGACCAGGGAGGCCAGTGACATGCGTATCGGTATCGTCGGTGGCGGCCAGCTCGGCCGCATGCTTGCCGAAGCCGGCGCCGGCTTCGACGCCCGCTTCACCTTCCTCGACCCCGGCGAGGCGCCCTGCGCCGCACTCCACGGCGACCACCTGCGCGCCGCCTGGGACGACGCCGCCGCCCGCGAGCGACTGATCGCGGTCAGCGACGTGATCACCTTCGAGTTCGAGAACATCGACGCCGAGGTGGTCGCCCGCCTCGCCGACGAACGCCCGGCCTTCCCGCCTGCGCAGGCGCTGGCCACGGCCCGCGACCGCTGGGCCGAGAAGACCCTGTTCCGCGATCTCGACATCCCGCTCCCCCCGGTGGCGGCGATCGACAGCCAGGCCGATCTCGACGCCGCGGTGGGCGACATCGGCCTGCCCGCGGTGCTCAAGACCCGCACCCTGGGCTACGACGGCAAGGGCCAGAAGATGCTGCGCGAGGCCGGCGACGTCGCGGGCGCCTTCGCCGAGCTGGGCGGCGTGCCGATGGTGCTGGAAGGCTTCATCGACTTCGACCACGAGGTCTCGGTGATCGCCGTGCGCGGTCGCGATGGCGAGGTGCGCGTGTGGCCGCTGGCGCGCAACGAGCATCGTCAGGGCATGCTGCACTGCTCGGTGCCGCAGCCCGGGCATCCGCAGCAGGCACGCGCCGAGGACTACGCCCGGCGGGTGATGGAGCGCCTGGACTACGTCGGCGTGATGGCCTTCGAGTTCTTCGTCGCCGGCGATGGCCTGCTGGCCAACGAGATCGCCCCGCGGGTGCACAACTCCGGCCACTGGAGCATCGAGGGCGCGGTGACCAGCCAGTTCGAGAACCACCTGCGCGCCATCGCCGGCCTGCCGCTGGGCGACACCGCGCGGCTGGTCCCCTGCGCCATGCTCAACGTCATCGGTACCCTGCCCGAGCGCGACGCGGTACTCGCCATTCCCGGCACCCGCTGGCACGACTACGGCAAGGCGCCGCGCCCGGGACGCAAGATCGGCCATGTGACGGTGCTGGCCGCCGACGAGGCGCAGCTCGCCGAGCGCATCGCCGCCGTCGAGGCGCTGCTGGTCAACGAGCTGGGCTGACGCCGGAGCGCCGGAGCGCCGGAGCGCCGAAAAAACGCCGCCCCGAACGCAACGAAGGCGCCCCGCGGGGCGCCTTCGTCGTTGCACGGCCCATCACTCGGTGGTTCAGCCGGCGTCGTGCATCTGCTTCTGCAGGTAGTTCTCGATGCCCACCTTGTCGATCAGGCCGAGTTCGGTCTCGAGGGCGTCGATATGCTCCTCCTCGTCGTCGAGGATCTTGCGGAACAGGTCACGGCTGACGTAGTCGCGCACCTGCTCGCAGTGGGTAATGGCATCCAGCAGGTCGCCGCGTGCCTGGTGTTCCAGGGCCAGATCGCTCTCGAGCATCTCGCGGGTATCCTCGCCGATGCGCAGCTTGCCCAGGTCCTGAAGGTTGGGCAGGCCCTCGAGGAACAGGATGCGCTCGATCAGCTCGTCGGCATGGCGCATCTCCTCGATCGACTCGTCGTACTCCCACTTGGCCAGCGCCTTCAGGCCCCAGTCCTTGTACATCTTGGCATGCAGGAAGTACTGGTTGATCGCCACCAGCTCGTTGCCGAGCACGGTGTTCAGGTACTCGATGACCTTGACGTCGCCTTTCATGGGAATCTCCTTGCAAGCCTTGTTGTGTCACGGGCACAGCGGTACGCCGCCGACCGCGGTCGATTGGCTTCCAGTATTGCTGACAGGGTAAAAAAAGTCCAATCAGACCAACAGGTTACACACGATTCCCAAGTGCCATGAAATGACGGATGGCAACGTCAAGCAGTCTCGACTAGATCGCGTAGGCCAGGCTCGGCTCGCACTCGGCCTGCCGCGCCAGGGTATCGCGGGTGATCGCCTTGCCCATGCAGGCGCACTTGCCGCACTGCGTGGCACAGCCGGTCCGCTCGCGCACCTCGCGCCAGTTGCGCGCGCCCTCGTCCACGGCCTGGCGGATGGCCCGATCGGAAACGCCCTTGCAGAGACATACGTACATGATCACACCTCGCTGGGTAATGCGATATCGAATGTAAATGATTCGCATATGTCTCCGCAACCCTCATCGTCAAAAACCATCACGACGATAGGGAGCGGCTCTCACGGCCGCGCCAAAGCCCAGCCGTGACGAGGTGGGCCCGGTCAGCCGCTGCGGCGCAGCAGGTACAGCCCCAGCGCCACGCAGCCCAGGGTGGGCGCCAGCACCGCCCAGACCGGCGAGAAGCCGAACAGCGTGGAGGCCGGCGCCAGCAGGTCCTGCAGGTACTTGAACGACAGGCCGACGATCACGCCGTAGAACACCCGTGTGCCGGCGGCGACGCTGCGCAGCGGTCCGAAGACGAAGGAGGCGGCGACCAGCACCAGCGAGGCCAGGGTCAACGGCAGCAGCAGCTTCTGCCAGAAGTAGAGCAGCGGCTGGGTGGCGGCCTGCCCCTGGGACTGCAGGTAGCGTGCATAGGCCCACAGCTCGCTGGGCGCCTGGCTGTCGACCGGTCGCAGCAGACGGTTGAGCTGGGCCGGCGAGAGCGAGGTGTCCCAGGCCTGACGGGGGGCATGGCGGGAGGTGGTGCCCGACTCGGTGAAACGGGTGACATCGACGTTCTCGAGCTCCCAGTGGTCGCCCTGCCAGACCGCCCGGCTGGCCTGAGTGGCGCTGAGCAGCCGCTGGCCGTCGAAGTGGTAGCGGGTCACGCCGACCACCGTGTCGTCGGCCCGAATCGCCCCGAAGCGATAGTAGTCGTCGCCTTCCCGCTGCCAGCCGCCACGCTCGCTGAGCACCGCCCCGGCGCCTTCCATCTGCTCCAGCCGCCAGGCCTTGGCGAACTGCTCGGTGCGCGGGCTGACGAACTCGGCGATCAGCAGCAGGATGGCGACGATCAGGATGAGCGGCTTCATCGCCCCCCAGAGAATCCGCGTCAGCGAACGTCCCGCGGCACGAATCACCGTCAGCTCGTTGCTCGAGGCCATGCTGCCCAGCCCGATCAGCGAGCCGATCAGCACTGCCACCGGCGCGTACTGGTAGAAGCGCCAGGGCAGCTGCAGCCCGCGGTAGAACAGCACGTCGAGGGTCGAGTAGCCCCCCTCGACGTCGTTGAGGTCGTTGATGAAGCTGATCACCAGGTCGAGCCCCAGCAGCACCAGTTGCACCACCAGGATGGCGCCCAGCACGTTGCGGGCGAGGTAACGGTCGAAACGATCGGCCAGCATCAGCGTCCTCCCGCCAGTTGCGAACGTCGGGTCAGCCACAGCCCCAGCAGCAGGTAGCCGAGATGGATGGGCCACATGCCGATCGTCGGCGACAACGAGCCGCGGCCGATGGCATCCAGCGCGGCCAGCAGCAGGCTCAGGTAGCTGATGTGCAGGAAGATCGCCGGCAGCAGCCGGGCGAAGCGGCCCTGGCGGGGATTGACCCGCGACAGCGGCAGCGCCAGCAGCGTGAGGATGGGCACCATCAGCGGCAGGCTCGCGCGCCACTGCAGCTGGGCCTGGGCCTGGACGTCGCCACGCGCGATCAGCGTCGGTGTCGAGGCGTACCTGGCATCGTCGAGGGTGGCCATCTCGGCGGCCCGCGACAGCCGCACGGCATAGGTCTCGAAGTCCAGGCGCTCGGCCACGTTGCGCCCCGGCGCGACGCTGTAACGCCGGCCGTTCTTCAGCACCAGGAAGCGACTGCCGGTATCGGGATCGGTGGTCTGGTAGCCGCCCTCGGCACGCGTCACCACGGTTTCCGGGGTGCCGTCGCCGCGCCGCTGGCGCTCGCTGATGAACACGTCCTGCATGCGCGTCTTGTCGTCGTTGAAGTCGCGGGTGTAGGCCGTACGGCCGTCGCCGAAGTCCTGAAAGCGCCCGGGCTGCAGGGCCGAGAAATCCAGGCGGCTCTGCTGCTCCTCGATCAGCATGGCGTTCTGGCGCGCCCCCGTGGGGGTCAGCCACAGGCTGCACGCCGCCACCAGCAGCGTGACCAGCAGCGCCGGCAGCATGGTCACCTTGAGCAGCCGGTTGGGGCTGACCCCGCAGGCGACGAGCACGGTAATCTCGCTGTTGAGATAGAGCTGGCCGTAGGCCAGCAGGATGCCGAGAAAGAACGCCAGCGGCAGGATCAGCTCGAGAAAGCTGGGCATGTGCAGCAGCATCAGCGTACCCAGCAGGCTGACCGGAATCTCGCCGGCGGCGGCATCCGAGAAATAACGGATGAAGCGACTGCCCATGATCACCAGCAACAGCACGCCGGCGACGGCCGCCATGGTGATCAGGATTTCGCGAATCAGATAACGAAAGATAATCAAAGCGGTCTCCCTCAGGGCGCGTTAACGATAGCACGTCCCGTCGCCGGCGCGCTCACGACGTCCATGCAATGCCGCAGCGCTTTGCGTACACTGGGAATTCGGCCGGCCGCGCTCGACGCCGCCGGCATTATCCCGATTCCCCGGGGCGCTGTCTCGTCACGGGCGGCGATCCCCGTCAGTACCCCCAGCCCTGTGGAGACGCCATGGAATTTTCTGTTCTCACCGTCAATCCGGCCAAGGTGGAGACGGCCTGTCTCGTGGTGCCGGTGTTCAAGGACGGCGACCTGCTCCCGGCCGCCGCCAAGCTCGACGACGCCAGCGAACGGCTGATCGGCCAGCTGATCGAGCGCGGCGACTTCGACGCCGGGCTCGGCAACGTGCAGTTGATTCCCTTCGCGCCGGGCCTGGCCGCCGAACGCCTGCTGCTGGTCGGCCTCGGCGAGCGCGACAAGTGCCACGAGGGCAACTTCCGCAAGGCCCTCGATGCCACCTTCCCGGCACTGGCCAAGCTGCCCGTCGACGAGGCGGTGGTCGCCTTCAACGACGTGCCGGTCAATGAGCGCGACGCGGCCTGGAAGGCCCGCATGGTCGGCGAGGCCACGCTGCGCGCCCTGTATCGCTTCACCGAGTTCAAGTCGGAGCCTGCCCCGGCCTCACGGCTGGCCAAGCTCGGCCTGCTGGTCAGTGACAGCGCCGAGGCCGACGCCGCCCGCCAGGGCGCACGGATCGGCCAGGCCGTCGGCGAGGGCATCAACTACGCTCGCACCCTGGGCAACCTGCCCGGCAATGTCTGCACACCCCGCTACCTCGCCGGCCGTGCCGAGCAGCTGGCCGCCGAGTCGGGCGGCGCCCTGACCACGGAGATCCTCGACGAGGCCGCCCTGGAGGAACTGGGCGCCCACTCGCTGCTCTCCGTGGGCCGCGGCAGCGAGGAACCCTCGCGGCTGATCGTCATGAAGTATCAGGGCGCCGAGGACCCCGAGGAGGCGCCCCACGTGCTGGTCGGCAAGGGCATCACCTTCGACTCCGGCGGCATCTCGCTCAAGCCCGGCGCGGGCATGGACGAGATGAAGTTCGACATGTGCGGTGCCGCCAGCGTGTTCGGCACCGTCACCTCGGTGCTCGCCATCCGCCCGAAGGTCAACCTGGTGGCGATCGTCGCCAGCGCCGAGAACATGCCCGACGGCCGCGCCACCAAGCCCGGCGACATCATCAGGACCCTCAAGGGTCTGTCGGTGGAGGTGCTCAACACCGACGCCGAGGGCCGTCTGGTACTCTGCGACGCCCTGACCTATGCCGAGCGCTTCACGCCGGCCAGCGTGATCGATATCGCCACCCTCACCGGCGCCGCCATCATCGCGCTGGGCCATCATGCCACCGGGCTGATGGCCAACGACGACGACCTGGCGCTCGACCTGCTCGACGCCGGCGAGACCGCCTGGGACCGTGCCTGGCACCTGCCGCTGTGGGACGAGTACCAGGAGCAGCTGGACTCCAACTTCGCCGACCTGGCCAACGTGGGCGGCCGCCCGGCGGGCACCATCACCGCCGGCTGTTTCCTCTCGCGCTTCACCGACCACTACCCCTGGGCGCACCTGGATATCGCCGGCACCGCCTGGAGCAGCGGCAAGGAGAAGGGTGCCAGCGGCCGGCCGGTGGGACTGCTGACCCAGTACCTGCTGGATCGCGAGACCGAGACGGTGGCCACCGAGGCCGACTGAGGCTTCGCAGCCAGCCATTTGCGTGCTAACGTCCTCGTGACATGCCGCGGGCCGGGCTTTCCCGGCCCGCGGCGTTTGTGTCATTCTCGACAGCATCCACGGCACCGCCCTGCCCGGTCGTCCCCGACCCTCCCCGAGCGGCGCCCGAACGAAACCCGCAACGCGTAACGACCGCCGGGCACCCCGCCCCGGCCCTCACAGCTACGGAGACCTCCGGTGACCACTTCAGGCTTCGACATCCGGCCTACCGCCCACCCCACGGATCCCGCCATCCGCGAGCAGATTCTCGGCAACGCCGGCTTCGGCCGCTACTTCACGGACCACATGGCCCATATCCGCTGGACGGCGGATGCCGGCTGGCACGGCCGTGAAGTCCGCCCCTACGGCCCGCTGGTCCTGGATCCGGCCTGCGCGGTGCTGCACTACGCTCAGGAGATCTTCGAGGGCGTCAAGGCCTACCGACATGCCGACGGCTCGGTGTGGACCTTCCGCCCGGAAAAGAACGCCGAACGCTTCCGCGCCTCCGCCCGCCGCCTGGCGCTGCCCGAGCTGTCCGACGAGGACTTCATCGGCTCGCTGAAGGCCCTGCTCGCCCAGGACAGCGCCTGGGTGCCGACCCCGCGCGACGGCGAGGAAACCAGCCTCTACCTGCGCCCGTTCATGATCGCCAGCGAGACCTTCCTCGGCGTGCGTCCGTCGAAGGAGGTCGACTACTACGTGATCGCCTCGCCGGCCGGCGCCTACTTCAAGGGCGGCGTCAAGCCGGTGTCGATCTGGCTGTCGTCCAACTACAAGCGCGCCGCGCCGGGCGGCACCGGCTACGCCAAGTGCGGGGGCAACTACGCCGCCTCGCTGGCCGCGCAGAAGGAAGCCGAGGCGCACCAGTGCGACCAGGTGGCCTTCCTCGACGCGGTCGAGAACCGCTGGATCGAGGAGCTCGGCGGCATGAACCTGTTCTTCGTCTACCGGGACGGGCGCATCGTCACCCCGCAGCTCACCGGCACCATCCTCGAGGGCGTGACCCGCGACTCGATCCTCGAGCTCGCCCGCGAGGAGGGCCTGACCCCGGAAGAGCGCCACATCAGCATCGACGAGTGGCGCGAGGGGGCGGCCTCCGGCGAGCTGGTCGAGGTCTTCGCCTGCGGCACCGCCGCGGTGGTCACCCCGGTCGGCGAGCTGGTCAGCGAGGACGAGCGCCTGCGCCTGTCCGGCGACAACGGCGGCGAATACGCCAGGCGCCTGCGCACCCGCCTGCTCGACCTGCAGTACGGTCGCAGCGACGACAAGCGCGGCTGGCTGACCCGGCTGGCGTAATCCCCGGAATCAAGCGGCGGGCTACGAGTCGCGAGCTGTACGATGCCGGCTCTTAGCCCGTAGCCCGTAGCCCGTAGCCCGTAGCCCGTAGCCCGTAGCCCGTAGCCCGTAGCCCGTAGCCCGTAGCCCG